>JAENYQ010000025.1 GCA_016841675.1 Desulfotomaculum sp.
TGGGGAGAACGTTAATGAGTTTGAGCAGGAACTTGCTGCGAAGGTGGGGGCGAAGTCGGCTGCAGCTCTTTCTTCTGGAACAGCTGCTATTCACATGGCACTTAAAGCTGCAGGGGTAGGAGAAGGTGACATTGTATTTTGCCAAAGCCTTACGTTCTCAGCTACAGCTAATCCAATTATTTATCAAAATGCAATTCCTGTTTTTATAGATAGTGATTGCAAAACTTGGAATATGTGTCCAAATGCATTGAAAGAGGCTTTTGATAATTATACCCCAAAGGCTGTCATTGTGGTTCATCTTTATGGGTTGTCAGCAGACATTGATAAGATAATTGAGATCTGCAAGAAACATAACGTTCCACTGATAGAAGATGCTGCTGAATCTTTAGGGACCTATTATAAAGGAAAACATACAGGCACCCTTGGAGACTATGGTGTTTTTTCTTTTAACGGAAACAAGATCATTACTACTTCTGGTGGTGGGATGCTCGTTTCTGACAATGAAGAACGCATTGCAAAAGTACGGTTTTGGGCCACACAGTCCAGAGATCCAGCAAAGCACTATCAACATAGCGAATTAGGGTTTAATTATCGCATGAGCAATGTTATTGCTGGTATAGGTAGAGGGCAACTTAAGGTATTAGATCAGAGAGTTGAGAAGAAGAAGTATATATTAGAGTTTTATAAGAGAGAGCTTGGTGGGCTAGAAGGTGTTCAGTTTATGCCTATAAATGAATGGAATGAGCCGAATTATTGGCTGAGTTGCATGACATTGAATAGTAACGTTAGACCTTTAGATATTATGAAAGCTTTAGAGACTGAGAACATAGAGAGCAGGCCTATCTGGAAGCCGATGCATATGCAGCCATTCTATGAGAAGTATGATTATATTGGTGGAGATGTGTCAAAGAAGCTGTTTGAGAATGGTGTATGTCTGCCAAGCGATACGAAGATGACAGATGAGGATTTGGAGAGAATAGTAACTATTGTTAAGCGATTGTTTAAACAATAGTGCAGTAATAGTTAAACGATTATTAAGTTTTACAAATGCACTGAATATAAAGGAGCAAAACGATTGTTTAACCATTGTTTAACCATTGTTATGTATAGTAGATTTTTCAAGAGACCAATGGACTTTATTTTATCTCTATGCGCAATTATTGTTTTAGCGCCTGTTTTGTTGGTAGTAGCTGTACTTGTTAGAGTCAAACTAGGTAGCCCGGTGCTGTTTAAACAAAAAAGGCCGGGACTTAATGAGAAGATATTTACTCTTTATAAGTTTAGGACAATGACGGATAAGAGGAATGAGAATGGGGAGTTATTATCCGATGAGATCCGTTTAACGAGCTTTGGGAAATTGTTAAGAAGCACTTCTCTTGATGAGTTGCCGGAACTGTTTAATATTATCAAGGGCGATATGTCAGTTGTGGGGCCAAGGCCTCAGCTTGTAAAAGATTTGGTATTTATGAATGTAGAACAAAGACAAAGACATAGTGTTTTACCGGGACTTACTGGATGGGCTCAGGTTAATGGACGAAATGATGTTAGTTGGGAAGAAAAGCTTGAATACGACCTGGAGTATATCGAGAAAACCTCATTTCTTTTTGATATGAAGATTATTTTCATAACCGTTTTAAAAGTATTTAAACGCGAAGGCGTTAGCGCCGAGGGGTTTTATACAGCGGAAGACTTAGGAGACTACCTTCTTAGGGAAAAACAAATTACAGACAGTGAATATGCTGCCTATTTAGATGAGTACAACAAAACAAGAATTGGAATATAGAGAGGAATAGTATGAATTACTCAGTCCTGATGTCTATATATCACAAAGAAAATTCGATCTATTTCAAACATAGCATAGATAGTATGTTAAGTCAGACTGCAGAACCAGAGGAAATCGTTATCGTTAAAGACGGTCCATTAACACATGCATTAGATCGAATAATAAATGAATATAAAAACAAAAATCCCTCAAAAATCACGGTAGTGCCGTTAAAAGCAAATGTAGGATTAGGCTTGGCCCTAAATGAAGGTCTGAAAGCTTGCCGAAATGAATTAGTTGCTAGAATGGATACCGATGATATCTCCTTACCCACTAGATGTGAAAAGCAACTAGCATGTTTTGCAAATGATCCAGATTTGGATATAGTGGGAACGATGGTAGATGAGTTCTACGATGATCCCGCTAAAATTATTTCGTCTCGTATTGTGCCAACACAGCATGAACCGATTTATGAGTTTGCAAAAAGGAGAAGCCCATTCAACCATCCTACAGTCATGTACAAAAAAAGCAAAGTATTAACATGTGGAGGTTACAGTAATATGCGACGCAACCAGGATGTTAATCTCTTTGCGCGAATGCTTTTCAATGGATGTAAGGCCATGAATATTAATGAATCGTTACTTCTGTTCAGGTCGAATGACGATTTGTTAAAACGAAGAAGAAACTGGGAAAACACCAAAAGTTACATAAGTACGATCCGTAATCTTTGGAGAATGGGCTTTTCGAGTTATAGAGATTATTTAATAGTAAGCAGTGCACAAATTATAATCTTTTGTTGCCCCATTAGCTTACAGGATTGGCTTTATAGAACGTTTTTGCGACAGTAATTAATTATAGAAGGTGTATACATGAACAGATTAGAGGTTTACATAAGTAGTCGGTTAAACAGAAGCCCCAAAGTAAAAAAAGTGATAAAAAGACTCTATCAATATGGAATGTATGCTATATCACCAAAAATAAAATGCGAAGGAAATATAACCAGGGTGTCTCCAAATGACGGAGAGTGCTTTTTTGGATATTACGATAAATCCCCATGGGATCAATCCGACCGTTACATGCTTTGTTTGAGGGTAAGAAATACTTTTAAATCAGTAGCACCAAAGGAACCAGCGGAGATATTATTGATAGACACAGATAATAATAATGCTTATGAAGTTCTGACAACCACTAATGCATGGAATGTTCAGCAAGGTTGCATGTTACAATGGTTGGGGCCTAAATTCATAGATACTATTATATTTAATGATTTTCAAAATGGGCAGTATTGTTCCATAGTGATGAATGTACATACAAAAGAGAAACGCACTTTACCACTTCCAGTCTATAGTGTTTCTAACGACGGTAGATTTGCTCTGACACTGGATTTTTCTCGTTTGCATCGGTTAAGACCAGGCTATGGTTATTCCAATCTGCCTGATTCCACGAAGGACGTGCTATGTCCCGACGAACCTTGTATATATCATCTGGATATTGAAACTGGCAGGGTAACCCCTTTGCTCAAATACACTGATTTTGTTGATTTTCAGACACGACCAGAGATGAAAAACACAGAGCACAAAGTCAACCATATTATGATTAACCCATCAGGAAACCGATTTATGGTATTGCACCGTTGGTTCTGTGGTTCCAGGAAATATACGCGCTTGTTGACGGTTAAATGTGATGGTACCGACATGTTCAACTTAAGTGATGATGATATGACATCACATTGTTGTTGGAAAAATGATGAAGAAATACTGGCATATGCTCACAGGAAATATAATGGGGATGGCTATTATCTTATGAAAGATAAGACGCAGGAGGTTTCAAGATTGTGGTCAGAATTGATTTTTGACGGGCATCCCAGTTACTCGCCACATGGAACGTATATAGTAACCGATACTTATCCTGATAGGCAGAGAGTAGCCGAGATTTATTGCATTGATGCTAAAAATAATAAAATATATACAATCGCAAAGGTTTTTGCACCTTTTAAATATGACAATGATGTTCGTTGTGATTTACATCCGAGATGGAATCGTTCAGGAAATATGGTTTGTTTTGACTCTGTATTTGAAGGATGCAGAGGAATGTATATTATTCAGGTGAGGTAGTTTAAGATGATGAATGAAAGGATGACGTGGGCGGACTCGACAAGAGGCATAGCTATTATATTGGTTGTAATTGGCCACGTTATATCAAACTTGTCTTCATCGGGTTTGCTTGAAATTCGACAATATGAAATTGTGAAGCAGATAATATATAGCTTTCATATGCCCCTGTTCTTTTTTGTAAGTGGTTATCTTCTGGCCATAAAAGAAAATGAGGGGGCGTATTCAAGAATCTATATTCTCAACCGTTTCATTACCATAGGAATACCTTATGTGATTTTTTCATTTATGTATTGGTTTTGTAAGTTTATTTTTAGTGGAGCGGTGAATAATCCCGTACAGATAACAGATTTGATGCTGATTTTTATTTCCCCAATTGGAGAATATTGGTTCCTATACACACTGTTAATTCTGAACATAATTAGAGCGGTTATATATAGAATGGATATTCAGGCAACAATGTGTATGGTTGTAGGTTTGGTTTTAGTACTTGTATGCCAGTGACCTGGATTGTTCACTCAACAGTCATTTCACGTATATTTAGGTATGCATTTTATTATATGCTTGGTATTTGGATATACAAGAGAGTAATAAATAGGCAGTCAAGCAAGCCCAAATTAATAACTGTTATATCAGTATGGGTGGCATTTGCTTCGTTTGAGACTATAGGTATAATCTATTCAGAAGAGGTTGAATTATTGAGCGCTTTTGGTCTAATTGTTGCCTTATCCGGTGTAACCGCAATAATTTTCGTTTCCAGTTATTGTCGAATAATTTGGCTCGAATTTATAGGAAGGTATACATTACCTATTTACTTAGTACATGTATTTCTGATTGTTGGATTGCGAATACCTTTATCTATGATAGAAAACCAGGGTATTCTAATTAGCCCAAGTTTCGATTTTCCATCATAAAAATCGCCCTAAAAATATTTTTTCATCACGTTATTACTGGGCTTGCGGCTTCAAAATCGCAAAAAAGTGCAAAAATAGTGACCTAAAAAAATTACCATGGAAATGGGTTCCATTGACCACAATATCCTTGCTTTGTTAACCTTAAATAGGAAATAAAACACCATTTTTCGAAAGGATTATTACAAATATGACAATAATTTACAAGTAGTGACCGAAAAAATTATAGAAATCCAGTAAACGCAAGCTTTTTGGGCATTTAAATCGAAACTTGGGTTAGCATAATCTCAGTTTGCTCGATCGTGTTTTCACTGATAATATATCAGTTATGTAGAAAATGGAAACCGACTGATTTTTTGTTTAACCCCTCAAAATACCTAACATATAATATATAGTTTCACTATAATTCTTAATATGAGCTTTAACTAAGAAGAATATAAGGGAGGCAAGAAAAATGGAAGTATTAAAGTATTTGTTTATCTGGTTTGCTGAGTTGTGTCCTGCAACTGCAACCAAGATACTTTTCCGAAAATATATTGGACAATCCCTTGACTTAAAGAATCCGAAGACTCTAAATGAAAAGCTTCAATGGCTTAAACTAAACACTTATAGAAACAATCTGGTTGTCAGGCGTTGTGCAGATAAATTGGCGGTAAGAGAATTCGTTGCTTCAAAAGGGTGGGCGGAAGCTCTGGTTGAATTGCTAGAGGTTTGGGATAGTGTTGATGATATTGATTTTGATGTGCTACCGAATAAATTTGTTTTGAAATGTAATCACGGCAGCGGAATGAACATAATTTGCTCCGACAAGAGCAGTTTTGATCAGGAAGATGCTAGAAATAAATTAAAGCATTGGATGTGTCAGGATTTTGGGAGACAAAGGGCTGAGTTGAGTTACAAAAACATGGATAAGAAAATTATTTGTGAGACCTATATTGAGACTAAGGATGGGAACCCCCCCCAGGATTACAAAATTTTTTGTTCCTATGGTCAACCTAAGTTTTTATTTATTGCGAGTGATAGATACGATGACAACACGAAATTTGATTATTATACTATTGATTGGAAATGGCTTCCTGTGAAGAATGGACATCCCAATGCCGGCGATGTTTTTATAAAACCCGAAAAATATGAGGAAATGTTAAAAATAGCTAGTAAGCTTTCTGAAGAATTTCCTATAGTGCGTGTAGATTTGTATCATGGGCAAGGCAAAGTAATTTTTGGAGAAATGACTTTTTTGCATTTTGGCGGACTGACCCCTTTTGAACCCAAAACATTTGATAGAAAGTTCGGAGATATGTTAGATATAAGTAGATCGAATAGCTAAGTCTAAGCAGAATATAACATGGAGGAAGTATGATCAGTGTTGTCATTCCAACTCATAACAGATCTGATTTAATTCAGAGAGCGGTCAAAAGTGCAACGAATCAAACGTACAACGACATAGAGGTTATTGTTGTTTCAGATGGTTGTACAGATAATACAAAAGAAGTAGTAGAAGTGCTTATTCAAGAAGATAAAAGAATTAAGTTCATGGAGTATGCGCCTGCAAAGGGTGGTAATGTTGCAAGAAATATGGGAATAGCAGCAGCAAAAGGTGATTATGTTGCCTTTTTGGATGACGATGACGAATGGTTTATAGATAAATTAGAAAAGCAAATGGATGTTTTTAATATGGATGCAGAGATTGGACTAGTGTACACTGGTATTAAGGCAATATATATTAAAGAACAGGTTAGCTATATTAGCCGGCCAATTTATTCTGGAGATCTTTCAAGGATAATATTGCTCGATAACTATATCGGAACCACATCAACAGTAATAATGAAATCCGAATTGCTTAATTCTTGTGGAGTGTTCGATAACAGTTTTGGCGCAATGCAGGATTATGATTTATGGACAAGAATATGTCAGAAGACTAAGGTTGGGGTTGTAAGTGAACCTTTGATTAATTATTATAATTATCCTGGCAACAACCAAATATCTCAGCAAACGCAGAAGTACGAAGATGCTTTCGCATATCTTAGTGAAAAATACTTTGATTTATATTCTAAATTGAGTACTGATGAAAAAAAGATAAAAACGGAGAATATTTTCTTTCTACTTGCGAATAAGGCAATGCGAAATGGAAGTCCTAAAATAGCAAGAAAATATATTGTTCGTGCTTTAAAGAACCGATTTAGTTTTAAATGTCTTCTATATTATGTAATATCTTTCATGGACTATAAGATTGTTTTAACGCTTCGTAGTAGGATGACAAATAGATATAAAAGCTAAGAGTAACAACACTGCCATTTCATTAGAAATAAATCTGCGTTTGATTGGAGAATAAACGTATGGTATTTTCGATAATTATCCCAGTATATAATAAATCCGAAACCATCCAAAGCTGCGTGAACAGTGTTCTTAATCAGGAATTCAAGGATTATGAATTGCTAGTTATTGATGATGGATCTACGGATGATTCTATAATAAAACTAAAATTACCTGAAAATGTTATTTTGTTAAACAAGGAAAATGGCGGAGTTTCATCCGCTAGAAATTACGGTATTATCAATAGTAAAGGTGAATACATTTGCTTTCTGGATGCGGATGATTATTGGGAACCAGAGCATCTTTCCACATTATATGAAATGATATTGCTTTATCCAGGAGAAAAAATATTCAGCACTTCTCATAGAATTAAAAAACCAAATGGTCAGATTGAGTGGAACAACGTACTGTCTGCCTATGATGACAGCATTATTTTAGTCGATGATTTATTTAAGCTTTGGCTCCATAAGAAATCGAAAGGAATAATATGCTCAGATACGGTATGTATTAAAAGTGAAGTATTTGATGAAGTTGGTTTATTTGAAGAAGGTGTATCACAAGGGGAAGATACTGATATGTGGTTACGGATTGCTGCGTATTACAAAGTAGTGCTATCGAAAAAGTGGACTGCCACATATCGACGAGAGTTCAGTGATGCTACCAAATACTATAGGAATAATTATGAATGGGTTTTTGCATCCAGAGAATATGATTTGGTAAAAGATTCTAGAGTACCAGAAAAGAAAAGAAAGAATATTGTTAAGTATATTGATAGATATAGAATGAACAACTGCAGAAGCATGATTTTTGAGGGCAATAGGAAAAAGGCAAAGGAATATTTAAAAAAAGTAAGATATAAAGCGGATATAAGATATATTATCACTTTACTATGCCTCATATGTCCTGACTGCATATATAAACCACTATTTCATAAGGTGTTAGGTGGCATGTATGCGGATATTTAAACAAAGGAATCTCTGAAATGCTGATATATATTTTTTCTTTCCTATTGAATATATTGATTGGACTCTTAATATTTAAAGGTAAGGCACTTAATAAATCAGACAAAGCCAAGAAATGGTATTTATATCTCACGGTGATACAACTAACAGTACTCGCCGGATTTCGTGGATATTATGTGGGTTTTGATACAGATTCATATACAGAAATTTTTAATCGAATAGCGGTATCAAATTATTCTGTGCTTAATACTGAAACATGGCTTGAAATCGGATTCGTTATCTATTGTAAACTGATTAGCCTATTTGGCGGTAATGCACAGTGTATGATTTTTTTATCAAGTGCTATTATAAATATATCTGTTTGCAGATTTATTTATAAATATTCCATAGATGTATTTATGAGTGTATATCTGCTAATGTGTTTTCCGTATTATTACTATTCATTCGATATAATTAGATATTTTATTGCGATTTCAATCATATTGTTTTTTTATAAATATATCGTTGAGCGTAGGTTTATTGCAACTTGTATTGTAATTATCTTTGCCAGTACTTTCCACTCTGGTGCAATATTTTTATTTGCTTTTTATTTCTTATATAAATTTAAGTTAAATGCCGTAAATACAATTATTACTGTGCCAATCATAGTTATTGTAGGGTTATCCTTTTCAGAACTATATATTTTCTTTTTTAGTATTGGAGATGTGTTTGGCAGGTATATATATGACTCATATTGGTTTGGTGGCAGTAGTGGTGGATATGTGACAGCAATAATGTATGTGGTGATCCTTATTCTTGGTATAATTGCACATAGCATTAATCGCTCAGACCGTAAGCATACTGAATTGATCAGTAATGATGCAATTATTGGTATACTTATAGTTTTAGCAATGTCGTCAATATTATTTACAAGGGCGAGAATGATGATAAGGATCATGTTGTTTTGCTTGCCATTTTTGGCCGTTGGGTTTCCCAATCTGGTGTATGTCGCAATAAAAGATAGAGTAACAAAAGACAATTACTTTGTGTTAACATATGAAACATTATTAATAAAGATTTGCATAATGGCAATTGCCTTATATTACCATGTATTTATGCTTTTGAACAATGTGCAGAATATAATTCCATATTATCCATTTTGGAATAATTAGGTGGTACTATGAAAAAAATATTGTTTTTAGCTGGAGAATATCATCCATATCCATATGCTAATGGTGTATGTATTCAAAATGTAGTTAATGAATTAAAACATAAGAATTATGAAGTAGATGTAGTCTGTTTCAATACTACTAATAATAAAGAATTACATGTAGATAAATACAACAATTCAAAAATATACTACGTAAACAATTTTGAAAATAATAAAGGGGTATTAAAAGATTTTAGACTACGTGTTAAAAATATATTACTGGCACCGTTGTATCCCGCAACTGATGTTAAATTGATAAAAAAATACTATTGTGTGGTGAAAGAAGCGCTATGTACAAACAAATACGAAATGATAATTGCTGTTTATAATCCAATAGAAGCAGTAATAGCAGGTAAATTTGCTATTAGAAAAGTTCAAGGTTGTAAATATTGCTTATATATGTTTGACACATTAACTAACACAGGTCAGGCTACCGCACGTGGTCTTAAGACTAATAAAGCAATTAAAATATATACGGATAACAGAAAACTATCTTGGGAACTTAAATTATTTGAATGTGCAGACTCGATTATATTAATGAATTCACATCGCCAGCATTATAAACAAAAGATGTATGATGAATTTCAAAGCAAAATAGTTTTTAGTGATTTACCATTGTTTGACCCTACGAATTTTTGTGCAGATTTTACTGAAAGTAACACCAAGATTAATATGGTATATTGCGGCGTCTTATCAAAAGAATATAGAAATCCTAGGTATTTATGTGAAGCAGTCATAAAATGCAAAGAATATATATCCTGTTCATTGGACGTATATTGCAGAGGCAACTGTGGCCAAATGCTCGAACAGTATAGCGAGAGATCAAATAATGTAATTCGAAAACATGAATATGTTGAATATGGTAAAATGAAAGATATCTTAAATAATTCCGATGTGTTAATAAGTATTGGGAATTATAACTCTAAAATGGTACCTTCAAAAATATTTGAGTATATGTCAACTGGAAAAAAGATAATACATTTTATTCGAAGTAATAATGATTCTTGTCTTTCATATTTGTGTAAATATCCTGCAGCATTGATTATTAACGAGGATGTAACGCTAGAAGAAAATATCCAAAACATCTTAAAATTTTTAAATGAGCCATTAAATAAAAACGATATGATAGGCCTTAGAGATCTATTTAAGTTTAATATGCCTGGATACACAGCAAAAATTATTGATGATATATTGAATAATTCGTTATAGTAGTTAGACGATACGCAAAGGTGGAAAATAAAATGAAATATTTGTTCGTAATACACAGCTATTTTCCATACGAGGATGCTAATACAAATTGTTTAATGCCTATTGTAAATAAGTTGAAAGAAGATAATGAAGTTATCATTTTAGCAAACGGCCAAAAAAGTAGATATAGTCAACCAAGTATAGAGAATGAAATTCAAGTCTATCGTTATAAAAAGAGGTTTGATACTAAAGTATTATCTTTTCTTGTGAAAGGAAGAAAGCATATAAAAAGTTCCCAATTATTTTATAATTGGTTGATTAGAATAATTTGTTGGTTATTATTAATGTTATCGTTTCCTTATATTGCGTTTTATCGATATGCATATAAAACTAAAATTTATACAGATGAATATGTATGCATGCAATATATTAAAAAAATTATTAACGAGAAAGGAATTAATATTTTAATAACAATCAGTGCTCCTTCATATCCTCATTATTCAGCACTATCTCTTGCAAAATCTAAATATTCTAAGAAAAGAGGAATTAAGTGGCTAGCTTACTTTATGGACCCCGATGCTACCTACATGATGGTACCGCCTGAGAATCGTCTACCAAAAGTAATGCAGGAGAAACAGATTTATCAATATACGGATCTAATACTACTACCCCCGGAAATGTATAAAGAAAATATAACAAATGAATTCCAAGAGTTTGTTCATAAAATGGTTGAATTGAAGTTTGCTAATCTAAAACCAATAATAAACAACGGAAATTATTCGGATTTATTAAAAGAAAAATTTATTGAATGTGCTTATATTGGCAGCTTAAACGATGAGAGAATTCGTAATCCAAAGGGCTTATTGAATTTAATCAAAAATATAGATAATAATAATTTTAGATTTCATTTAATTGGTGTAATATCAGATAGAATTCTAAGTGAAATAGTTAAAATTAAACAGATTAATGATTTGCGTGTAGTGATTCATGGAAAGTGTTCGCTTGATAAATGCTATTTTTTTATCAAAAATGCCAATCTACTTATTAATATTGGTAATAATTGTACAAATCAAATGCCAAGTAAAGTTTTTGATTATATTGCTTCCGGAAAGCCTATTGTAAATTTCTATGCGATTGAAAATGATACTTCAAAGAGCTATCTGTCTGAATATCCATTATGTTTGAATTTAGAAAACTCGTTGGATAGTTCGGTTTTAGTTAATAAGTTTGTGAAATTTGGTTTAATTAATAAGAATAAACATATAGATTATAAATTTATACGACAAAAATATTCGCTAAATTTATCTGAAAATGTAGTAGAAACATTAGAAAAAACAATAAACGACCACATATATTTAAATGATAGGAGATAATTTATGGAACAATTTGATGTGCCTATTGTTTTGTTTTTTTTTAAACGAGAGCATAAAACTATAGAGGTAATAAAAAGAATTGGGGAAGTAAAACCACGCAAATTATATTTGATAAGTGATGGACCACGCAATCAAGAAGAATATTTTCGCGTGTGCCAGTGTAGAAAGAATGTGGAAGAAGCCATTGATTGGCCATGTGAAGTAATAAAAAATTATGCAGAGCAAAATAAAGGAGTTTACAACAGAATAGGGCTAGGAGCTCTTTGGGTATTCGACCAAGAAGAACAAGCCATTTTTTTAGAGGACGATAATTTACCTGAAGTTTCTTTCTTTAGATTTTGTAAAGAAATGTTAATAAAATATAATGATGATACAAGAATATTATGGATATGCGGGACAAACTATTTGGAAAAAAATGAACCCTCAGATGGTTCTAGTTATGTATTTACTAAACATATGTTACCATGCGGATGGGCTTCTTGGAGACATAAGTTCACTAAATTTTATGATAAAGATTTTTCTTTGTTAAAGAACAATCATATATACGATAGAGTAGAGTTCGAATATTTAAGCAAAAAAATGTATAATTATGATATGATTCGATGGTGTACTGAATTGGAGCGTATTAAAAACGGAAAACAATTTGTGTCTTGGGATTTCCAGATGTCATTTTCAATTCGAGTTCATGGCCTATATGGGATAGTGCCTAAATATAATCTGATTAAAAATATAGGTGTGGATGAAGATTCGGTTCACGGTGGTACTTCTTTTGACAATATTATGGTAAAAAGATTTTGTGGGATATCATCATACCCTATGGAATTTCCCTTAATTCATCCAATGGTCATACTTAGTGATTTGCAATTTGAAAAAAAAATTAATCAGATAGTAATTCCACCGCGACAAGCTATTCTGATCATTATTTATGATTATATAAAAGCTTTTTGCAGGAAAGTATTTGTTGATAAAACTGGTTTTCCAGTTAAAGCAACTTTAATAAAATATTTTAATAAAAAAAAGCATTTAAGGAGTCGAATATAATGATTGGAGTAGAAACTTGTTTTATTGACAATTTTGGAGCTTGCTTACAAGCTTATGCATTACAGCAAACATTAATAGAATTAGGATATAGTTGCGAAATATTAAATTACCAACATCAAGATGTACGAAATATTCAAATGTATAATAAAAAAACTTATACAATAAAATCCAAAATTATATATGTTATAAAAGCAATAATAAAAAATCCATATTTTTTTAGAAACCGAAAAAATACCCACCTTCGTACTGCGGCGTTCGAAACATTTAGGAACCGTTATTTAACTTTTAGTAAGGAAAGCTTTAGTAGTTTTGAAGATTTAGAAAAAAATGCTGCAAACTATGATATGTACGTTTGTGGCAGTGATCAAATATGGAATCCTACACTTGGTTATGCTCGTAATTTGAAGGTTGAATTTCTAGATTTTGTACCAGAAGACAAAAAAAGAATCGCTTACGCACCCAGTATCGGTGTTTCAGCAATTCCAGATAAATATAAAGATGATATGATAACGTATTTAAATAAAATGTCACATTTATCTGTTCGTGAAAACCGGGGAACTCAAATAATTCAAGAGCTTACGGGTTTATATGCACCAACAGTATTAGATCCAACTTTGCTCTTTACAAGAGAAAGATGGTGTAAAGAAACGGAATCAATTGTAGCCAAAAAATGGGGTATGCACAAGAAGTATATCCTCTGCTATCTTTTTGGAGATTTGGAATACATTGAGAAACTTATTTCGCATGTAAAAACAATTACCAATATGCAAATAGTTGTTTTACCTTATAATAAACGTGAGTATGAATGTAAATACAAAAAAGTGTTTGATTGTGGTCCTTTGGATTTTGTTGCATTAATTCGTGACGCTGCTTTAGTATGTACAGATTCTTTTCATGCTACCGCATTTTCCATTAATCTACAGGTTCCTTTTTATAGTCTTCTCAGAAACGAGATTAATTCTTTTGAAGATATGAGCTCCAGATTGATTAGTATATTACATATTATGGATCTATCCGAACGCTTAATTACTCCAGAAATGAAATTTCCAACTGAAAGAATTTTCGACTTGAATTTTAAAAAATCTGAAGAAGTGCTTACTAAAATGCGCATAGAATCCATGAAATATTTACTTAATGCATTAGAATGTTAGGTTCTATAGGTATCAACCATGGATAATAAAGCTGTAGCTATAAATATGATTGCTAATGGGTTGGCATTCATTATTACAATTGCAATTAGTTTTTTTCTAACCCCATATATCGTAGTTACTTTGGGTACAGAGGCTTACGGATATGTATCGTTGATCAATAATCTAATTTCCTATTTATCACTAGCTAGTATAGCCGTTAATTCTATGGCGGGTCGTTTTGTATCAATACACATATTCCAAAGAGACATGAATGGGGCTAAATGCTACTTTAATTCTGTTTTTATAACTAATATTGTATTGTCGTTTATTATTGTTTTGCTCCTTATTCCGATAATATGGAAACTAGAGTATGTGCTAAATATTACTAACGATCTGTTAATGGACGTAAAAGTGTTGTTAATATTTGTGTTAATAAATTTTATTATCAGTTTCATGACAACTATATTCAATATCGCTATCTTTGTAAAAAATAAACTATATTTAAATTCTTTGCGCAATGTAGAAATGGCAATGTTTCAAGCGGCATTACTAGTTGGGTTATTTTGTTTATTTGAACCAAAAATTTATTATGTCGGTATAAGCGTTGCTTTATCAGGCTGTTATGGAATGTTATGGAATATCTATTACACAAAGAAATTATTGCCTCAAATGAACATATCAAAGAAATATTTTGACTTTAAAGCTGTAAAGGAACTTATTGCGTCTGGAATTTGGAATGTAGTAACTAAATTAAGTGCTATATTAAATGATGGACTTGATCTCCTAATTTGTAATTTATTTATAAATCCTTTGGAAATGGGTATTCTTGCAATCTCTAAGACAATACCTACTATTATGTATAGAATTATAGGTACTTTGTCTTCAACCTTTGCTCCCGGATTTACAAAAATTTACGCCGAAGAAAATAATGAGGATCTTAAAAAATCTCTAAATGATTCTATAAAAATTTTAGGGTTTTTTATGAGTATTATTGTGGCTGTTTTTATTGCCCTAGGAGAAAAATTCTTTAGTTTATGGGTTCCTTCTCAAGATCCTTCAAAGCTTCACATGTTGGCAGTGTTATCAATTTTAACTTTGATTATTAGTGGAAGTACAGCTGGCATTTATGAAATATTTATGATAACTAATAAATTGAAAATTAATTCAATAGTAGTATTGGGAATTGGTCTTTTGAATGTACTAATTGTATTAGTCTTGTTAAAGACAACTAATTTGGGTATATATGCTGTTGCTGGAGTAAGTTCAACAACAGCAATATTAAAAAATCTGTTGTTTACACTTCCCTATGCCGCTCGATGTATTAACCAAAAATGGTATGTATTATATAAGGCAGTAATAAAGAATGTATTGTCGGTTTTCTTAATTGTATTAGTATCTTTTTGCATTAAAACACAAATCTCAGCGGATAATTGGGGAAGCTTTATTTTATTAGCCGGAGCATGTACCGTTTTGGGAACAATTATGAATATGTTTATCGTTCTCGGTAGGAATGATAGACTATACTTAAAAAAAATAATTATCTCTAGATTAAAAGTTAATAATATGTCCTCATAAAATGGATGAAGAAAGGTTTGATTATATGCAATATGTTTGTCCCAGACATGTTTGTGTTGGCTGTGCAGTTTGTGTTGATATATGTCCAATGAAATGTATCTCTATACAATTCAATCAAGAAGGCTTCATGATTTCAGTTATTGATGAAAAAAATTGCATAGATTGCGGCCAATGTCTCAAAGTGTGTCCTAGCTTGAATACTCCTATAGGCAATAGTGGAGATTTTGAGGGATATATGTGCTGGAACAGGGACACAATTGCAAGAATTAATAGTTCTTCTGGGGGGGTGTTTTCTTGCTTGGCTGATTATATTTTAGAACGTTCTGGTAATATATATGGCGCGGCATTTGACGATAATTTTAGTTTAATACATATGCAAATAGATTCTGAAGAATCGTTACCTCGCTTGTGTGGATCTAAATATATTGGAAGTAACCTGTCCGGTGTATATATTAAAGTAAAAAGCGATTTAGAGAATGGAAAACGTGTTTTGTTTTCCGGTACCCCCTGTCAAAACGCAGCTTTAAAAAAGTTTTTGTCAAAAGATTATGAGCATCTTTTAACTTGCGATTTTTTATGTCATGGGGTTGGTTCAACAAAATACTTCAATGATTGTCTGAATTATTTAGAAAAAAAATATGCTAGCAGTATTATAAGTATTTCATTTCGTCAAAAACAGCACGGTTATCTAAAACCGACTTTCGAAATACGTTTTGCCAATGGAAAAATTTACAAAGAATTTTATTTTCTGAGTATATTCGGGTATTTTTTTCGTGACAAAATTTGCAATCGGACATCATGTGGAAGCTGCAAATATGCAACTGTAGAAAGATTCAGTGATTTTACTATGGCTGATTATGGTTGTTCTGATAAACATGAACAGCCTCTACGAGAAATTAAAAAAGGAATATCAACATTATTAGTAAATACGAATAAAGGAAGAAAGGTTTTTAAGCAATTAAAGAATAATTTGGTTTATGTTGAGAGAGCAAAAAATTTTGTCATTTCTTCTTCGCCATATTTACAAATGCAAACGAGTGTTAGCAAAGATAGAAGGATGTTTTTTCATGATTATCTTGCTTTAGATTTTGAGGAACTTATTGCAAAATATTATTCTGTATCTAAAAAAGTAAAAAGGGAAATGAAATATAGTGGGAAATGGAATGGAAGTCCTGCCCAGTTTTTATATAAAGTGTTTCAAAAAATATATAAAATGTAAGAAAATCCCTACAAGTGCATAGAAGGAAGGAGTCCAAAATGTTCAATAATCTGTATAGGGAAGGCGGTAACATGCTATCGCTCCTACAAGGGCCACACAATCTACACTCACGTAGGTAGAACCATTGTGTTAACAAAACTTGCAGGGATAACAAAAGTAGCCAGAGAACGCCGCAAGAAAAGTTTACGTCATTAGCACACCAAATCAACGAAGAGATGCTCACTATTTGCCATAACGAAATGGACGGCAAGAAAGCTACCGGAATTGATGCTATCACTAAACAAACCTACGGCGAAGACCTGGAATTAAACCTCAAAACCTGGTACAACGCATGAAGCGTCATGCTTATCGGCCACAGTCCTTAGTTTTCAATCACAACCAGTGGATAGGGTTATTGAGCTTATTAATCCCGTCCTACGTGGCTGGGTGAATTATTACCGAATTGGGAACTCTAGCCGGTGCTTTGTCTATGTAAGGGACTGGCTAGAGAAGAAAGTACGGCGACATCTAATGCGGGCCCGCAACCGTAAAGGATTTGGCTGGGACAGGTGGAGTAGGAATTGGCTGTACCAGAACTTATTCTATACTCTGATTATAAGGTACGGCACTATAAAAAATCTGAAAGCGCTGCCAGCACAATAGGTCTCATAACCATTGATGTGAAGTTAGCAGAAAAGCGCAGTGCGGGAAATCTGCACGCTGTGTTTGACGAGGCGGGGGTTAGAAACGGGGTGGATGACCCGCTTGAGGGGGACACTCGCCCGAAAGGGGAGAAACGGTTTGGCCTCACAAGGTCTAGAACTGCCAGCGCGCCAGTTCTCGACCCTACCTGTGAGGGTGGGAGGAACAATTCTAAGACTCAGAGCTCAGGAAAGGCCTCCTTCTACTCGACCTAACTTCGTTAATAAGTTAAAGTGATATGTGAATTTTTCAAATACAAAGCCACTGCAACAGCTAAAGTTTTTTATGTATTACGTATGTATTATAAAATTGGCCATATAATCGTGCAATTTGGGCCGCTTTAATTACATACTTTAGAAATTTTTGAGCCAGACTTCGTTATTTTCAAGAGCCCCAAAGGTACCCCCCTATGTTAAAGTTTTAATAATTAAAGCAAAACCATTAAACATATTTGAATGAAAAAAAATATTACTTGTGAGGTCAAAATACAATGTTCAAAAACAGCACCCTGCTAATAACCGGTGGCACAGGAAGTTTTGGTAATGCCGTATTAAATCGATTTTTAGCCACAGATATCTCTGAGATTCGCATTTTTTCCCGCGATGAGAAGAAACAGGATGATATGCGTAAACTCTATAAAAACGATAAAATAAAATTTTACATAGGTGATGTCAGAGATATTTCCGGTGTAAAAAACGCCATGCACGGTGTTGACTACATCTTCCATGCAGCAGCCCTTAAACAAGTACCATCTTGCGAATTTTTTCCATTGGAAGCAGTTAAAACAAATATTATTGGCACAGATAACGTGCTTACAGCTGCTATTGAATATGGTGTTAAAAAATTAATTTGCCTATCTACTGACAAGGCTGCTTATCCTATTAACGCAATGGGTATCTCGAAAGCTATGATGGAAAAAGTCTTAGTGGCCAAATCAAAAACTGTAGACCAGGAAAAAACCCTTATCTGCGGCACACGATACGGAAACGTTATGGCCTCCAGAGGTTCTGTAATACCCCTATTTATTGAGCAGATAAAGAGTGGACAACCCATAACGGTAACAGACCCAAGTATGACCAGGTTTTTAATGAGCCTTGAAGAAGCAGTGGAACTTGTAGTATTTGCATTTCAAAATGCCCAGGCGGGTGATACTTTGGTGCAAAAATCCCCGGCATCCACCATAGGTGACTTAGCTCAAGCAATGAAAGAACTATTTAACGTTGATAATGAGATTAAAATAATAGGTACACGCCACGGAGAAAAGCTTTATGAAACACTGCTTACCAAAGAGGAATATATAGTAGCCCAGGATTTAGGTGGTTACTTTAGAGTGCCTGCTGATAAAAGAGATCTTAACTATGATAAATATTTTATAGAAGGAAACCAGAAACTATCTTCAGAAGAAGAGTATAACTCTCATAATACATATAGGCTTAATATAGAGCAGATTAAAGATAAATTAATGTCTCTTGATTATTTAAATAATGAATTGAAAAGCTGGGGTAAATCATGAGGATACTTGTAACCGGTGCGAGGGGTTTTATTGGGAGTAATCTTATCGCTGAGCTAAAAAATAAAGAATATACCAATATCCTTGAGTATACCAGAGATGCTGACCCCGCGCTGCTTGATGCTCATTGTAAAGAAGTAGACTTTGTCTTTCATCTAGCTGGTGTAAATCGACCCCAAGAGCATTCAGATTTTATGGATGGTAATTTTGGCTTTACCAAAACATTGCTGGGTACTCTGAAAAAGCACGGCAATAACTGCCCGGTGCTTATTGCATCATCAACTCAGGCCGTTCTTGGTAATCCGTATGGCAAGAGTAAAAAAGCCGGGGAAGATTTGATGGTTGCCTATGGCCAAGATACAGGGGCCAAGGTACTCATCTATCGTTTCCCCAATGTGTTCGGTAAATGGTGCCGGCCTAATTACAATAGTGCAGTTGCTACGTTCTGTAATAATATTGCCCGTGATTTGCCTATTACCGTAAATGATCGCAGCGTGGTTATGAATTTAATCTATATAGATGATGTTGTGGCAGAACTTATCAGTGCTCTACAAGGAAAGGAAAACACATTTGGAGATTTTTGTGCGGTTCCGGTAGTGCACACCATTACTCTAGGAGAAATAGTTGATTTACTTTATTCATTTAAAAACAGTCGCGATGACCGTTCTGTTCCCAATATGTCCGACGAATTTACCAGCAAATTATATAGTACCTATTTAAGTTATCTGCCGCAGGATAAGTTTAGCTATCCATTAAAAATGAACATGGATAACCGAGGATCTTTTACAGAGTTTATCAAGACCCCGGATAGGGGACAAGTATCCGTCAACATTTCTAAGCCCGGCATTACCAAAGGCAACCACTGGCACCACAGCAAGAATGAAAAGTTCCTGGTGGTCAGTGGAACCGGTGTCATCCGCTTTCGGAAAGTTGGCTCTGATGAAGTAATAGAATATTACGTTAGTGGTGATAAGCTGGAAGTAGTTGATATACCCACCGGGTACACTCATAATATCGAAAACCTTAGTGATACGGACATGGTAACAATTATGTGGGCCAATGAATGTTTTGACCCGGAGAAGCCGGACACGTATTATTTGGAGGTATAACGTGACTAATACAGCAATAAAAAAACTAAAATTAATGACCATCCTCGGCACCAGACCGGAGATAATACGGCTGTCCGAAGTAATTAAAAAATGCGATATATATTTTGACCATAGCCTGGTGCATACCGGCCAGAATTGGGATTATACACTGAACCAGATTTTCTTTGAGGATTTAGGTTTAAGGGAGCCTGATTACTATCTGGAGGCAGTTGGTGGTGATTTGGGTGAAACCATTGGCAATATTATAGCGAAAAGTTATAAGGTGCTCTCGGAAGTAAAACCGGATGCACTTTTAATTCTGGGCGATACAAATTCAGCTCTTTCGGCCATAGCAGCTAAAAGATTGAAAGTGCCTATCTTTCATATGGAAGCCGGCAACCGCTGTTTTGATGAGAACCTACCTGAGGAAACTAATCGTAGAATTGTTGACCATATCGCGGACGTCAATTTGTGTTATAGCGAACACGCCAGGCGCTATTTGAACTATGAAGGCATAGCTAAAGAGCGCACTTATGTAACAGGGTCCCCTATGGCTGAAGTGTTGACAGCTAATATTGATAAGATTAAGAGCAGCAGGGTTGTCGAGCATTTGGGTTTGGAGAAGGGGAAATATATTTTACTCTCTGCTCATCGTGAGGAGAATATTGACATTGAGGAGAACTTTTTGGCCTTGATGAATGCGGTTAATGCTATGGCTGAGTTTTATGATATGCCTGTTATTTACAGTACGCATCCCCGCAGCGCCAAGTTTATTGAGCAAAGGGGTTTTAAATTCCACCCTCATGTGCGGAGTTTAAAGCCCTTCGGTTTTTCGGATTATAATAATTTGCAGTTAAATGCATTCTGCGTGGTATCTGATAGCGGAACTATACCGGAAGAAGCATCCTATTTCAAATTCCCGGCTGTATCTGTGCGAACCAGCACGGAGCGGCCGGAATCTATGGATAAGGGTAATTTTGTCATTGGAAGTATTACTACTGAGCAGGTGCTGCAGGCAGTTGACTTGGCTGTTACTATGTTTAAAAATGGTGACCTCGGCGTTACGACACCTGACTATGCGGATGAAAACGTTAGTGTGAAGGTGGTTAAGATTATCCAGAGTTATACGGGGATTGTTGATAGGATGGTTTGGAAGAAGGGTCAGGCTTAAACTTGCTTAAACTATCGTAAATCGCCCAAAAGATATCCCTATTACCCAAAACTAACAAAATACTCAGCCGCGGTGCGGCACAATCTAAATGAAAATTGGCGCGATTTTATTTGAATTGCATTCTTCTAATACTATAAACATGCAGGACAGGAAGAGCTCTCCATTAGTAGTAAAAGGTTTTAATTCATGGTAAAATATTGGCAGTATCTATAAATAAAATGGGGCCAAATATAGAAATGTACTTTTGAAGATTAACAATTAGCAAAGGGCATTATAGCCACTAGATATAGAAAGTCCACAGTAAAAAGTTTTTTTGAAGATAATGCTCATTTACACGAGGAGATAGGATATCGAATTGCGGAGCGTTTGACAGAATCAGTGATTGATAAAAGGCCTGAACTAAGGGATGAGGCTGAGATACAACTATTCTATTGGTTAATAAGTAAATTTGTTACCTACATCTTTACTGAAGTAACTTGCCTTTTTGAAGATGTTCACCGCATCATTGATGGGTCAATAGATTGCGACCGACTTGATTATGTAACCAGGGATCTAGAAAATTCTGGATTTAATCATGGCCGTATTGAATATGATAGGTTGATTAGATCAATGAGACTTATTTTAATGAATGAGCATTTTCTTTTTTGTCCTGATAGTAGAACCCTAAGTACAGTTGAAGACTTTTTTAACCGAAGATGGTTACTTTATAAGTATGTTATATATCATCACCGGGTAATAAAAACGGATTATCTTCTTGAAAGGGCAATTGTTGGCTTGGCAAGGAGTTATTTAGATAGTACTGAGAACGAAAGTGAGTACGATGGCGGAGTATTGCCATTAGATATATCTGGGCTTTGGAAAGCTGTAAAAGAAGTATATTCAAACAGAAAATTTTTTAATGCTCTAATTCAATGGGATGATTCATGGTTAATTTCTCTTCTTCGCCAGCAGTATTTTGAAACTTACCAAGGTAGCAATGATTTTATATCCTCTTGCCTTGAAGAATTGTTGTCAAACAGGAAAAACTATCGTTCGATTGTAAAAAGGATGGATGATTTTTGGGAAATAGATAAGAGCTCAGCTAATTATTTTCGATTAGAAGATCTGGAAAAGCTACAGAAGACTTTAGGTAAAAACTGGAACCATATTTTTGATCGTTTATATAAGCAAAAAGAATTTTATAAAAAAGACCGTTCGGAAACTGCATTTAATGGTTTCTTTTTGCATGGGATGAAGGAATTGTTGGATGCGCTTAAAAAGGAGCAACCATACTTTGATTTAAATGTAAAAGCATCTTTAAATGATTTAAAAGAGAAATATAATATTAAGGATTGCATAGTTGTAAGTAAAAAGTTAAAGACAGGATTGGAAAGGCTACCTTATTTACATAAAAATGGTTTTCCTATTTTACTTACTGAGGTATCCAGGATTTACGCTGTTCTTCGTCAAAATCAAATGGCGTTTCCGCCATTTTTTGTATATATTCCTGAGAATGCAAAAGTTAATGAGGCAGATTTCCTTTTGGATATTGGAAAACAAGTTGCTATTAAGCTTAGTTGTTTAATTGAAGAGCTAACAAAATAGAAGTTATGATATAAATTTTATACAAGTTATAGAAAAAAGGAGGAAGGCATGGGATGCCGTTAGTAACAAAAAATCCAGCCTATCAATTTGCAGATCTAGTTTTATCAAAAAAAGGACCATTTACTTTAAGAGAGATTTCGCTAGAACTGAGGGAAAATGGGTATGAAAATAACGAAAGGTTAATTAAAGATGCTTTACGTCGTCTTCGGGACGACGGAATGGTAATTGAACACGGTCCATTTTTTTCAGTTGCTGTTGGGGATTATTAATATGGTATGGTAGCGTGGGACCGCGGAATTAATCTACGATCCTATCGAAATAAGTATAATAAACGGATATAATGACCCCATCTGGGATGATTTGGGAATCCTTTGGATTCCCAAATCATCCCAGATGGGGTCAGTCCCTCGCCAAGGCAATACGTTAACGCACTAAAGCGATATGGTTGTAAGAACCCCCTGCCGGTAAACCAGGCAGGGGGTTCTTCGTTGACGTAAATATCATTATCGGAAGTAGGATAACTCGGTATGGAGCTTCTTGACCAACTTTTCTTTCGAGTTTTAAGGCGTAATCTGATGCCGATGTAATTGCTTAACAGGATGATGTATAATTGGACTATGTATAAATCAAATGATATAATTTAAAAAAATCTGGAGTGTTATTAAATTGGCTGAATATGATTTAATCTTAAAAGCTCTAGCCGGGCAGTACCCGGAACATTTTGTAACCGTAGTCAGGGGACCGGGGGCAGAAGTGGAAAAAATCGAGCGCCTGGAAAAAGAAGCGGTGGCCACTCAGCGCACTTCAGATATTTTGCTGAAAGTCACCGAGAGCGGCTATGAATATATATTATTGATCGAAATACAAACCAGGCCCGACAAAGGGATGCCCTTAAGGCTACTCGAATACACGGCCATGCACCATAGAGCGCATAAAAAGCCGGTTTACCCGGTGCTAATAAACTTAACCGGCCAGGGTTACAGGGAAGAATGTTATACATATGAATGCCTGGACATAACTGTAATCGATTTTAACTACCGGCAGTTTAACTTAAGTGAAATGAACGGGCGCGAATTTCTACACGCAGCGCCGGTGGGGCTTTTGCCCCTGGTGCCGCTAATGCGGCATTCCGACTCTCCGCAAGAGGTGCTTGAGGCATGCTCCAGGCGGGTAGAAAAAGAAGTGTTATCTGAACAGGACAGGGCCAGTCTCTTTTTAGGCCTAGCCGTAATCAGCTCGCTTAAGCTGTCCAAAGAAATAATCCTAAAGGTAATCGAGGTGAGTAAAATGGAAAACTCTCCGTTGTTTGACCGTATTCGCGAGGAATGGGAAGATAGAGGTAAGGTCAAAGGCATAATTTTTGCCATTCTAAAAACCTTAGAAAAAAACACCGGCAAGAAACCAGATAAGTTTTTTGAATCAAGGTTGCGTGCTATTGATAATGAAGAGATAATTGAAAAGTTGTTTTATGTAGCAATCGAGGCAGACAGCTTAGAACATTTTACGGATGCCCTGGAAAAAGTAGAGCAAGAAAGGGCTGGTCGTTAAGACCAGACTTTTATCCAACACAAAGGCCAACACAGGTAAACACAGAGGGACGGTTCTTTCGTGCTGACAAAATACCATTATTACTCAAAAATCTCCTCCCGGGTCATATCCCGGTGGGGGATTTTCGTTTAACATAAATGCTCGGGTAGTTGTTGGACCTGGCTTGCGCCATTCCCAACAACTACCAAAAGGGGCCTGTCCCTCGCTAAGGTGATGCGTTAACACACTAAAGTATTGCGGGTGTTAGAATCCCCTGCCGGTGTACTGGGCAGGGGATTTGACGTAACATTTATTATCGGAAATAAGTTTATCCTAGTTTCGCTTAGCGAAGTAGCGAAGAATCTTCTTGGTTACGATTAAGACTGTTTTTGAGGACGCAAGAAACACCAACTGGTTCTGTCAGCATGGGTGGTCCACATTTTCTAAATCCCTTCGTACAGTAGCATATTTTTTAGGTCAATCATAGCGCCGACACTTGATAGCAAATCCAATCCCAACAGTCCGTTGACCTTTCCTGTTAGGTCAATCACACAAAAATCCATTGTGCAACTGCTCACCTTGAAGGGACCGAATTCCACCTTATCTACTTTCTTGACGAAAGCATACTGTTTACCGACCAAGCCAACGCTAGCGACAATCTGGTCCTCGTTATCATATTCCAACCCCAACCCACGGACGGAATCAGGTGAGAGAATAGAATGTGTGGCACCAGTATCTATGACCACGTTTTCAATTAACCCTGTCTTGCCCAGGTAGGTCAACTTTAGAGTGGTAAATAGCAGGCCATCATGGTAATCAATGGCCATTCTCATATAACACCTCTAAAGCCAGGGTTGTTTCTAATCTCTAACTCTACTTTTTCGTTTTGTGTGTGATAGACCAGAGTGTCTCCCCTGCTTCTCATGAGCTCTTCGGTTGCCTCTGCAGAATTTGATATGCTACGGATGATGGCAACATCTTCAACCCTTTCCACATTCCCTACAAGATTGGATCTAATTATTTTTATCTGCACGTACTGGTTAGGGTAAAGCCTTCTTACTTCCTCCCATTTCATTATTCCTACCTCCTTCCAGTCAGATAAAATACGTGCTATTTTTTTACCAAGATTATATCACACATGGACGCTACATTGCTAAATGCCCGTAGAAACTGATCGGGATGTTTATACATAATTAATTTAGGGCTTGCTGAACCGATCCTTATTTCAATTAAAACACCATAATGGCGTTCCAAAAAAAGCCCGATTACTCTTAAATAAGTGCTGCAGAAAATAGAACAAAAGAACACGGAGCCTGTGCTCCAAGTTCATTACCAGAAACTGGATGCAAATCACGCTTTCGGCAGTCTCTTTTAGGCGCGCCATAATACGCGCCATGCCATAGCGACGCTTGGCTTCCCCAAATTTGCCTTCAACTGCATTACGTTCGCTGGCATCTTGCCGTTCCAGGCGTTTTTGTTCTAACTGTATCTCTTTGTCAGCCGGTGGTCTACCTAGCCTCGGCCCACTGAGCCGTATGCCACGTTGTTCGCAGTACCGTAAATTATCAGCATTACGGTAAATCTTATCGGCCTGGACGGCTTCTGGATAGTGCCCGCACCTTTTGCGGTAGCATTCCACCGATTCGACTAAGGTTTTACCTTCATTGAAGGCGTCCCAACTCAACTTTTCCACATAAGCGTAGCCGTCTACAATACTGATGGCCACTTTGGCACCGAACTCTGTATTGGCTGTGGCTTTACCCCGTACAATGGGGCGTACATGCGGCTGGCTGATGCTGACAATGCGATCATTTATCTTGTGGGTGCGGTGGGTATGCATATGGAGCTGCTGTTCATAGAGTGCACGTATGATTTGTAGTTTTTCCTGGTGCTTCTGGCTCAGGCCGTGCTCATCACCGGCCATAGCAAGTAGACGGTCTACGGCACCAAGGTTGCGTCTCACATAGCGCAGCTGCTTGCCAACAGCTTTACGGATAGTTTTCTTACCGGGTTTCTTGTTCCGAACAATGCTGAGATAATCCTTACGGGCAACTTGTCGATAAGTGCGCGGTCTTTTGCCTGGTTTACCAAGAGTTTTGTGCATGATGTCGATAATGTCATCCAACTTCTCCCTGGCTTCGTTAAGCAAGGATAAATCTGTGGGAAATCGTATATCTGCCGGAGCGCAGGTGGCGTCCAAGATGAGTTTGCCTTGGTTTGCCGGGTATATTTCAAAGGAAGACTCTTTTTTCTGGTTAGTAGGTTCTTCCGCTGTTGTTTTATTGCCACCTGAAGGCGGTTTGGGCTTAATGTCGTCGTTATCCTGCTTCTCTTGGGCTTCCTTGGCGGCACGGCAGATTTCTTCATTGATTTCTTTCAATATTTCTGCGCTAAACCGCTTACGGAAATGCACCATAAGGGAAGGGTCAAAAGGAGGTTTGTCCTGGTATTCCCGGAGGCCTATAAAAAATTGCAAGTACGGGTTTTCTCTGATCTGTTCAACTGTTTCGCGGTCGGTGCAATTTAACTTTTCCTGGATGAGTATCGCGCCGAGGGCCATCCGTACGGGTTTGGCTTTCTGTCCACGTTTTTTAGGGAAGATTTTAGCATAACGATCTTCAATAGTAGCCCAGGGAATAATTTTAGATAATTTTACCCAACGATTGTTGGCATTAAGTTTGCCTTCAAACGGGAGTATGAATTCTTCGAGATATATTTCCTTTTCCAATTTACGGAACATATTTTGCCTCCAGGTGCAAGGTTTTTGCATTATTTGCCTTGGTTTCCATGCATCTTATTTCGACAAATATGCTCCGAATTCCTTGATTTTATTGGATTTTTGTTCCGTTCAGCAAGCCCTAATTTAGTTGTGATCGGGATGTATTGGGAGTCCTCCAAATTCCCAATACATCCCCAAAAAGGGTCAGTCCCTCGCCAGGCAATACGTTAACGCACTAAAGCGATATGGTTGTAAAAATCCCCTGCCGGTAAACCAGGCAGGGGGTTCTTCGTGGTGGTCTGAAAGCCTGTTCGTGAGTGCCAACGTTCCCTAAGTTGAAGAGTATCTTCCGAAAAAATTAACGTAATCCTAATAGGCATATTCACACTGGCTTCCCAAATATCTTTTGTTCCTTGTACTCTTTTTAGGCGTAATGAGGGGTGGTTGGGGTGTCCAATACCAGGATTGATTGTTGAATATAGCTTCTTCATTAAGTCTTCGGGCAAGCTCATTTTTTTCAGTTGGAGATAAACTTTTAATTTCTTTAATCAGTCGTTCGATATTAGCGTTCGATATTAGTGGTCATCAATCATCACTTCTCATAGTTGAAATATTATACCATATCCTGTAATTTGGGATAATGACAACAATGCATGGTCAGTTCCCCTTACACGCCGGGGGTTATTGTTTAGTTACAGGTTTATCATTACCTCTCCGCGATTACCCGCTCGAACATCGATACCAATGCAGGCAAAGATTCACGCGCTGTCATCCAGACGATCTTAAGATACTAAAATATGTATATATAAAAAATATCATTTACACGTGTGATTGTCAATTAAAAAATGCCCGGATAAACTGGCGACCTGACGGTCTTCCGGATTCTCCTAGAAGGAGTGATCCAAAAGATGTCAGTCCCTCGCTTAGGTAATGCGTTAACGTACTAAAGCAACGATGGTGTTAGAATCCCCTGCCGGTGAACCAGGCAGGGGATTTGACGCAACGCTCATTATCGGCAGGAACAATTTGTTGCTTTCAGCAGCAGTTTAGTTTATACAAAATTGATTAAGTTGTGAAATATACTGTGGTAAGATATAATATCCTTACTAAAACCCCATTTTATGGGGGATGTGAATAGGTGGAGAATGCTTACTTATTAAACAATGATATAATAAAATAAAAGTGCTGAGGTTTTGGGAGCATTGGGTATAAAATAGATACGGAATAAAATTCTAACTGTTGAATGGGTTCTTAGTCAACATGCCAGAATTAGAGCTGGACAGCGTTGTGTTAAAGATTTCGAAATGGTTATTGCAATTGCAAATGGAGAGATTTTAGAGAATTATCCGGAAGATCAAAGGGGCCATAGTTGCCTGGTGCTTGGTTATACCAGAGATGGAAAGGCCTTGCACGCAGTATGTGGTTATGACCCATCCGGTACTTTGGTAATAATTACTGTTTATTTTCCAGAACCGCCTAAATGGAAAGATCCTAAAACGCGGGGGGAAGGATGTATGAAATGATTAATAAATGTTTAATATGCGGCGGAAAAACGGTTAAAAAAATAGTAACCACGGAAAACTGGTGGGGCGAAAAATTAACGCTGGTTGAGAATGTTCCGGCTTGGGTATGCGATACGTGTGGAGAACAATTCTTTGAACCAGAGGTGTGCGAAGAATTGGATCGTTTACGAGACACTCCGCCGGTTGCAAAAAGAACTATACAAGTGCCTGTTTACAATTTCCCTAAAAATATTTACTCAAGATAATTCTCCTAGATGGGGCTGTCCCTCGTCAAGGTGATGCGTTAACACACTAAAGCATTGCGGGCGTTAGAATCCGCTGCTGGTGTACAGGGCAGGGGATTTGACGTAACGCTTATTATTGTAATCAAGCAATGTATATTTTGTGAATTCCACTTATCTAAATATTACTGTTTAAAAATTGCCGGCTTATTTTTCAAATAACGATATAATAAAATAAAAGTGCTGAGGTTTTGGGAGCATTGGGTATAAAATAGATACGGAATAAAATTCTAACTGTTGAATGGGTTCTTAGTCAACATGCCAGAATTAGAGCTGGACAGCGTTGTGTTAAAGATTTCGAAATGGTTATTGCTCGAGGAAATTTCGAAAGGCCTATTCGGCCTTCCAAAATTTCCTAAAAGGGGTCAGTCCCCCGCCAGGGTAATATATTAACGTACTAAAGTGATTGCGGGTATAAAAAAACCCTGCCGGTGCTAACCAGGCAGGGAATTATTTGTCCACGTAACTCTCACTATCGGAAGTAAGGTTTTCTTGATTCGCCTAGCGGAGAAGCTTTTTTTTATTGCAAATATCACTTAATCACTCTGATCGCCTGTGATATAATACCATAAAGAGAAATAAACTTACGGGGGGAAGTGATGCCATTGCCACACAAGCAGTGGCACCCATTATTTGTAACATCATTAAAAGAAGCGCTATCAGACGCCTTGCCGGGCCAAGTGGAAATAATACCCGAACTAGCCCTATCCTCAAAGCCACTGGATATAGATGTGCTGGTAGTGAAAAAAAGTCAGATGGCCCAACTACGCCATCCCATGACCGGCATATTTAAAACATACAACCTTTTTGAATTTAAAAGCCCTGACGATAATCTAGATTTAAATGATTATGACAAAGGCATAGCCATAGCTAGATTATATAAAGTAATTAAACACCCCAAAATGCACACATTAAATGACATAACACTAACCTTTGTTAGCAGAAAACATCCTGCTTCTATGCTGGAACTGCTCAAAACAAGAGAATTAGCTGTTCATAAAGGTAATCCGGCACCTGGCATTTACCGGGTGTTAGGGGAATCAATACCGGTTCAAATAATGGTGCTAAAAGAGCTACAAGATCCGGAAACAGCCTATATGTTTGCGGTCTTTTTAACTGGTAGAGAAAAAATAAGACTTGACGCTACGATGACATTAATAAAAAAGCACCTGGCAGACCCGACCAGTCCCTATCGGCGCGATCTTTTGGAATTTAAAATAAAAAACCAGCTGATCTCCACTGAAGAAATGGAGGTGTTGTTAAAAATGCTAAATCAGGCAAACGAACAAGAAAAGGTAAAAATAAAGGAATTGTTGCAAAGTCACCCTTTTAGCCAGGAGGTTAAAAAAGAAGGCAAATTAGAAGAAAAAAGGAAAATTGCAATAAAATTGCTACATCTTAAAATGGATGTTGATACTATTGCCAAAGTAACTGGCTTAACGCAAACCCAGATTGAGGAATTGAAAAAGCAAATGCTTGATGGGAAGCCGTAAGTGCTCAGGTGAGGATTAGTCCCCCGCTACGTTAAAGACTTAACGAGCTAATGCCCGGAGAATCTGAAAGACCTGACGGTCTTCCAGATTCTCCTAGATGGGGCCTGTCCCTCACTAAGGTGATGCGTTAACGCACTAAAGTATTACGGGTGTTAGAATCCCCTGCCGGTGTATCGGGCAGGGGATTTGACGTAAATCTCATTATCGGAAATATGATTATCGACAGTGGGACTTTAATACAAACAGCTTATAGCTGTGGCTCGTGGTAGGTTTTATAATTATAGGGTACATTAATGTTTAAATCTTTATGTGGTACATTGTGGTGACGCACGGCAATAGGCGGTGAACGAATTATTGCCGAAGGCGGTAATTGCAAGTTGTAAAAAATAGCAGGAATTTAGCGGTAGAAGCAGAAAAGCCATCCCTTGTAAGAGTAAACAAGGGGATGGCTTCATCATCATTTGCAGCATAGGGAGATATGGAGTTTGGCGGCCCCTCTCCCTATGCTCTTAAGATGGACTTGAAGTCCCACTACAAGATGAGAATAGCAATTCCTTGGTCAAATGTCCAGAGCTATATTAAAAATCCTAAAAATTTTCTTCCTGACAGGCCTGTTTGTCTTAATGATCCAACCCACCGACCGTACTGGAATGCAAGTTGGGACCGTGAATTATGCTTAGACCATGTTAACGCAACTGAAATCACCCTCTTTAACGCTTATTGCAAAAAATGCCACGAGACAATCAGTTATTGGCCAGAATTTGTGCTGGCATATCAGAGAGAGCCACTGGAGACTCATGAACAGGTATTAATTGAGCGTCTACAAGGAATTAGCCTTAGAGAGAGTGCCGCTAAGATTGGTTACGATCCACGCACTTTGTCCCGTTGGCTAAAGCTTATCTTGGCCCAAGCGTTGATACTCATTAACGCTGCCATTCGGCGCATTCTCAATGTTCTTGCTCAAGAGATATTGCCCTTGGCCGCAACAGTGGCCAAGGAAGCCACCAGGCTTCTCCTTGCCTGGCTACAAAACTATGCCGAGTGGGTAAGCTTTCCTCGTCCCAACCGGTTGATGAACGGTATGTATTGGTAATCCTTCGGATTCCCAATACATACCAAAAGGGGTCAGTCCCTCGCCAAGGGAATACGTTAACGCACTAAAGTATTGCGGGTGTTAGAATACCCTGCCGGATCAAACCGGGCAGGGGGTTTTTTGAAACTCCCCTGGTCACCGATAAGCGGCATTATGTAAACTAAGGAATTCAATATCAAAGTAATTTTATATTGGCCGCGTTTTGAATCTGGTATAATACGGGTAATGCTCTTTCAGTTTTGGGCCTAGCTTGCTCGATGCGTTGGAATTACAGGTGGTTATTTATTTGCCCATTCATTCTTGGTTGGATCCCAGTAAAGGAAGAATTCTTCCTCGTTAAAAAATGACTCAAGTATTGGTTGCAGAAAAACCTTTATTTGTAGCATTACATCACTAAAAGTTTCTGGATTCTCAGCCCGGATCCGTTTTTTGAAATTGTCCCATTCTCGTTGTTTTTCTGAGCTATTGATAAATAAGTCTTGAAAGATTAGTGGATTCTTCTCGAATTTGGTTCTTCTTCTTTCAAATGTTTGTATTATTGCTTCCTGGAGGATTCTTCCTTCAAAGGTCTTTCTATTTGATAGGATATAAATGTCATAAAAATCCTTCATTCTGCTGTTAAGAAAAGATAACTTAATCATTGCCTCAAATTTTTCAGCTATGGAGGATTCAAGGGTGTATGCTTGAACAAGGGGTATTTCATTTGTCTCCAACAGGACGGGGAACTCAATTTCAGCAGGCTTAGGTATAACAACATCACCAAAACCGATATCTATTTGCAAACGATTCCTAACTTTTCCGAGATTACAGGTGATTCCTGCCCTTATACCTCTATATAAACCATGTTCCATGATAGTCTCAACGGTTATATCAGTTACCCGAAAAATTATTCCATCATCACATTGGACCCGGGCTACTTTTGAAAGGATGTTCATCAAATTTTCGCGCTTATTTTGGATTTTATAAGCCAGGAAGTCTATGTCTATCGTTGGTCGGGTGTTAAATTTGTCGATACAGAATAGCAATAACCCACCCTTTAACAGAAAGTTGTTTGCGTAGGGCGAAACTGATAACCGGTAAAGAAATCTTTCCTGCATGTATAGAATCAATATTGAGTTATAATCAATGCCGTTTTCTTTGGCAATGTTTTTTAATCTGGCTATTATTGAAGCTGGTTTGTTCTTTACGTTATTCATAATAGAACCTCAATATATATCTCAATCTGCTTGGTTACCCCGCAAATATCAGCATACTTCATTAGAAGCTCCAGGTTGCGGTTATGGTTTTTTGTGTAACTAAGCATCATTTCCTTAACAATGTCCTTGCCAATTTGATCGCGGTATCTAATGCAATCACATATTGTTTTCTCTTTGCAATAAATTTTTACTTCGTGTTTGCCAAGTTTTATTATTTCGATACCAGTATTAAAAATTTTAGGTGTAAAGTAATATATTTTAACTGGTGGGTAATCTGGCGCCTTTACCTTAGATTTCCTGTCAATGGCGACAGATATCTCCCACGGTTGATAAGTAGTAAGGTTGTGGTAGGCTAGGGCTGATTGCAGGCATATTACACAATTTGGCATAGCCATTGCGACATCGGGTAGGGTAGAGTCCGGGGAGTTTTCCATGTCAGCCCAACGGTATAGTCCTCTTTTTATGCGCTCAATTTCACCATTTTCAAGAAGCTTATTAAGGTATATATTATGAATGCCAACTTGAATAATTTCCCGTGTATGTGCATACCCATTATTTTTTTTAAAGATGTTACGTATTTTCTTATGAATTTCATTTTTCATGGATTCAACACATCCTGATAAAGTAATCGGCACTCGGCTATTATATAATCAAATTACTTAAGCCACTAAGTCATATCGTGCTTAAGTGGCGGGTAATTCATAGGATTTGTTGTTTGATAGATATGCAAATAATTATAATAATTGCCGTTGCTTTTATCAATATTATAACCGTTTTATGTGTGAGAACAACAGTATTTAAAAATTTCTTTATTATTTTTTTTGCAGGGATACCCTTTTGGGATGTTTTGGGAATCCTTTCGGATTCCCAAAACATCCCAAAAGGGGTCTGGCCCCCGCTTGGGTGATACGTTAACGCACTAAAGCGACGATGGTTTAGGAATCCCCTGCCGGTGAACCAGGCAGGGGACTTAGTTTATAAAACCAGTTAATTAGTGTAACTATACTTGTGATAAAATAAACTTTATATAAGCTGTTTGAATCTCATTAAGGTCATCTGAATGTAGAAAACCTAATTTGTAAATAAACTGAGATTTATCTATCATAATGGTTTTTGAAACCCGAGCTGTTGATGGAAAATTTAGGCCAGCGTATACCCATTTAACAATTGGTACATCATTATTATCTCTTGGTGCATGTTTTGTTACTTTTACTGATAGAACATCTAAAGATTCAATTGCTAAAACAATTACCGGCCTTGGAAGGAAGGTTGAAGGATCTTCTTCAAGAGGGAATTTACACATCCATACATCGCCTAATGAGATATTCACAGAATTTATCTATTTACTCCTTATTTGCTTTATCCCATTCATGCTCTTCTCTCCAAGGGTCATTCTTTGATATAATCGTCTTTCCATCCTGATTTCTTTTAGTGTTAGCTTCGGCTAAATGGCGAATTAGTAACTTATTTCTTGTGAGGAAGTCTGCAAAAGTATCAGCCTGAACGCTATTGGCTGTTACTGGCATGTCTTTCCCCTCCCTCTGCTTTTTGGTATCCTTTTTTTCTTTGTCCATATCATACCACCTTCCAATAGCTTGTTCAATAAGTATTATGCCCATTTTGCCAGTTTATGTCCGGGGAATCTGGAAGACCTGACGTTCTTCCAGATTCCCCTAGATGGGGTCAGTCCGAAAGCGCCGGGATAAACCGGCATAGAGTAGGGGATGAAAGAGCCCCACGTGAAAGGAATAGCTGCACCATCACGACCCCGAGTCATGCGCGGGTAGCCGCGAGGCCGCACGTGAAGCGTTGATAGGGGAAAACGCAGGCCAGCCATTGAGCTCCGAAATCACCCATCTGGGGTGCCGACCTTGTGGTCAGATAGGGAAGGCAACACGATATGACGGCGACAAACGCAGCGAGCCGCATATCGACCCCGCGGAGTCGAAGAACCTGAGCATGCGTGGACACTTTATGTTCGAGAACCGGGAGATCTCAGCGGTACCCACTGGCCAGTATGCTGGCGGGTCGGTTAGGGAAGGCCTGTGATCGGATGTTTTGGGAATCCTTTCGGATTCCCAAAACATCCCAAAAGGGGTCTGGCCCCCGCTTGGGTGATACGTTAACGCACTAAAGCGACACGGTTGTTAAAACCCCCGCCGGTGAACCAGGTAGGGGGTTTGACATAAGTATTGTTATCGGAACATAACTATAAGCTGCCCTTCGTGGTTAATTAAGGCATTGGATATGCAATTTTAACCCAATCAAAAAATTCTTTCGGCTTTCCAATGGGTATACCATAAATGTTTTTTAACTTTAACATATGTCGAACATCGCTTGATATAATATATTCCGCTTTTCCGGCTATGGCTGCCCACAGGAACGGATCATCATCCCTGTCCGGCGAATGTGGCAACCACTCATTCGGCATTTCAGGCACTTTGCTATTTTGTCGTAGAATAAAGTTAAGCAGATCATGCACTTCCGAATCGGAAACATCAGCCTTTTCTATGTATCGGCGAGCTAATCGGTCAATTATTTCGTGAGCCTCAAAGCGCATAAATTCGTTCCAGATAAGAATAATGTTACCGGATAGTACAAAGTTAAACAATGGGGTAGTCATGTAGAGCGAAGGAACAAGAATATTTGTATCAACTACGATTGGAACGGCGATTTTTCTTGATTTCACGAAAAACTTCATGAACATCCTTTTCTATTTCTTTTTTAGTGATGCCTGCGCTCTTCATCTTCCCCGTAATTTTATTTGAAAGAAGGCGTGCTTTGGTTAAATCTTTTTCATAATCGCTAGTTTTTTTTCTTGGAAGCACTATAATCCACCATCCTTTAAGTTAACTATCAATTGGAATATTGGTATTCAACAAAATAGTAAACCACTCGCCAGGAAAATATTGCTAGGAAAAAAAGACATCGGCTTCCCCAACCAAGGCAGTGGCAGAAAATATGGCATCCGGTGTTTGCCCGCTCGCTTACCACGGCGTCCACGTCAAGCATGTAGAAATTGGGGAAACAACGGAATAATAGCTTATATTCGTTGGCCAGGGTATAATTCGCTTAATAAATAAGAACGGTGATAAATGGCCCATGAATTAGTAATGATTATATGTCTTTAAGTAAGCTAACATAACTTTTTTTACCTCTTAAAGAATTAACCAATCGTTCGTCTGCTGTCCAGAATTCACAGTTTTCCCCAGTTTTTTCTCTAATCTCTTCTGCCACTGCTAAAAAGGTGGCATCATATAACGTTGGTAAGTCAAAATAGCAACTAATTTTCCATGCCCTATCCATAATGCTGTATTCTTCCATAATATATTTAATACCTTTGAACTCCTTAAAACTAGCCCACATTTCCTCGGCATCCGGTAAAGTTAGCTGCTTGATCCTAATCTTTTTTCTAAAAATGCTCCCTATCTCAGCCCATGCAAAGGAGGGCAAGACAATTATTTGATTATCTTCAATTATTTTTTGCATTAAAACTTTAGCTTTAAAACTATCTTCTTCCTCAAAAAACAACTTTAGAAATACGGAGGTATCCAAACAAATATATCTACTCATAACGATTAGTACCTTCTCGTAAGTTTTGAACTAGCTTGACAGAATCCTCATGTAAGCCAGTCTTTCGGGTAACTTTTTCTTTCAAGCTTAGTATTTTTTCTAAACTCTTTTTACGACTTTCCACTAATTCATTCTCATTATTCAAATGCATTTTATTGAAACTTTCGGCATCAATTATATATGCTACCGGCTTTGATCTTTGTAAAATAGCAATAGGCTTTTTTGTTTTGGTTAAATCTGCCAACACGCTTTTGGTGTTTCTTCTTATTTCGGTTATGCTAACCATCCGCATTATTATCACTCCTAAAAGCATCCTTAAAAGCATTATAGCATATTGTTTCTACTTTGGCCAAAGGGAGCCTGTCCTTTAGATGATCGGGATGATTTGGGAATCTTTTCGGATTCCCAAATCATCCCAAAAGGGGACTGACCCTCACCGCGTTAATAAGCTAAAGTATTTTTTAAATTTAATAAAAATAAAACCACCGCAAACACGGAGGTTTTTTCTTCTCTGACGTAATACTGCTAATCTGCAGGGATGTTTTGGAATGGCGCAAACCAAGCCCAAAGCACCCTCAGCACGTATGGAGGGTCAGTCCTTTGTTAGGGATTTGTTTCAAATTGTTCTAGAATCTCCGGATATTCTAAGTTAAGGTAGATAAAGATTACCGGTTCACCGCTGTCATTCTCATATTCATCTTCTGAAACAAGACGAAAGTTAAATTTCCTTCTATACCAATCTACCTTTTCTCGAATAGCGAAACCTACTACATATCTTTCATTAAACATATAAGCTAAATCAATAATACGATTTACCAAGTTCTTTCCAATACCTTGTTTTTGCCATGATAAATCAACACCAATTCGCGCTATTTCTAAACAATCAACTTCTTCTATTTGGTTATTTATTTCAAACTTAACTCTAATCTTTTTTATGGTAAAATAACCAATTAGCTGACCACTATTATTAAAAACTAGTGTTGTGCTAGATTCCTTATAAGCATGACTTAAAAAAGCATCGGTTTTCAAAAATTTATTTATACTACCATTTCCACAGTTAAATTTCTTATAATCATCATAATGGCATTCAATAATTGGAATAAAGACCAAGGAGTAATGGCCTACTTCATATTGCATAAACTTCTACCTCTACTCCTTTTAACAACCTTTACGGAGTGAGGATCTCGCTTATATTTTTCAGCTATTCTTACGAGAAGTTCTTCCGTTTTTCTTTTTTCTGCAAGAAATTTTTCTGCATCCTTACCTTTTATTATAGGATACTCGCGCATACTTACCGCCATCCTTCTCACCCCTTTCCTAGTAGGTGCGGTAGACTTGTCCTTCTTATCCAAGATTATACACTCCTTTGCTTAAGCTTGTCTATAATTATGTGCAAAGGATTTAAATAATAACCAATAATGCCCCATCTAGGAGAATCTGGAAGACCGTCAGGTGTTTATGGTTATCCGATAGAGTCAGCAGTGATCGGGATGATTTGGGAATCCTTCGGATTCCCAAATCATCCCACGATGGGGTAACCCAGGTAGGTCAACTTTAGTGTGGTAAATAGCAGTCCATCATGGTAATCAATTGCCATTCTCATATAACACCTCTAAAGCCGGGGTTATTTCTAATTTCAAACTCCATCTTTTCATTTTGGGTATGATAAACAAGAGTGTCTCCTCTGCTTTTCATGAGCTCTTCGGTTGCCTCTGCAGAATTTGATATACTCCGGATTATGGCAACATCTTCAACCTTTTCCACATTCCCTACAAGGTTTGATTTAATTATTTTGACCTGCACGTACTGGTTAGGGTAAAGCCTTCTTACTTCCTCCCATTTCATTATTCCTACCTCCTTCCAGTCAAAAAACGTGCCATTTTTTTACCAAAATTATATCACAACAGACGGGACACCACAGCATTTTAATTAAAAGGAAGCTGTGTATTCCGGGCAGGGGGCAAACCCCCACTGATTGAAGTTTCTTTTTTTTGCCAAAGTGTTAACCGTATTCTTCCAAACTTTTCACAAAAAACGAAGGAAAATTGGTGCTATTAAAAGAATAATTAGACAATTAACAAATGTTATAGGTGGTGATAAGTCATGCCACGCAAAAAACGGGTTTGGTATCCCGGAGCTGTTTATCACATCATGTGCCGGGGGAATCACCGTCAGGAAATCTATAGAGATGAAGAAGACAGGCTGTTTTTCCTGACCACTTTAAGGGAAGTTAAAGAAAATTTGCCATATATACTGCACAGTTATTGCCTGATGACCAACCATTTCCACTTGCAGGTTGAAACCGGCGATATCAATATTAGCCAGGTGATGAAAAGAATCAACATGCTGTACGCTATATATTTCAACCATAAATACAATTTTGTCGGCCATTTGTTTCAGGACCGCTATCGTGCCGAATTGATTGAGACAACGCCCTACCATTTGGAAATAAGCAGATACATTCATTTAAACCCGGTTCGAGCCAGTATTGTTGAGCGTCCTAATTTGTACCAGTGGAGTAGTTATAGAGTATATACGGGTGAGCAGCAGGATCAGCTTACCACCACTGCCAAAATATTGGGCTGTTTTGCACCCCCCAGCGTTCAGCATTACCGGAACTTTGTGGAGGAAGCATTGAAATATATTAAAGTTAAGCCTAAAGGGGATGAAGCAGATGGCAATAGTAATTAATTCTTTTGCCATTGCCGGAATTGACGGTTACCAGGTAGAAGTTGAAACAGTGACCATGTACGGGCAGCCTTCCATTACCATTGTGGGGCTGGGCGACGCTGCCATTAAAGAATCCCGCCAGCGCTTGGAAGCGGCCATTAATTTTGCCCGCTACGAGTTTCCTAAAATGAAAATAGCCATCAATTTAGCTCCCGGAGATATTAAGAAAAGCGGTTCGCATTTTGATCTTAGCATGGCGGTTGGCCTGCTGATTGAAACCAGCCAGGCGTTGGTTGACAAGGATACGTTAAGCCGGTACGGGTTTATCGGCGAACTGTCATTTAATGCTTTTCTGCGGCCTTGCGGTGGTGTGCTGCCGATGGCGATCGCGGCCCGGGACGCGGGCATTGAGAAGTTGATTGTCCCTGTGGAAAACATTAGGGAAGCTTCGCTGGTGCAAGGTATTGAAGTATTTGGGTTTAGTGAACTTAAGTCAGTGGTCGCTCATTTGGAGGGTAAAGAAAGCTATGTGGCACCTGTTGCCAAGGCGGGCGACCTGCATTAGGTGCATGATAAAAGGCTGGATTTTCAAGATGTACAGGGCCAGGATGCGTTGGTCCAGTATATTGTTGTTGCCGCAGCCGGCGGACATAACATGCTGATGAGCGGCTCGCCGGGTTGCGGCAAGTCCATGATTGCGAAAAGGATGGATACCATTCTTCCCGATATGACCGAGGAAGAGGCGCTGGAAGTAACCAAAATTTACAGTGTGGCCGGCTTGTTAAAAGAGCGCAATCAGTTAATTACCAAGCGCCCTTTTCGAGCCCCCCATCACAATGCTTCCATGAATTCGCTGGTCGGAGGCGGCAACCCGGCTGTGCCGGGCGAGATTTCGCTTGCCCATCACGGGGTGCTTTTTCTGGATGAAATAGCGGAATTCAACAAAAAATCTTTGAATGCTTTAAGACAGCCGATGGAGGACAGGGTGGTTACCATATCAAGGGTTAAAAGTATTGTTACTTTTCCTTGCAATTTCATGTTGGTTGCCGCTATGAATCCATGCCCCTGTGGTAATTACGGACACGCCCAGTGTAAGTGCAGCGATTATGAAGTTTTAAAATACCGGCAAAAGATATCGGGTCCCATTTTAGATCGCATTGATCTACAAAAATACGTCCATTCCGTTAATTACCTGGAATTAGCCTCGCAGGTTAATGGCAAGAGCTCAGCTGAGTTACGAGAGCGGGTGCAGTTTACCCGTAAAATTCAACAAGTACGTTTTGCCGGCATCAATGGTGTGAATTGTAATGCGCAGATGACCGAGGCGCTGGTCAAAGAGTTTTGCCAGTTAGATGAAGCTGGTAATAAGCTTTTGCATTTGGCCTATGATAGGTTTCGCTACAGTGCTCGCACTTTTCATAAGTTTTTGAAGCTGGCCAGAACCTTTGCCGATTTGGATGGTGCGGCAAAAATACGTAAACAGGATGTGTCGGGCGCACTCTTGTCGCGGGATCTGGAAAAGGATCAATCCAAACTGCTGGTGGTTAGGGGTTGACGGTTATGGACCTATTCTGGATTTGGCTGAGTACGGTTAAGGGTATCGGTCCGGTAACGCAAAAAAAACTGCTGGCAATTTTGTTCCGGTAATCAGCGGTATGGCCAGGGGTATTGACGGGTATGCCCATACCGCATGTCTCAGAGCAGGTGGCTATAGACGGAAGTTTTGGGAACTCCTTCGGATTCCCAAAACATCCCAAAAGGGGCCTGTCCCTCGCCAAGGCAATATGCTAACGCGTTAAAGTATTGAGGTGTATGAATTCCTTGCCTTTGCAAACCAGCCCAGGGGTTTTGGGTTACGTAAATTTGATTATCGGAAATACCATAAGCTGCTATTATTTTAAATCTAGTCAGAGTGTTAAGGCGCCTTAGGCTAATTGTGCTGGTTGCCAGATTTGCTTTATGGTTAAAACCATTGTTTTAAATTACATAAAATGGTATAATTATAAGTAAGTTCTTAATTATAAAGTGAAGGATAATCTTCATTCTTTTTAATAAAACGAAAGGAGTGGGATATATTGAATTTTGTTAGGAAAGTTGCAAATAGCAATATATTAGCTAGCATTATTGACATACCCGAAAATCTAAGAAACAAGAAAGTTGAGATACTAATATTCCCCTATGAAAATTTGGATTCGGAAGCCATTATAGACCAAAAACCTAAAAGAGTTAGGGGTTTATTAGAAAAGTACAAGAACAAGGATCTTCAGAATATAGAAAATGGTGCCTGGGCAAAGGCAGTGGCGGATAAACATGAAGATAGTTGATGCTAATATTATTCTAAGGTATCTATTAAATGATTCGGATGATTTGTCAGATAGAGCTGCCGAAATATTAGAAAATAATATGGTTTTTGTTCCGAATGAGGTTGTAGCAGAGATTGTGTATGTGTTGGAAAAAGTTTATAAAGTTGAAAAAGGGAAAATAAGTATTGCGTTATTAGAGCTATTTGAATATGGCAATTTACAAGTAGGGGATTTTGGAATAGTTAATGAGGCGTTAAGGGTCTACGCAGAGAGGAAATTAGATTTCGTAGATACATTATTATATGCATATTATAAGATAGGGAAACATGATGTTTATACATTCGATAAAAAGTTAAATAACCTGTTAAGTGAGATTCGCTAGCCCTAACTCGGAAGGGGTCAGTCTGATCGTAAGCGTCAAATAGAACCCACGTAGCCCTATGCCCTTCCTTATGACCAGAATTAGAGCTGGGCAGTGAACGGTATGTATTGGTAATCCTTCGGATTCCCAATACATACCAAAAGGGGTCAGTCCCTCGCCAAGGGAATACGTTAACGCACTAAAGTATTGCGGGTGTTAGAATACCCTGCCGGATCAAACCGGGCAGGGGGTTTTTTGAAACTCCCTTGGTCACCGATA
>JAENYQ010000026.1 GCA_016841675.1 Desulfotomaculum sp.
GTCATTCTGAACGCAGTGAAGAATCTAAAGATCAGATCCTTCGCTACGCTCTTAGCCCAAGTTTCGATTTTCCATCATAAAAATCGCCCTAAAAATATTTTTTCATCACGTTATTACTGGGCTTGCGGCTTCAAAATCGCAAAAAAGTGCAAAAATAGTGACCTAAAAAAATTACCATGGAAATGGGTTCCATTGACCACAATATCCTTGCTTTGTTAACCTTAAATAGGAAATAAAACACCATTTTTCGAAAGGATTATTACAAATATGACAATAATTTACAAGTAGTGACCGAAAAAATTATAGAAATCCAGTAAACGCAAGCTTTTTGGGCATTTAAATCGAAACTTGGGTTAGATGACATACTTAACTATTACCTTGAATACAGCACGGTAAGTCGTATTCGTTTATCGTGGTGCGGGCACGCATGGTAATTCTGAGCGCGGCGAAGAATCTTAGTCTTTAAGCGCTTAAGATTCTTCGTTTAACTTCATTTCATTCAGAATTATGAGTTTTGGGCTTTCAATAGCTTGTTAACTGTAAACTTAAACAAGTTTAGCAAAGAGGGTCTGATTTCAGCTATGGCATACATAAACGAAATATTTGTCTTTTTGCTGGGCGCTTGCATCGGCAGTTTTTTAAACGTCTGCATCTACCGCCTACCGCGGGAGGAGTCGGTGGTGTACAAGCCCTCCCATTGCCCGGGTTGCGGCAATAAGCTTGGGGTGCCGGACCTGGTACCCATACTCAGTTATATTTTCCTGCGGGGGCGCTGCCGTCACTGTGGCAGCCCAATCTCTGCCCAGTACCCCTTGGTGGAACTTATAACGGCATTGCTTTTCCTGGCCGCATATACCGCCTGGGGCATTAGCTGGCATACCGCATCCATGTGGGTATTCCTGGCGGTGCTGGTCTCGGTATCGGTGGTGGACATGCACCACCGGATTATCCCGGACGAAATACTGCTGGTAGGTACAATTCTGGGCTTGCCGCTGATTTTTTTAACCTCGCTTAATCATCTAATCAGCGGGTTAATTGGTTTTATGGCCGCCGGCTTGCTGCTGCTGGCCATAGCCGTTATCTCCAAGGGCGGCATGGGGGGCGGCGATATCAAGTTAAGCGCGGTGATGGGCCTTTTCCTGGGCTGGCAGAGTGCAGCCGTAGCCCTGTTCTTATCGTTTTTAATCGGCGGCATAGTTGGCATACTGCTGCTGGTCACCAAAATCAAGGGCCGGAAAGATGCCGTTCCCTTCGGTCCGTATCTGGCCCTGGGCGGTCTGGCCGCCGCCTTTTATGGACCCCAAATAATAACCTGGTATACAGGGCTATAAGTGTGATAAGGGGTCAGGCTCTTAACTTATAACTTATTTCAAAAAACGAAATAAGTTATAAGTTAAGAGCCTGACCCCTAAGTTTGCTAAACGGCGTGCTGCTGGCTTACCACTTTAGTCATCAACCGGGACAAAACCTGCCGTTCGCTTGGGTCCGCCACCATCCATAGTTCTTTTAAAGCTTGCTGTTCCGGGTTGGCCGGGGGCACGTTCTGGGCCAAAACTTCACCTACTTGATGAGCCATGTTTTGCACCTTTTCCCGGGGAATGCCCAGTTCCTCGGCAAATTCCATTGCCTGGCGCAGGTAACTTTTCCAGGTTTGCCAGTCGGTTTTGGCTATGCTTTGAAAATTTAAGTCCACTGCTTCATCACCTCGGTATCTTATTTAAATACCAAATTCAATGTAGTTATTAGTTTGGCTCAATGCCTAAAAAATATACATTATGCAGCAATATTTTACTTATTTAGGTAAATTTTTGTAGAAAATGATTCTGTACAGCTGACAATTATTTGATGACACAACTCCCGGTATCGGGGCATATGCTGTAAATGGAAGCGGAGAAAAGTAGTTAGATTTAAAAGGCCGGAAAGTCCCAAAACATTTTCCGGTTCACAGCATACTTCCTTCAGGGGGTATTTTATGAAAATCGGTGATATAGTCACCAGGAAGATTGATGGTGCGGAGGCTAGTTTTTGTATTATTGGGTTTTATACAGACCAACATTCCGGAGAAAAAGTGGCCATACTGGCCATGCTGGATCCCAACTCGGTGGTGGAGGTTGCGGTGCAGGAATTGGCACCGGTTAAATTAAAAGAAATAATTGCTCTTACCGCCAGCACATGTTTCATGCATTAACTGCCGCAAGGCAGTTTTTCTGTTTTATTAACCATTTATCCCTGGCACAAAAAGGAATAGTTTATTTTTCATTGAATTATACTAACGTAACTGAAAGGAGCGAAATATACCGCTATGGAATCCGGATTCAAAATAACTGCTGAAAACGCAGTACAAAAAGCGTTGCAGATGGGCGCCGGGATGGCCGAGGCGTATCTGAGCAACGGCAAGGAACTGGTCATTGAAGTGCGTAACGGTGCAGTGGAAACAATGAAACTGGCCGGTGACCGGGGTTTGGGCATTCGGGTGTTTAACGAAGGCCGCACCGGTTTCGCCTTTACCACCGACCTTGGTGACACTGCAGTGGACGAGATGGTCAGTCAGGCTTTAGCCAACGCCTGCAGCGCCGAGCCCGACGCCCGGCGTACCCTGCCCCAACCAGCCTCATTCTACCCCCAAATGGACCTTTATGATCCGTCAATTAAAGCGGCCACCGTCGAGCATAAGATTGAGATGGCCCGGAGCATGGAAAAGGAAGCTTGCAGCTTTGACCAGCGGGTCAGTGTTATTGAAAGTTCCACCTACCAGGACGGTGAAGCGGAAGTAATTTTGGTCAACTCCCACGGTATTTCACTACAGTATTCGGGGGCCTACTGCGGTATGTACATAGCCCTGGTAGCCGGCAGTGGTGAAGACAGTCAGACTGGTTTCGCCCTGGACTACAGTCTGCACTTTAAAAACCTGGATCCCGTCCGGTTGGGCAAGGAAGCGGCCAATCGCGCGGTGCGTCTGCTGGGCGCCAAACCGGGCAGCACCCAGCAGACTACGGTAGTGCTGGACCCTTACATTGCCTCCGGGTTTTTGGGGGTTGTTGCTCCGGCACTTTCCGCCGAGGCCGTGCAAAAAGGACGCTCTCTATTTGCCGGTCAGGTAGGCCGACAGGTGGCCTCGGAGCTGTTCAATGTAGTGGACGACGGTACCCTGGCCAATGGTATTGCCTCAGCGCCCTTTGACGGTGAGGGGGTGCCCACATCCAAAACGGTGCTGATACAAAAGGGTGTACTGCAGTGTTTTCTGCACAATACGTATACCGCCGCCAAAGACGGGGTGCAGTCCACTGGCAACGGTGTCCGGGGTTCTTTTAAAGGGACGCCGGAAGTAGGCACCACCAACTTTTTTCTCCAGCCTGGCAGCGTCAGCCAGGAGCAAATTATTAGCGAAGTAAACAGCGGCCTTTATATCACCGAAGTGATGGGACTACACACGGCCAACCCCATTTCCGGCGATTTTTCATTCGGCGCCTCGGGTCTGTGGATCGAAAACGGCAAACTGAGCCATCCGGTGCGGGGTATGGCTGTGGCCGGCAATATTATGGATGTAATTAAAAATATTGATGCCGTAGGCAGTGACCTGCAGTTTTTCGGCGGCAAGGGCGCGCCCACCCTGCGCATCTCCCGCATGAGCATCAGCGGTTAACACAGGGGGTCAGGCCTGTCCTAACTATACTAACTATAAAAATTAAATATATCGATATTATAGTTAGTATAGTTAGGACAGGCCTGACCCCCTATTTTGAGCTGGGCAAGGTTCTGCATTTATGTTAAAATATTTCCAGTGTTTTTTGAGGTGGTTATGATGAAAATTTTAGTGTTAAATGGACCTAACCTGAATTTGTTGGGACAGCGTGAACCGAGTATTTACGGTTCTGTTTCGCTGGAGGATATTAATGAAAGCCTTCTTTTCCTGGCCGGTGAGCTGGGGGTGGAGCTGGATTTCTACCAGTCCAATCATGAGGGGGCGCTGCTGGACAAGCTGCATGCCGCTATGGACGAGTGTTCGGCGGTAATCTTTAATCCCGGCGCCTTCACCCATTACAGCTACGCTCTGCGGGATGCGGTGGCCGCCATCGGCATTCCGGTCATTGAGGTGCACTTGTCCAACATTCATGCCCGGGAAGAGTTCAGGCATCACTCAGTAATTGCACCAGTGGCCGCCGGGCAAATCGTGGGTCTGGGTCCGCAGGGTTACCTTCTGGCTGTGCGGGCCGCGGTGGCGCTAGTCCGGGACGCTGTTTTCACCGGCGCTGAGGGTACGGAATGAAAAAGCGTGTGGAGCAAATAGGCGGTGTGCTGGCCGAAAAGGGCATTGACGCCATGCTGGTGATGCAACCCGAAAACCGTTACTATTTAAGCGGTTTCACAGGCAGCACCGGCGCTTTGCTGATTACAACAGGTGATTCTTATATCTGTACCGATTTTCGGTACACCGAGCAAGCCCGGGAGCAAAGCCCCCATCTGCAGGTCGCCAAGGTGATCAGCACTCTGGCGGAAAAGCTGGCCCAAATGCAGGCAACTATCGGCTTTCGTACCCTGGCCTTTGAAGCCGACTATGTTGATTACACTCTATACGCCACCCTTCGGGATAAACTGACCGGTGTTGAATTGGTGCCGCTGGTCGGAACGGTGGAAAAACTGCGCCAGGTCAAGGACCGTGCTGAACTGGCTGCCATTGCCAAATCCATGGCCATGCTGGACCGGGGCTTTGAATATATTTGCGGGTTTATTAAGCCCGGTATCTCTGAAATAGCAGTTTCGTTGGAACTGGAAATATTTATGCGCTATCAAGGAGCATCCGGAACCTCGTTCCCGTTTATTGTTGCTTCGGGCCCCCGGGCGTCCCTGCCGCATGGCGAGGCTTCGGACCGGGTCATCGGGGAAGGCGATATTCTGACCATGGATTTTGGGGTTATTATGGAACACTACTGTTCCGACATGACCAGAACGGTATCGGTGGGCACTCCGCCTCCGGAGATGGAAAAGATTTATTACATAGTGCTGGAGGCCCAACAGGCCGGTTTAAATGCGGTTAAAGCCGGGGCTATGGCCAAAATGGTAGACAAGGCCGCCCGCGATGTTATTGAAGCGCACGGCTATGGCGAGTTTTTCGGCCATGGCACCGGTCACGGCGTCGGTCTGGCGGTGCACGAAGCGCCCCGCTTGTCGGTGCGGGATGACACTATTCTTGAAGCAGGCATGGTGGTAACCGTAGAGCCGGGTATTTACCTGCCGGGGCGCGGCGGAGTGCGCATTGAAGACAGCGTGGTAGTAGAACAACACGGCTGCCGCCTGCTGACCAATGCACCAAAGGATACCCTTTTGGTAATCTTTTAATGAATTCCCATTGTGGAATGATAATGCATAATGAATTTAATTAATTAAAGCGGATTTAAGGAGGCGGATGTATGGTATCAACCAACGAGTTTCGCACCGGACTGACCATCGAGATTGAAGGCGACGTCTACCAGCTTGTGGATTTTCAGCACGTAAAACCTGGCAAAGGTGCCGCATTTGTGCGGTCCAAGCTAAGAAACATACGCACTGGCGCTGTAATTGATAAAACCTTTAACGCCGGCGAAAAATTCCCCCGCGCGCGGGTGGAGCACAAAGAGGCGCAGTATCTATACAATGACGGCAAACAGTATAACTTTATGGATATGGAAACATTTGATCAGTTCAGCATGAGCAGTGATGAGCTGGGCGATGCCGTCAAGTTCCTTAAAGAGAACATGACCATCAAACTGCTGACCTTCCAGGAGCGCTCCATTGGAGTGGACATGCCCAACTTTGTGGAACTGGAAGTGGTGGAAACCGCGCCCGGCATCAAAGGCGACACCGCCTCGGGTGGTTCCAAGCCGGCCACGCTGGAAACCGGTTACGTTGTTCAGGTGCCTTTTTTTATCAACATCGGTGATGTGCTGCAAATAGACACCCGCACCGGTCATTATATCAAGCGGGCATAACCGTATCAGGGGTCAGACCGTGCAAAGTTGCAAAAAACTAATCGGTTTTTTTACAACTTCGCAAGGCCTGACCCCTGATTTTATAGTAAGGAAATAAATGTTTAGAAAACCCCCAAAAGAGAGATACTAAATTTTGTTACGACTATCTCGCACTAACCAAAAGGGGGTTTTTTCATGTCCGATCTGAAGTCGAAAGTGGCCTACCTGCAAGGGCTGTCAAACGGGATGGAGTTGGATGGTAACACCAAAGAGGGCAAATTGCTGAACAGCATTATCAACGTATTGGATGATTTCGCAGGAACCGTATCTGAACTGGAGGACGCCCAGGAACAGTTGGAGGACTACATTGAGACCATTGACGACGACCTATATGCCCTAGAAAGCGACATGAACGATGAAGACAATATGGATGAATACATTGAGGTGGACTGTCCGCGCTGCGGGGAAACTGTGTTATTCGAACCTGGCATCGTTGAAGACGAAGATGTTATTGAAGTGACCTGCCCCAATTGCGACGAGGTAGTATTTGTCAACGACGACACCTTTGAGTCGGCAGACGAGCCGGAAGGCATGGAAAACATGGTGGAAGAAGATCTGTAAACAAAATCTGCAAACATAAAAGTCCTGCGGCAGCGAAGACTGCCGTTTTTTTTTGTTAAGGATCAGAAATACCAAAAAGGGGACAGATGCCTGTCCCCTTTTTGTCTTCTCATTTGGGGTTCTATTGCTCAACAAAAACAATTTTAACATCTGGTACCAATTGTATAAGCCTTGACATTATGAGCTATTTACAATTAAAATTTATTCAGCTTTTTGAATATCATTATTTACAACAGTCGGGCGCTAATTCAAACGCCGCACCCGACATAAATACAACCGAAAAGGTGGGTGTCGTAGAGAATGAGCCAAAAAATTGTTATTATCGGCGGCGTGGCAGCAGGCCCCAAAGCTGCGGCCAGGGCCCGTCGCGTAGCCCCGGACGCGGAAATCACCATCATTGAAAAGGGCGGCCTAATTTCTTATGCGGGGTGCGGGATGCCGTTTTACCTGTCCGGCGAGGTGCAGAATTTCAATCTCTTATTTGAGACCACTTACGGAGTCATTAGAAACGAGGAGTATTTCTGGCGTGAAAAAGGCTGCCGGGTTATAACCCGCACCGAAGCTAAGTCCATTGACCGGGCCAAGAAAGAAGTGCATGTGGAAAACCTGGAGACCGGCGAGAAATACAACGTCCCCTACGATAAACTGGTGCTGGCCACCGGTGCCTCGCCATTTGTGCCGCCTATCGAGGGACTGGACCTGAAAGGCGTATTCAAATTTAACCACCCGGATGATGCCCAGCAAATTAAGCAGTATCTAGGCGATATGGAAGGCGGTGAGGCGGTCATCGTGGGCGCTGGTCTGATTGGCCTGGAAATTGCAGATGCACTGATGAAGCTGCATATGTTCTGCACAGTAGTGGAACTTCAGAATCAGATTCTGCCCGGTATGCTGGACGATGATATGGCTGGGGTGTTAGCCAAAAAGCTAACTGACCAGGGCGTTGAATTTCTTTTGAACACCAAGGTGCTGAAACTGGAAGGGGACGAAGATGGCAACGTTACTTCCGTGGTTACGGATAATGGTAACATTGATGCCGAGCTGGTTTTAGTGTCTGTAGGCGTGCGGCCCAACGTGGAATTGGCCCGCCAGGCCGATATCACCATCGGTGCAACCGGAGCGATTGCGGTAAACGAATATCTGCAAACCAATGACCCCGACATTTACGCCCTAGGTGACTGCGTCGAAACCACTCACCTGATTAGCGAAAAGAAAATGTTTATTCCCATGGCCACTTATGCCAACCGGCAAGGCCGCGTGGTGGGAGACAATTTGGTTGGCGGCAAAACCGTTTTCCGCGGCGTGCTGGGCACCGCGGTGATGCACACCATGGGTTACAACATCGGTCGCACCGGTCTTAGTGAAAAGCAGGCCCTTGAACTGGGTTACAAGATTGTTAGCGCTGTCAACCACGGCTTTGACCGCACCCACTACCATCCAGACAACGGAATGGTGCTAATCAAGTTAATCACAGAAGAAGGCTCGGGCAGGATCCTGGGTGCTCAGGCCCTTGGCCCCGGCGATGCGGTCAAACGAATTGATGTGGTGGCCACTGCCATTTCCATGGGTGCCAACGTTGAACAGCTGGCTGAGGTAGACCTGGGTTATGCACCACCTTTCTCCACCCCCATCGACCTGACTACCCATACCGCCAATATTGTGCGTAATAAGGTGGCCGGGCTGGCCAAAACCATGACCTTGGCCGAATTAAAGGAAAAAATGGACCGCGGTGACGATATGGTGCTGCTAGACGTACGCACTGAAATTCAGTTCCAAATGCGCCGCCTGAAGGATGACCGAGTTAAATTGGTGGTGCTGGGCGACTTGCGGGAGAAACTGAACGAAGTACCCAGGGATAAGGAAGTCATTGTCTTCTGCGCGCTGGGCGGCAGAAGTTACGAAGCCCAGCGCATTTTAATCGGCGCCGGCTTCACCGATGTTAAATTTTTAGAAGGCGGTCTCCTGGCCTACAATTACACCCTGTAAACCTTTTTTTAGAGGGGGTCAGGCTCTTAACTTATTAACTTATTTTCGTTATTCGAAAATAAGTTAATAAGTTAAGAGCCTGACCCCTTTCTTTGTGCGCTTTTTTATTTCTACATCTTGGGCATATTTTTCCATTTCTGTCCATAAACATTTTGATATAGAAAAAAACTATTTGCTGGATATTATTATGTCATTCTAAACGTAGTGAAAAATCTTTAAAAGGCAAGATCCTTCGCTAATGCTCAGGATGACATACCTAAAATTTATTTTTGTCATTCTGAACGAAGTGAAGAATCTTTGTTTAAAATCCTTTGCTAACGATTAGGATGAAAATCCCTAAGGTTATTCTGGTAGTTATCAGTTAAACAACTAGGAGGAACAAATTGATGAATGGCGTGGTTCAGGTCAAACCGGGTATGCACAGTCGTGGTTGGGATGAGGTGCTGCCGGTACTGCCGCCCAACCTGGAGAAAATGATCGCCAGGCTGCCCGACCACATTTTGGCCCGGTTGGAGGAAATCAGGCTGCGGCGGGACAGGCCTCTGGTGCTGGGGGCGGGAGGACAGGATTTTTTTCTGCGCCGCGACGGACAGCCCGACTCAATACCGGAAAGCGCTTACATAACTAGCGGGGATGACATGGAAAAGGTGATTCATAATATTAGCGGTGCCTCGATTTATGCTTTGGAGGAAGAGTTAAGGAACGGGTATATTACTCTCCCCGGCGGGCATAGAGTGGGTCTTACGGGCCGGGCGGTGCTGGAGAACGGGCAGGTTAAAACACTTAAATACCTATCTGGGCTGAACATCCGCATCGGCCGGGAGATTAAAGGAACTGCCGCTGCACTGCTGCCGCGTTTGCTGGACCAGGCCGCGTCAAACATTCACCATACCGTAATCTTTTCACCTCCTAGGTGCGGTAAAACCACCCTGCTGCGGGATTTGGTACGTTTGGCCAGCAGCGGCGTGCCACAGCTGAATTACCCCGGCCGGACAGTGGGCTTGGTGGACGAGCGGTCGGAGATAGCCGGCTGCTACCGGGGCGTGCCGCAGATGGACGTGGGGGTGCGGACAGATGTGCTGGACGGGTGCCCCAAGGCTCAGGGCATGATGATGCTGTTGCGGTCCATGTCTCCGGATATCATTGTCACCGACGAAATTGGGAAAATGGAGGATATCGTAGCACTGGAGGAGGTATTTAACGCCGGCGTACGCATCATCGTCACCATACACGCATCCTCAATGCGCGAATTGACTAACCGGCCAGCCCTTAAATATCTGCTGCAGCTGAACATTATCCAGCGGTTTGTGCTATTGGGACGTTCCCGGGGAGTGGGGACGGTGGAAAAGATTCTTTACGGGAACGAAGTACCGCCCCGGAGGTGATCCGTATGTTCAAGTTGATAGGAGCTATTTTACTGATATCGACCTGTGGTTATGTCGGTTGGCAAGTATCCAGAAGTTACGCCCACCGCCCGGTGGAATTGAGACAGTTTATGTCGGCGCTGCAGATGCTGGAAACGGAAATTATCTACGCGGCCACCCCCCTGCCCGATGCGCTTTCCGGCATTGCTGAAAGAGTGGATACCCGGGTCTCTTCATTCTTTGCCCAGGCGGCCAAGGAATTGAAAACCACCCGTGGTTCATCGGCCAGAGAAGCGTGGAGCGCGGCACTGGATAGATATCGCGCCGACAGCACCCTTGATCGAGGGGATCTGGGTATTTTAAACAGCCTGGGCTACAACTTGGGCATTTCCGACCGGGACGACCAGGCTAAACACCTGCGGCTAACCCTGGAGCAGCTTAAAATGGCCCACGCCCGGGCCGAAGAAACGGCGGTTAAAAACGTTAAGTTATGGAACTACGTGGGTCTGCTGGGCGGGATGATTATCGTTCTGGCACTGTATTGATAAGGAGTCAGTACTCAGTAGTCAGGAGTCAGGAGTCAGAATTGGCCTTTGGGATTGTCATCCTGAGCGTAGCGAAGGATCTGGGCTTTAAGATTCTTCGCTGCGCTCAGAATGACAGCTTAATGACAAGGTTTTTCACTTAGTTGTATTCATAGCAATGACAGATTCGTTGTATTCGTAGCAATGACATAAAAAAGTTCAACATAGCGCAGTAGATTTCATTAACTGTTGGAGCCGGTTAGGACGGTTAGGGACATAATTGTTTTGACTACTGACTACTGACTACTGAATACTGAATTTAAAAAGGAGGCGTACCAATGGGCCAAAACATTGACTTAATTTTCAAAATTGCCGGCATCGGTATCCTGGTGGCTGTTGCCAGCATGGTCCTGAAAAACTCGGGCAAGGAAGACTACGGCTTAGCAGTCACCCTGACCGGTATTGCCGTGGTGCTGGTGATGGTAATCCAGATGCTGGGTACCCTTTTTGACGAGGTGAAATCGGTTTTTAAACTCTTTTAGGCGGGTGGTGGCATGGATATATTGCAAATTTCCGGTATCGCGCTGACCGGCGCGGTGCTGGCAATGATCCTGAAATACCAGAAACCGCCCCTGGCCATGCTGCTGAGCATATTCGTCGGTGTGACTATCTTCCTGCTGGTGTTAACCAAAATAGGGGCTATTGTCGATGTTTTACGCCAGTTGGCGGGACAGGCCAACATCAGCTCAATTTACCTGGGCACGCTGTTGAAGATTATCGGGATTGCCTACATAGCCGACTTTATCGCCCAGATTTGCCGGGATGCGGATCAGGGGGCCATTGCCATGAAAGTGGAACTGGCTGCCAAGGTGATGGTGTTGGTGCTGGCGGTGCCCATCGTGGTAGCCGTGCTGCAGGCGCTGCTGCGGCTGATATCGTGATGAAGGGGTGATTAACCTGGCTGCAGCTGTACAAGTAAAAAGGGTACTGGCACTTAAATCAAATAGCGGCCCGGGAACCAATCCCCTTTTTGGAGCTGCCTGTAAAAAAACGCTGCATCTAACCTTGCTGGTATTATTTATTGTTTTCATCGCAGCGCCGTCCTTGGCCGTGGCGGCGCCGGAATCTGCAGCTGAATTGGACAACCGGGTTAACGACGTTGATATGGTAGAAATTCAGCGTTTGGTAAACCGGATGGATATGGAGATTAAGGAAGCGCTGCCCGAAAGTGAATTTAAGTCGCTGGTGGCCAAATTGGCCAGGGGGGAAATTCCCCTGCAGCCCGGAGAAATTTTTAACCAGTCACTGAAGTACATTTTCCGGGAAGTGGTGGCCAACTCCACGCTGCTGGCCAAACTGGTGGTGCTGGCAATTATTTGCGCGGTACTGCATAACCTGACTGGCGCATTTGAAAAAGGCACCACCGGACAGCTCACCCACATGGTGGCCTACATGGTATTGGTAACCATGGCGGTGGGTTCCTTCGGACTGGCGGTACAGCTAGGCCGGGATGTGGTGGACAAGATGGTGGTGTTTATGCAGGCGCTGCTGCCGCTTTTATTGACCCTCTTAGTGGCGGTGGGCGGTATAACTTCAGCGGCCATATTCCACCCCTTGGTGTTTGTCACCATCACGGCCTTCGGCACCATTATGAAAAATGTGGTTCTGCCGTTAATATTCTTTGCTGCTGTTCTGGAAATCGTCAGCGGCCTGTCCAAGGAATTTCAGGTATCCAAAATGGCGGGACTGCTAAAAGGGGTAGCTATGGGGCTGATGGGACTCATGAGCACCATTTTTCTGGGGGTAATGGCGATTCAGGGGGTCGCCGGCGCGGTGGGTGACAGCCTAACTTACCGTACCGCCAAATTTGCCACCAACACTTTCATTCCCGTAGTGGGCGGGGTGTTTAGTGACGCTTTGGGCGCGATCATTCGCTCGTCACTGCTGATGAAAAACGCCGTCGGCATTGCCGGGGTGTTAATCATAGCCATTATAGTAGTTGTTCCGCTGGTTAAAATCATCACCATGGCATTCATTTATAAACTGGCCGGAGCCATTATCCAGCCCGTGGGTGAAGAAGACATCAGCGACTGTTTGAACAGCTTGGGCAATAACCTGATTACCGTGTTTGCCGCTGTAGCCATGGTGGGACTGCTATTCTTTTTTACCATCGCCATCGTAGTGGGGATGGGTAACTTTACGGTGATGCTGCATTAATGATTATATCATTCTGAGTAATTAGCTATTTGTAATATGAGCCCATTTGTCATTACTATGATTACAACCGAATTGAAGAACCTTATCATTAAGCCTGTCATTGTTATGAATACAACGAATCTGTCATTCTGAGCGCAGCGAAGAATCTTGGTTTTATTCTTTAATGGTTGTCGGTAACATTTTTAGCGGGGGTCTGCTATGGATATACTGCGTCAATTAATTCAAACCATAGTGGTTATAGTGGTCCTGGCCGTGTTTCTGGAAATGCTGCTGCCCCAGGGAGACATGCGCCGTTACGTAAAAATGGTAATGGGGTTGTTAATAATTGTAGCAGTGCTGCAAACCGTTACCGGGATTATGCACAGCGACTTGCTGCGGGATATACCCGATGTCACCGAAGCCCCGTCCGGTTATACGCCGGTGCCCCTGGAGGATATTATGGCGGCGGGACAATCCCTAACAGATGCCAATCGCCAGGAAGCGGCGCAGCAGTACAGCCGGGGCATAGCCCGGCAGGTGATGTCCCTGGCAGCGCTAAACAATGACTTGCAGGTGGTCGACGCCAGCGTCGGGCTGCATGAGAGCACAAATGAAATCAGCAGCATTACTGTCTATTGTTCCAGCGGTGCAGAGCAATCGCCTGCACCAACCACCGAAGATAATGCTGGTTCGGGCATCCAACCGGTAATCATCAGTACCAATGCCAAAAAAATACCCGACAACACCAATGTACAGCCAACCGCAGGCGAAATGCAGGCTGCGTCTGATATAACAGGCCTGGTGGCCAATTTCTATAACCTGCAGCGGGAGCAGGTGCAAGTAGAGTTTCAATAACATAACTACTTTCGGAGTCAGAAGTCGAAATCAAATGAAAACGTTTATCGTTTAACTACTGACTACTGACTACTGACTACTGACTACTAAATTCTGAATCTGAATACCTGAATAGTTAAACTTAATAATTTAAGGGGTGATGAACATGAACCGGGGGGAGTTGCTAAATCCCAAGAACAAAAAATTCTGGCTCTTAATGGGAGCGGCGGTATTGGGCATTGCGCTGATGCTGTTGGGCGGAACGGGTTCGGGTAACCAGGCGGTGGAAACAGACAGGGCCCCTACGGGCGAACAGATATCGGACCGATATGGGGAAAATACGGATTTTCAGGCCGTTAACTCCTTGATGACCACCGAGGAGAGGGAAATAGCCGGTGAACTGCAGCGAATGTTGGCACAGATCGCAGGTGCCGGACGGGTTGAAGTGACCATCCAACTGGGTACTTCCACTCATAGCGATTTTGCCACCAACAGTGATACCGGGCTGAAGACCACCATGGAGGAAGACCAGAATGGGGGCACCAGGGAAATAACTGAAAACACCGGTTCCAGCGTCGTGGTGATCACCGGCAGCGGTCAGGGGCTGGAGAAGCCGGTGATCAAGCGGGAAGTGGCCCCGGAAGTGGCCGGGGTACTGGTAGTGGCCGAGGGGGCCAGTGAGCCTATGGTCAAGGCCGACCTTTTCCGGGCGGTGCAAGTGGCCCTGGGGATTCAACCGCACAAGATAGTGATAATGAACATGAAAAGGGGTGATTAATTTGATTAGGGTTATTAGAATCAGGCGCACAGACATAGCCCTGGCCCTGCTGGCGCTGGCCGGTATAGCGTTCTGTTTCCTGGGGTTTGGCGGTCTGACTGAAAGACTGGCCAACTGGCGGGAAAAACCGGCTGCATCCACTACGTTAGGCGGTGATGCGACCCAGGAGAGCGATAAACCTATAGGCGGCGGCACACCGGTTGGATACACGATGCCGACCGATCTCGAGCCTGTTGAGAATCTTAACACCGGCCATAACAGCGGTTCTGCGTATTTTGTGGAATACCGTATGGAAAGGGAGCGGGCCCGGGGCATGGAGATGGAAACCATGCGCGAGGTGCTGGCTGCCCCGAACGCGGATGAAGATATTCGTAAGACCGCCCACGAAAGGCTGCTGCGCCTGAGCAGCAGCATATCCAAAGAAATGGAGCTGGAAAGTCTAATCCGGGCCAAAGGCTTCAGCGATGCCGCCGTTTTCCTGGACAGCCAGACCGTAACCGTAGTGGTGCAGGAAGGCGAAAGACCGGTCACCGAAGACGATCATATCGGCATTGTTGAAATGGTCTCCAAAAACACCGGCGTGGATGGAAAAAACATCATTATCATCACCAGACCGGGTTCAGGCGCCTAACCATAAAGTGTGTCAAGGGGACGGTTCCTCTGACACACTTTTAAAAAATGTGTCAGAGGAACCGTCCCCTTGACACACTTTCATTTATCACAAAATACCGCAGTTAATTGCGGTATTTTTCCTGGTTTGGTATAATGTATTAAACCGCTAAAAGGAGGTTCTAGTGTGGAACAGCATGATTCGAACGTACGGGAAGAGAAAAACACCCTCGGTTCTATACGCGTGGCAGATGAAGTGGTACGCATAATTGCCGGGATTGCCGCCACTGAAGTAACCGGTGTTTCAGGTATGAGTGGCGGAGTGGTGGGCGGTATTGCAGAACGCCTGGGACGTAAAAGTTTAGCCAAAGGTGTTAAGGTTGAGGTTGGCGAGACTGAAACCGCTATCGACATTTCCATTATAGTTGACTATGGTTCACGCATTCCCGACGTAGCAGCCAATATCCAAAGCGCAGTAAAAACCTCCATTGAAAAAATGACCGGCCTTAAGGTAGTCGAAGTAAACGTAAATGTGCAGGGCGTGGCATTTGCAAACGAAACCAGCGAGGAAGAAACCAGAGTAAAATAAACGGGGGGCAAGACTCGTTATGGGGCCGTTAGATCGTGGCATACTATTATTGTACACTTTTACACTTACCCTGCTGTTACTGGCTTTGGCGGCTTTTTTAGCCGGTTGGCAGGAGCCGTTTGATGAACTGATGCGAGAGGCGGCCTTACCTGAGCAACAGGAAATCCTTTGGATTTTGATCGGCCTGTACGTGCTAATTGGTGTCCGGTTGTTTTGGAAAGGATTAGTTGTCGAACGTAAAAAAAAGCAGGCCGTGGTACAGGACGGTGAACTTGGCGATGTGCGCGTTTCTTTGCCCGCTATCGAGTCACTGGCTGAAAAGGTGGTTTCCACTATCAAAGGGGTTAGGGATGTCCGGGCCAAGGTTGTTTCCGCTCCCCAGGGAATTAATATGCATATGAATATAACTGTCTCCCCGGATAGTAACGTACCGGCGCTTTCCAAAGACATTCAGCAGCAGGTCAGGGACAGCGTATTGAACGTGGCCGGCATTGCGGTTCACGAGGTACGGGTGGCTGTGGAAAGTTTCACCAGCCGCAAAAACAGGGTGGAATAGGAAGTGGCCTAAGCATGGACAAACATCTTTTCATAGAATGGATTACGCTGCACCGGGGTAAGATAATTGGTGCAGCGGCCGGTATGGCCATAGGCATTTCGGTAATTTTATTTGGCGTTTTAAAAACACTTTTTGTAGCTATCTGCGTGGCTTTGGGTTACCTGGCAGGCAAGCAGTTAGACGACCGAGTGGATATCAGGGATAAAATTTTGCGCTTGCTGGGAGAAAGGTGACGAAAGGTACCATATGAGCAGAAGAAGAGCCAGAGAATCTGCAATGCAAGTGCTTTACCAGGTTGACGTGGGGAAAATGGATGTGGATGATGCATTTAAACACTTGCAGGAAAAATTAAATATCAAAATCGAGGACCGGGATATGGATTTTGCCCGTCACCTGGTGTCAGGAACCATTGCCAAGCTGCCCGAACTGGACACCGAAATTAGTCGGTTAAGCCATGATTGGAAACTTGAACGTTTAGCTGCGGTGGACCGCAGTATACTGCGGATGGCGCTGTATGAAATTTTTCACGAGCAGGGTACCCCTTATAATGTCTCAATTAACGAAGCCGTTGAGATTGCCAAAAAATTCTGCGGCGAACAATCCAGTAAATTTATCAACGGCATTTTGGGCAAAGTGGTGCAAGAAAAACAAAAGCTGCCTCAGTAACAATATAGTGTCAGGCGTTGACATGTTAATAAAGTATACCCCAAAGGGGACAGGCTGCTTTTTTCAAAAACCGAAAAAAGCAGCCTGTCCCCTTTGGGGTGTTTATTTTAAAATTTTGTTCATTAAGAACAATGGAGAAGGAATCATATGCTTAGCCTAGAAATATATAATTAAGCTTGACTACGCAAAATTTTCATGAGGGAGGGAATAGGTTTAAATATGTTCAAAATTCTAGAAAAAAGAGTATTCTCGCCAATTATCAAAGAACTTGTTGTTGATGCACCGAAAGTAGCCAAAAGTTGCAAGGCCGGTCAATTTATCATTCTTCGGATCCAAGAAGAGGGCGAGCGGATACCGCTGACCATCGCTGATTACGACCGTGAAAAAGGCACCATTACTATTGTTTTCCAAGAAGTAGGCAAATCAACCACGCAGCTGGGCCAGATGGAAGTGGGCGACTATCTTAAGGACTTTGTCGGCCCCCTGGGCGAGCCCTCGCATATAGAGAAGTTTGACGGCACCGTAGTGGTTGTAGGCGGCGGCGTAGGCATTGCTCCGGTACATCCCATCGCGCGTGATCTTAAAGAAGCCGGCAACCATGTTATCGGCATCATCGGTTCCCGGTCCGGCGATCTGCTTTTCTGGGAAGACAAAATGCGTGCCGCTTGCTCGGAATTGCTGGTTACCACTGATGATGGCAGTTACGTTCGCAAAGGTTTTGTAACCGATGTGATGAAGGAAATAATCGAAGCCAAGGGCAAAGAGAACATCCCCATGGTGCTGGCCATCGGACCTCAGCCCATGATGCGGGCAGTTTGCAACCTGACTAAAGACTACGGCATTAAAACCATTGTCAGCCTGAACGCCACCATGGTAGACGGCACTGGCATGTGCGGTTGCTGCCGGGTATCCATTGCCGGCAGCACCAAGTTTGTCTGCGTGGACGGCCCTGAATTTGACGGCCACGATGTAGATTGGCTTGAACTTGGCCGGCGCGGCGGTATCTTTAGGGACAAAGAACAACAAGCCATGGAACATCATGAATGCAAATGTGGTTCCGGATGCGGAGGTGCTAAATAATGACTGATGCTAAGAAACCCAAAAAAGAAATCAAACCGGTCAAGAACCCCATGCCGGCTCAGGACCCCCTTGTAAGGGCTAAGAACTTTAATGAAGTGGCCACTGGTTATACGATGGAAACGGTCATTGACGAAGCTAAGCGCTGTCTGCAGTGTAAAAAAGAGCCCTGCCGCCAGGGTTGCCCTGTTGAAGTGGACATCCCCGCGTTTATCGGCTTGGTTGCCGAGGGCAATTTTGCCGGCGCCATCTCTAAAATTAAAGAAAAGAACGCGCTGCCCGCAGTATGCGGCCGGGTTTGCCCCCAGGAAGCCCAGTGTGAGAAATACTGCACCTTGGGCAAAAAGCATGACTCTGTCGGTATCGGTCGGATCGAGCGTTTTTGCGCCGACTGGGAACTTTCCACCGGCGTGAAGGTGCCTGAAGTGGCCCCCCCCACCGGTAAAAGAGTGGCCATTGTCGGTTCCGGCCCTGGCGGTTTGACCTGCGCTGCCGACCTGGCTAAGCTGGGTCACCAAGTGACTATGTTTGAGGCCCTGCATGTGGCGGGCGGTGTGCTTATGTACGGCATCCCCGAGTTTAGACTGCCCAAGGCTGTGGTGCAGGCTGAAGTTGATAACCTCAGAAAAATTGGTGTGCAAATAGAAGTTAACTCAGTGGTGGGCAAGTTTACCACCGTTGATGCCCTCATGGAAGAAGAAGGTTTTGATGCCGTATACATTGGTACCGGCGCCGGCCTACCCTACTTTATGAATATCCCCGGCGAAAACGCTTGCGGCGTTTACTCCGCCAATGAATTTTTAACCCGTACCAACCTAATGAAGGCTTACCAGTTCCCCGATTATGATACACCCATTAAACTGGGTAAAAAAGTGGCCGTTCTGGGCGGCGGCAACGTGGCTATGGACTCTGCCCGTACCGCACTGCGCTTGGGCGCCGAGGAATCCTGGATTGTTTACCGCCGTTCGCATGAAGAACTGCCGGCCCGTAAAGAAGAAGCCGAACACGCCGAGGAAGAGGGCGTCAAGTTTGCACTCTTGACCTCCCCGACGGAAATCATCCAGAACGAAGATGGTTGGGTCACCGGCATGAAGTGCCTGAAGTATGAGCTTGGCGAGCCCGACGATTCCGGCCGACGCCGTCCTGTGCCCATTGAAGGCTCTGAGTTTCTCATGGATATCGACACCGTGGTTGTAGCTATCGGCCAGGGTCCCAACCCGCTGGTTCCCAGAACCACCAAGGGTCTGGAATTGACCAAACGCGGTAATATTGTGGCCGACGAGAAGGCCGCCACCTCCAAGCCTGGCGTATACGCCGGCGGCGACGTGGTTACCGGCGCGGCTACCGTTATCCTGGCTATGGGTGCGGGCCGTACCGCTGCCAATTCCATCCACGAGTACCTGAGCAGCAAATAAATGTCCCTAGAGCTTTTTACAACGGAGCTATATAGGAAAGGGGACACACCTTCTAATAAGGTAAGGGGACACACCTTCTTCGAAGGAATGTCCCCAAGGTATGAATGCCCCCAACGTATGAATGTCCCCAGAGCTGTTCAACGGAGCGAATATGAGTGTTTTATCAGTAGGTGCTTTAACTAGCTATATCAAGGGATTGCTGGAAGGCGACAGTAAGCTTGCCAACCTGTGGGTCAAGGGGGAAATTTCCAACTTTAAGCAGGCTGCTTCCGGCCATGTTTACTTTACCTTAAAGGACAGCAATTCCAGTATCCGGACTGTTATGTTCCGATCCCGAGCCAGGCTGCTGCGCTTTAACCCGGGAAACGGCATGGCCGTGCGGGTACGTGGTTATGTGACGGTCTTCGAAAGAGACGGACAGTACCAGCTTTACGCCGAGGAAATTGAGCCCGATGGAGCGGGAGCACTTTATGCCGCTTTCGAAAAGCTTAAAGAGAAGCTGGCTGCCGAAGGTCTTTTTGATACCGGGCGCAAGCAAAAGCTGCCCCGTTTTCCCCGGTGTATTGGCATTGTAACCTCGCCAACTGGCGCCGCAGTACGGGACATATTAAATATTCTGCGCCGCCGCTGGCCCATGGTACGGATTTACCTGGCTCCGGTAGCAGTTCAGGGCGACAACGCTTCTGCCGAGGTGGTACGGGCCATAACGCTGTTTAACCGCACCGGGAATGTAGACCTTTTGATAGTAGGCCGTGGCGGCGGTTCGCTGGAGGAACTGTGGACCTTTAATACCGAGATGGTGGCCCGAAGCATAGCCGCCTCGCGCATACCGATAATATCTGCCGTAGGGCACGAGACTGATTTCACCATTGCCGACATGGTCGCCGACTTTAGGGCGCCAACCCCGTCGGCGGCGGCGGAAATAGCGGTTCCCGACCGCACGGAAATAAAAAGGAACTTAATGATGCTTCGGGTCAGGCTGAACCGAAGCATCAAACACAAAACCGGATTGTACAGGCAGCGCCTGGACCGCTGCATCACCAGCAGGGCCATATCTCGGCCGGTGGCAGTTATTTGCGATCAGCGCCGCCAGGTTCTGGACTGGCATGAAAAACAAATGAGACGTACTGCCAATGAAAGCATACGCACCGTCCAAAGTCGACTGGCTCTGCTGGCTGGCCGGTTAAATGCCCTGAGTCCCTTGGCCACCCTCTCCAGGGGTTACAGTTACACCACCGGACCCAACGGCCAAGTGCTACAGAATGCGGCACTGGTTAAACCCGGAGATCAAATTGAGGTGCATCTGCACCAGGGCAGACTGGCATGCCGGGTTGATGAAATAGTAAGTACTTAGGAGACAGGAATCAGAAGTCAAAATTAGAAAACTGGGGGAAACAGCATTGAGGACATTCCTTGACCCCAAAGAAATACCTGAAATCTGAGGTGTGTCCCCTTTCCTGGAAGATTTATTGGTTTGGTTTGGCAGAGGATGATATTTAAGTGACCAAACTCATTTTGCATAAGATTAGTAAATTACTGGCAGCATAATCATGAGTTATTCTGAATTTTGATTACTGACTACTGAATGCTAAACGCCTGAAAGCTACATGAAAGCTACCTGAAATTTAAGATAAACAGGAGGATATATAATGGCTGCAACTCTTATTGACGGCAAGGCGATTGCGGCAACCATCAGAGCGGAAGTTAAGGCAGATGTCGCGGCTTTAAGGGAAAAGGGTCTCGTTCCCAAGCTTAGCGTTCTGCTGGTGGGTGACGATCCGGCTTCGGTGGTTTACGCCCGGTCCAAGGAAAAATCCTGCAGTAACGTTGGTATCGATTTTGAGCTGGTAACTTTACCCGGCACCACCCCCGTAGAAGAAGTGCTGGCTACCATTGATGCCTGGAATAAAGACCCCAAAGTGCACGGCATTATGATTGAACTGCCGCTGCCCAAGGGGATGGACAAAAAAGTTGTGCTGGAAGCTGTTGACCCCAAGAAAGACGTAGACGGCTCACACCCCATCAACCGGGGTTACATTCTTAGCGGCGGCGAAGGCCTGTTCCCGGCCACCCCGGAAAGCTGTATTGAAGTGATGCTGCGTTCGGGCTTTGATATTAAGGGTAAAAACGCTGTTATCGTGGGCCGCGGCGAAACCGTAGGCAAACCGCTGGTTTTCATGATGTTAAATCAAAACGCTACCGTAACTGTGTGCCATACCAAGACTCAGGATTTAGGTTACCACACCAGGCAGGCCGATATCATCATCGCCGCTGTGGGTCGGGCCAAAATGGTTACCGCCGATATGATTAAACCTGGCGCCATTGTGGTTGATGCCGGGATTAACCCCGCCGAGGGCGGCGGCATTTGCGGAGACGTAGATTTTGAAAACGCCAAGGAAGTGGCCGGTGCCATCAGCCCTGTGCCGGGCGGTGTAGGCAGCCTGACCACTGTGTTAATTCAGAAAAACGTACTTAAAGCCATCAAGCTGCAAGGACTGGCATAGGGAAAAACAGGAGTTAGAATAGGAATGTTTAGGAATTTTGACATGAGAAATAGATTTGAGGAAAGTTGTCATTTCGAGCGTAGCGAAGGAGCTTAAGATTCTTCACTTCGTTCAGAATTAACATGCGTACTTGCATCACGATAAATGAATACAACCTACCTTTGTTCAGATTAAGCTTGTCATCCTGAGCGATAGCGAAGGATCTAGTCTTTAAGATTCTTCGCTGCGCTCAGAATGACAGATTCGTTGTGTTCATAGCAATGACAAAAAACATCCTGAACATTTAACTACTTACTATGGAATCCTGAATTCGAAATAATTACAGAGGTGATATTGTGAGCGATATTTATGATCTGACGTTTCGTAAGGTAGTAGCTGTATCCGCATCCGATGCGCCCACACCGGGCGGCGGTAGCGTTTCCGCTCTAGTGGGCACCCTGGGTGTGGCCATGACTGCCATGGTGGGCAACCTCACCGTCGGCCGGCCCAAGTTCAAGGATGTAGAACCCGAAGTTAAGGAAATTACTGGTGCCGCCTATTTTATCATTAACAGGCTGGAAAAATTGGTGGATGCCGATATAGCGGCCTTTGGCAAGTTCATGGACGTGTATCGTTTACCTAAGAACACTGATGAAGAAAAAGCCAAGCGGGAAGAGCAAATGCAAAAAGCGTTGAAGAAGGCCACTGATACCCCGATGGAAATAGCCAGGACGCTGCTAGATGCCTTGGTGATAACCGACAAGTTGGCCAAGATTGGCAACACCATGGCTATCAGCGATGCCGGTGTGGCTGCTTACGTATGTGAAGCGTCGCTAAACGGAGTGCTGTTAAGCGTGGACATTAACATCCCGATGGTCAAAGACGAAGAATACGTTAAAAATATTTTAGCGGAAAAAGAACAGCTGGTGGCAAAGGCCAAAGAACTTAAAGACAAGGCTGTGGCCGTGGTTCAGGAACGGATGAAATAGGTGGCAGACTTAGGGGTCAGGCTCTTAACTTATTAACTTATTGGCAAATTACAGCCAATAAGTTAATAAGTTAAGAGCCTGACCCCTAAAAAATCTGAAGGTTGGAGATAATATCTATGAGCGAACAAAAAAACATGGCTTTTGAAGAAGCCTTGGAAAGACTTGAAAAGCTGGTCAACAAACTGGAAGAGGGTAACCTGCCCCTTGAAGAATCACTGCAGTTGTTTGCCGAGGGCATTCAGCTTACCAGGCAGTGCTCTAAAAAGTTGGAACAAGCTGAAAAGCATATCAGCATCCTGATGGCAGACAGTGAAGGAAACCCGGTTATCAAGGAAGAGGAGTTCTAACCATGAATTTTAGGGATGAACTGGCCGAGCGGGCAAAAATGGTAAACAAAGTGCTGGATCAATTTCTGCCTCCCGCGAACGCCTACCCGCCATCAATTCACAAGGCCGTCCGGTACAGCGTATTCGCCGGCGGCAAAAGGCTGCGACCAATCTTGGTGTTGGCCGGGGCAGAAGCGGTAAGGGGCTGCGCAGAAACAGTAATGCCTGCTGCCTGCGCCGTTGAATTGCTGCATACATACTCTCTGGTGCACGACGATTTACCTGCCATGGACAACGACGACCTGCGCCGGGGCCAACCCACCTGCCACAAAGTCTTTGGTGAAGCAGCGGCTATTCTGGTGGGAGACGCCCTGCTCACGTCGTCTTTTGCGGTTTTGGCTCAACTATCGCAAAAAGCCGGCGTCCCTCCGGAACGGGTGGTGCGGGTGATTTCCGAACTGGCCGAGGCGGCCGGGACCCAAGGCCTCATCGGCGGCCAGGTGGCAGACCTGGCTTCGGAAGGCGATACTGTTGACCAAGATATGCTGGAGTACATCCACACCCGAAAAACCGGGGCTTTAATTAGGGTCTCGGTACGCGCCGGAGCCATATTATCCGGTGCATCCGAAGAGCAGCTTAAAAAACTGACCGGTTACGCCAATAACCTGGGGCTGGCTTTTCAAATTGTAGACGATATTCTAGACGTTGTAGGGGACGAGCAGGTCATCGGCAAGCCGGTGGGCAGCGACCAGCGGAATCATAAAGCAACCTACCCCGCGTTGTTCGGCCTGGATGCTGCTAAGCAAAAAGCCGCCGCAGCTGCAGAAATGGCACTGGCATCGCTGAACAGATTTGGTGCAGAAGCTGATTTTCTGCGCGGTCTCGTCCACTTCGTGATTACCCGCAACCAATAAGGGGGTCAGGCTCTTAACTTATTAACTTATTGTTGTGGCTCTGCGCACATCCTGTTAAAATTACAGACGGGGGTGTAATTTTGGCTAGAAAGCAGCGCATTGAATATCCGGGGGCGTTGTACCATGTAATACAGCGGGGAAATAACCAAGAACACATATTCGAACGTCCTGAATATAAAGATAAAGTTATTGAACAGTTGCGGAAAATGGTATTGGTGGATGGCATTGAATTATTTGCCTATGTAATTATGAGCAATCATTATCATCTAGCCCTGCGCACCAACACAGAACCGCTGAGCAGGGTGATGCACCGCATCAATACCGTTTACAGTATGTATTATAACCGTACCGGGAAACGGTCGGGCCACGTTTTTCAAGGCAGATATCAGGCCATACCTGTGCATGATGAAAAATACCTCCTATCCCTAATTACATATATCCATCGCAACCCGGTCCGGGCGGGTATAGCTGATAATGTAGCAGATTATCCCTGGTCCAGCGATCGACACTACCGGCAGATGGAACCAGGTTTTGTAGCATTTGAATTTGTTTTAGATCAGTTATCCAACAGCCGGAAAAACTCTTTACGAGAGTATAACCTGCTTATGAAACAGAATGTTGATTTGGATTTGGATTTGCCGGATGTAACCGAAGTTATTGCTCCTGCTGCTGATTGGTCTGAAAAACCTGCCCCGGACCGGAGGTCGCTGAAAGATGTTTTAATGGCTGTTATAAATGACCAGGAAGAATATGAACTGATTAGAAAAGGCTCCAGGATTAGAAAACTGATGTCCAGCAAGGAACAATTTGCCAAAACGGCATTGGAGCATGGATATTCGATGCAGGAAATTGCCCGCTATATCGGTGTTTCGCCGGTGGCGGTGTGTAAATATATCAACAAGCAAGATTAGAAAAATTAAATTATCAAATAAGTTAATAAGTTAAGAGCCTGACCCCATTAGAAAATTGATATAAAACGGTCGCCTGTATTGAAAACAGTCTTTAGGGGTCATAATTGATAATAAGAGGTCAAAATAGACATTTGCTGTGCATATGGCGGCATGCTATAATTCTCACTGATGAAATATTTATTTGTACAAGTGACACAGTATCCTAGTCGGGAACCCTTTTTTGAAGGCGGGCCTAAAAATCCGTTAAGGGCACATCAATGAAGTTCCTGGTGCTGGCTGCTGACGCCCAGTTGGGGGTCGGTACTGGGAGTTAAGGGGGCGGGGCGACCCGCAATGGCATGTGGGCGTTGACCCTGCCCCCGCGGAGACCCGTGTGCGTGGAAGTATTAGTTATACGACTATGGCTCGGGTATAAACCTGCACGTGGGGAAAGCTGCGTGCAGTGTAGCCTGCCTTGAGTGGTGCCGGTGGAGGTCCATTAAGCGGCATACTGGTGTAAGGGCCCTTACCCTATATGCTTCGGGTTTAAACCGTCATTGCAAAAGAGGCTAAAAAAAGGTACTCCTGTAGAGGAAAACTCCTAGGCTGTACGGTTGAGAAACGGTGACGGTACGGGGATTATAGTGTGGACTAAGTGGTAATCCAGCCACGGAATCGGTGACGATCCGGGATTTCGTTTAAAGGGAAACCGCCAGTTTGGTGACAGCTGGTACGGAATTGGGAAAACCTGCTGGACCTAAGCCACAACATTTACCCGTATCGTTGTCACTTGTCAGCAATACATAACCAATACAGTAGCTTCGATATTGAATCATTACTATAATCACAAAGGTATATAAACCCTGGAGTGGATCAGTTGAAAAGCAATAAGTCTACAGTTTCCGGCAAGTACATAATATTTGTCGGTTTTATTTCTTTTATCATCGCCGCGCTTTTCTTTCTACTATCTGAATTTTTTGCCCGCGCTTTAAACAGCCCCATATTATCTTTTATTTTCTTAAACGTGATTATTCTTGTCGGCATTACCTCTGATCTGGTGGGCACATCAGTGGCGGCGGCAGATGAAAAACCTTTCCACGCCAAGGCCTCCAAACGGGTTAAAGGTGCCCGTGAAAGCGTCCTCTTAATTCGTAACGCCGACCGGGTAGCCAATATTGCCAACGATGTGGTGGGAGACATCGCCGGCACTGTCAGTGGCGCTTTAGGTATTGCCTTAGTACTGCAGATTATTCAAATGTGGGAGGATTTGCAGCTAACCACATTGAACATGTTGATTACGGCGTTCATTGCCTCTCTTACAGTAGGGGGTAAGGCATTCGGCAAAAAGATAGCTCTCAGTCGCCCCAACGATGTTATTTTTTTTGTCGGCCGGTTAATAGCAACAATTAGCGGAATAACTGGCATCAGGGTGGTAAAAAAATAATACCAGTAGTCAGTAATCAGTAATCAGTAATCAGTAATCAGTAATCAGTAATCAGTAATCAGTAATCAGTAATCAGAAGGGATATAGTAGGTATGACTAGGGTGACACCATTAAGGTTATTTTCAGGGTAAACCACCATGTTGCTGTCGCGGCACCAGCAGAAGGATGAAAAGCTGCTTGGATTGTCATTCCGAACGAAGTGAGGAATCTAGATCCTTCGCTATGCTCAGGATGACAAAACAGGATGACAAAACCTAAAGATTAAACTTTTTTTATATAAATAATCTTTTTGTGGCAATGAGGGTGATTGATTGGGCGGTTTTTTAGAACATATTAACTCCCCGCAGGACTTACAAAAGCTTAATATGTCCCAACTGAAACAGCTTGCTGCGGAAATAAGGCAAACTATTATTAATACCGTGGCCGTCAACGGCGGACACTTGGCGCCCAACCTTGGCGTTGTGGAATTGACTCTGGCCTTGCACCGGGTTTTTCAGACCCCCCGGGACAAAATCATCTGGGATGTCGGTCATCAAAGTTACGTGCACAAGTTAGTTACCGGCAGGCGGGAAGAATTTCATACCCTACGCAGTTACGGAGGTTTAAGCGGTTTTCCCCGTCCGGATGAAAGCGAACACGATGCCTTTGCCACCGGCCATAGCAGTACCTCAATATCTGCGGCCCTGGGCTTGGCTTTGGCCAGGGATCTCAAAGGCGATAAAAACTCCGTAGTGGCGGTAATCGGTGATGGGGCTATGACAGGCGGGATGTCTTTTGAAGCTTTGAATCACGCCGGCCATCTGAAAACCGACCTAATCGTGGTGCTTAATGACAATGAAATGAGCATTTCCCATAATGTGGGCGCCATGTCAAGATATCTGACCAGGATCAGGACCGACCCCAAGTACTCCAAAGGCAAGGACGAATTTGAACAGCTAATGAAGCGCATCCCTTCCATCGGCTCGACCGTGCTCAAGTTTGCCGAGCGGTTTAAGGATGGCCTAAAATATTTTCTGGTCCCGGGAGTTATTTTCGAGGAACTGGGGTTTACTTACCTGGGTCCGATTAACGGGCATCACATTTCATCGATGATTAATACTCTTGAACAGGCCAAAACCCTGGGCGGGCCGGTTCTGGTACACGTAATTACCGAAAAGGGTAAAGGATATGCCCCGGCGGTAGAAAAAGCAGACATGTTCCATGGCATCGGGCCTTTTGACGTTAAATCCGGTACCTGCATTAAAAAAAGTGACACCAGTACTTACACCGAAGTATTCGGACGCACACTAGTGCGGCTGGCCGAGCAGGATCACCGGATCGTGGCCATTACCGCGGCGATGTGCAGCGGCACCGGCCTGGCCGAGTTTGCTCATCATTTCCCCGGACGTTTTTACGATGTGGGTATTGCTGAACAGCATGCCGTGACGCTGGCGGCAGGGCTGGCCAAAGCCGGCCTTAAACCGGTGGTGGCTGTGTACTCCACGTTTTTACAGCGGGCTTACGACCAAATTATCCATGACGTATGTTTGCAGAATTTGCCGGTGGTGTTTGCCATTGACCGGGCCGGCATTGTGGGCGATGACGGTCCCACCCACCACGGTTTGTTTGATCTGTCGTTCCTCCGTGCAGTACCTAATATAAATATACTGGCCCCCACAAATGAAAAAGAAGTTCAGGATATGCTGTACACCGCTTTAAATGCCGAAGTACCATGCGCGCTGCGCTACCCGCGGGGAAACGGCCTTGGCGTAGCACTAGGACAGCAGTGGACCCAAATCCCCTGGGGCAAGGCAGAAGTCATTACCGAGGGCAGGGACATTACTATCCTGGCTGTGGGTAACATGGTACCGTTAGCTGTTCGAGCTGCTGAAATGCTTAAGGACGCCGGTGTATCGACAACGGTAATTAACGCCAGGTTCGTAAAACCTTTGGATGCCGAATGCATTATCCGCCATGCCAAGCGCACCGGACGGCTGATTACAGTGGAAGAAAACGTATTGGCGGGCGGATTTGGTTCTGCGGTTCTGGAGCTTTTGGAAAACAAACCTGCCGATGGAATGTCAAATAATGAAATTAATGTCAAATGCCTGGGTATTCCGGATGTTTTTGTGGAGCACGGCAGCCAGCTGCTGCTGCGTGAAAAATACGGTTTGTCCCCGGATTTTATAGCTGATACTGCCCTGGGTATGGTTAAGATGCACCCAAAACGTGCCAGGATAGTCAAGCTTAGCGGAGGTTCTTAATTTGGGCAGCAAAACCAGGCTGGATTTATTACTGGTGCAAAAAGGCATTTTCACCAGCCGAGAAAAGGCCCGGGCGGCTGTTATGGCCGGGGACGTTAAAGTAAACGGCATGGCGGTCACCAAGCCGGGGCATCAGATTGATGACCATAAACCGGTTCCAGTCATCGAAGTCAAGGAAAAAATGCCTTACGTAAGTAGGGGCGGTTATAAACTAGCCCGGGCACTGCAATCATTTAATATTAATCTGTTGGGCAGGGTGATGCTAGACGTGGGTGCTTCCACCGGAGGGTTTACCGATTGCGCTCTGCAGAATGGTGCCGCTAGGGTTTATGCCGTCGATGTTGGATATGGCCAAATTGCCTGGTCGCTGCGCACCGACCCGCGGGTAGTGGTACTGGAACGCACCAACATTCGGCACCTGGATAAAGAAATATTTACCTTTGGCAGGCCCGACTTCGTAACGGTGGATGTTTCTTTTATCTCGCTAACTCTGGTGTTGCCCCGGCTGGATTATCTGCTGGAAAACTATGAAGGAGTAACCCTGGTTAAGCCCCAGTTCGAGGCGGGCCGGGAAAAGGTAGGTAAAAAAGGTGTGGTCAAGGATCCCGCCGTGCACAGACAGGTACTGGACAAGGTGGTCCGCACCATTGCCGGCTGCGGCGCCGCGGTATTGGGCGTCGACCACTCACCGGTTAAAGGCCCCGAGGGGAATATAGAGTATCTGCTGCATTTTAAGAAAACAGAGGACCGGGGACACCCTTCAGTTGGAGGCATGTTAGTTGAGGGGACAACTGAAGCGCTAGACGCATTGCTTGACCGGGTGGTTGAAAGAGCCCACCAAATAGACAACTGGCCGCATAAATTGCTGCCGGGAAGAGATTCCGACACCTAGATATGGACAAACACAAAAGCGGGATAGCAACACGGGGGAGGGCTCAAACTTGAAGACCATTGGACTGATATCCAACCTGAACAAAGATAAAATTACTGGCCTGCTGGAAGATATCCATACCTGGATGGCCGGACGCGATGTGGACATGCTTCTGGACGAAGAGTGCGCGCAAAGGATTAACTGGTCGCACGGAACATGCCCGCGCAGGGAACTGGTCAGTCGGTCCGACTGCCTGATGATACTGGGCGGTGATGGTACCCTGCTAAATAGCGCCCGCCTGGCCGCTCCCTCCAGAGTTCCAGTTTTTGGGGTGAACATGGGTCGGCTGGGTTTTCTGACCGAGGTAGATGTGCCTCAATTGTTTAAGGCACTTGATTTGCTACTGAACGGGGAGTATTACATAGAGGAAAGAATGATGCTTGAGGCCAGTGTAATTAGAGATAAAAAAGCTTCCCTGCCACTAATGGGACTTAACGATGCCGTCATTACCAAAGGGGCTTTTGCCCGACTGATTATTTTGGACACCGTGGTAGACCGGCGGCATTTTAACACTTATTACGCTGATGGTGTGATTATTGCCACCCCCACCGGTTCAACGGCTTATTCACTTTCAGCCGGTGGACCGCTGGTAGTACCTGAACTGGATTTGCTTCTTTTTACGCCGATCTGTCCTCACGCTCTGTGGGCCAGACCACTGGTGATCCCCCCGGACAGTGAAGTCCAGGTCACCCTACAATCCACTCAGGGGGAAGTAATGCTGACAGTGGACGGTCAGCTGGGCATGCACCTGCAGTATGGTGATATCGTAAGGGTCAAAAAATCAAATTGTCGGGCCAGGTTTATTAAACTAAATAACCAAACATTTTTTGATATATTAAGGGAAAAGTTTAAAGAAGGTGACATTAAAAAGGAGATTGAGTAAAATGGGTTATACCCACCCCACTCGATTTGCGGGCGTTATGGGGAACGCCGTTTTGCTGGCTCAAAATTTTGTGGCCGAAGTGACGAATGAAGGCTGCCTGGCGGTGGACGCCACCTCAGGCAACGGCAACGACACTCTTTTCTTAGCCGGCCGAGTAGGTACCAGTGGAAAAGTGTACGCTTTTGACATTCAGCCCGCCGCCTTGGAGGTTACCGCCACCCGGTTAAAAGAAGTGGATTTGCAGGACCGGGTAGTGTTAATCCGGGCGGGGCACGAAGCTATGGATGTGCACCTGACCGAACCGGTTGATGCTTTTTTGTTCAACCTTGGTTACCTGCCCGGCGGCAGCCATGCCGTATACACCAGGCCGGATACAACCGTAACTGCTCTTAGCACCGCTGTTAAGTTACTTAAACCGGGCGGACGAATTGCTGTGGTTGTATATACAGGTCACAGCGGTGCTTTGGAAGAAAGCCAAGCTGTACAAAACATGGCCGGCAGCCTGGACCCAAGGGTTTTCGGTGTCCTGAAAGTGCAGTTTGCCAACCGGCCCGAACACGCCCCTTACCTGATTTTAATTGAAAGGGCGATTGCCAAAGATGAAGACCTGGCGCAGCAAACAGATTGTTGAAATTATCAAGGAAAAAGATATCAGCACCCAAGATGAACTGGTTCAGGAACTGCATAAGGCCGGCTTTAAGGTCACTCAGGCTACAATTTCACGGGATATTAAGGAACTGGGCTTGATTAAAGTGCCTGGCGGCGCCGGGGTATCCCGATACGCGCTGCCCGGTGATACAGTAAACCATAAAAATGACGACCGCATCAAACGTTTGTTCAGGAGTTCGGTGGTTTCCATGGACAGCAGCGAAAACCTGGTGATCATTAAAACTTTACCCGGAGAAGCCCAGGGGGTGGCTTCAGCCATAGACAACGCCGAGTGGCCCGAAATAATTGGCACCGTTGCCGGCGATGATACTATCTTGGTGATCACCAAACCCAAAAAGATCACCCCCACGGTATTGCGAAAATTTATTTCTTTGGCCGGGAGGTAAACTGGCGGTGCTGGTTTCTCTGTACATAGAAAACTTTGGTTTGGTAGACAAGCTGGAGCTGGATTTCGGGCCCGGGTTTAACGTGCTGACCGGTGAAACCGGGGCAGGCAAAACCATTCTGGTGGAAGCACTTAATGTATCATTGGGCGGACGATGTCAGGCTGATTTAATCAGAACCGGCCAAGAGCGGGCCCTGGTGCAGTCCAGCTTTGACACCAATAAAAACGAAATGCTGGCCCGAAAATTAAATGAATACGGCTTGGCGGTCGATAATGCCGAAGAAGAATTATTAATTTTGACCCGTGAACTGAACCGACAGGGCCGCAACATCTGCCGGGTTAACGGGCGCATTGTCAACCTGGGCGTTTTTCGTGAACTTGCCGGGCTGCTGGTGGATATGCACGGGCAGCACGAGCAGCAGTCTTTATTATTGCCTGAAAAACAACTTTTGCTGCTGGACAGGTACGGCGGGACGGAATTAACGGCCCTAGTGGAGCAAACAGGGCAAGCATTTCGCGATTGGCGTTCGACCGTCGTCAAACGCGATGCCATCAACTCGGGCAACCGGGATCGAAGACAGCGTGTGGATACCCTTAAATTTCAGATTAAAGAGATTGATTCGGCCACACTAGCTGGAGAAGACGAAACCGATCTGTACCTGAAAAGAAACAGGCTGGCTAATGCGGAAAGAATCGGCCAACTGGCCGAGTCAGTGTTGCAAAAAATTCATCAGGGCCAAGGCCACAGCCCGGCGGCTGTGGATCTGCTGGGAGAAGCCAAGCTTGATTTGGATGAATTGTATGGTTATCTTCCCGAGGTAAAGAACTGTCTGGATAATCTGTATTCGGCCCTTTGCCTGGTGGAAGAAACGGCCCGGGACATTGCAGTTTACCGTGAAAGCATGGAAATCAGACCGGAAGAGTTAAATTTTGTTGAGGCCCGATTGGCACTAATTGAACGGTTAAAGAGAAAGTATGCCGATAGCCTGGTCGGAATTTTAGCGTACCGGGACAGCGCGGCTGCGGAACTGGAAGAATTGCAGGCGGCTGAAACAGATGCCGCCGGAATTCAAGCCAAGGTGCAGGAGAAAGAAAGAATTTACCACGAACTGGCGGCCCGAACCAGCCTGTTAAGGGAAAAAGCAGCCCGGCAGTTGGAAAGGGAAATTAAACGAGAACTGCAGCAATTGGCAATGCGGCAGATTAACTTTGCCGTTGAGTTAACCGGCGGTGAACCTTCGTCCACCGGTAGCGATAAAATGCAATTTTTGTTTTCTCCCAACCCGGGCGAACCGCTGCGGACACTGGCCAGGACCGCCTCTGGCGGTGAATTGTCCAGGGTCATGCTGGCCCTGAGAACCATACTGGCCATTGCCGACGACACTGCAACCCTGGTGTTCGATGAAATTGATGCCGGCATCGGAGGGCGGACCATCCATACCATGGCCGAAAAACTGGACCGTTTAAGTGAGCACAGACAAATCATCAGCATTACGCACGCTGCTGTTGTAGCTGCCTGCGCTACAACCCATTACCTGGTGCAAAAATCGACTGCGGTTGACCGCACGGTTACCGGCGTGAAAAAGCTGGGCGGTGAAGCAAGGATCAGAGAACTAAACCGCATGCTGGGCGGGGACGAAAATTCAGAACTGCTGGCTGGTTATGTACGTAAAATGATTAAGTAGTTGGTTAGTTGGTTAGGTGGTTAGGGAAATCTGAATGGATGCCTGAATAGTAACATAAAACTTTAATTGGCAGTTTCTTAGCACTGTTTTTTGTATCAAAAACCGCGTTTTAGACGCGGTTTTTCTGTTTTTTAAGCACTATTGTTTTTTTATTCTCCGGAGCTTTTTCAAAATGTTACAACGTAGTGCCGGCCTTTATAAGCAGTGCACATGCCAATGTACGGTACAACAGGGCGGAATAAATACACTACCGGAAGGCAAATTTAATAACATTAACCCCGCGGGCACCGAATCCTTCGATTTGAAAAAGGAGTCAGCATTTAAGGAGACAGTAAGCGAGACAGTAAGCGAGACAGTAAGCAAAAAGGCCTAAATTTTGAATTTCTTTTTGCATTTTTGAACATGGTGATACCGTTAACTCAGTAAGTGGTACAGCGTCGCGTCATGCCGCGTCATTCTGAACGAAGTGAAGAATCTAGATCCTTCGCTAACGCTCTTAGATGACAGCTCCCCCCCCCGCGATGCACAATTGTTAATTAAAACTGTTTATCTCACCATGGGGATTACTGAGTAAAGGGAATAATCATGATTTTAAATTCTTACTGACCTGAATTCTTATTGGCATGGCTGAAAGCGCAATTGTTCATGATTGCTATTTATGCCCTATCCATGAATTCCGACTCCTTAACTCCTCAATCCTGAATTTGCAAGTAAGCGTTTTGACATTAAAAATTCATAGGGAGGTGTGCCCTCTGAAATCCTGCAGTGTATCCAGCCGTTTCGGAGCAGTGTTTATTGTAGTATTTGCGCTAACCATCTCATTCATGTCCATGTATTCAGTATGGCACAATTTTCTACCTTACCAGCAGTTAATTAGTGTAGGCGATGAAATTACCACCGGCAGGGAACTGCCCGGGCCGATCAGCAGGAATATAACTTTTCACCTGCGCTCAGCGGGTAATTTTTTTTCAGCCGGCGGCAACAATTACCGGGAACTGACCTTTACACCGGGTGAAACAACCCCGGTGGCACTCAAACCAGGTCAGTTGGAAATGAATATGAAGTTGTTTGGTTTGGTGCCCCTGCATCGGATGACAGTCAACGTGGTAACCCCACCCAAAGTCATCGCGGGGGGACATTCCGTTGGTATACTGATGCAATCCGAAGGGGTGGTTGTAGTTGGTGAAGCCCCGGTGCTAATGGATGGAAAAAAATACCTCCCCGCCCGCAATGCCGGCATAACCGTAGGGGATGTAATCCTGAAAGCAAATGGAGTTAAGATCCAAAATGAAAGCCAGCTGCAGGATATAATCGATAAGTGCGGTAACAAAGGTAATGATATTATACTGTTAGTTAAACATGGAGATAAAACCATACAAATGAAAGTCAGCCCTGTACTGTGCGACAAAACCGGCCGTTACCGTCTAGGTTTATTTATTAAAGGTACCGCAGCGGGTGTGGGAACGATGACATTCTACGAACCGCAAAGCGGAATTTACGGAGCGCTGGGCCACATTATAGCGGATAATACCAGTGGCCAAGCCGTTAATTTAGGAGACGGTAGGATCGTAGATGCAGCAGTAAAAGACCTACACCCGGGCTACAAGGGGCAGCCGGGCGAAAAAATAGGAGTATTTAAAGGAAACAGCGATATTATTGGCAGCATTGATAAAAATACACAGCACGGTATATTCGGCCGATTGGATAAAGATATAGCCAATTCATTTTATGCCAGGCCCATTCCTGTAGCTATGAAGTACCAAATTAATGAAGGACCGGCGGAAATATTAACTGTTTTGCAAGGGAACAAAATCGAAAAGTTTAACATCTATATAGAAAAAGTTATATCAGGCGATGAACAAGGCAAAGATATGATCATCAGAGTAACGGATCCAGCCTTGCTGAAGCGCTCCGGTGGTATAATTCAGGGCATGAGCGGAAGTCCCATTATTCAAAGTGGCCGGCTTGCCGGGGCCGTTACCCATGTTTTTATCAATGACCCCACTCGGGGTTATGGAGTAGCAGCTGAAAATATGTTAATGGAAGTAAATTTAATATATATCAAGAAAGATGAAAATATAGCCAGTTAATTTGTATTTTTAACGGATAAAAAAGTTAAAATTTAACAAAATTAGTAAAATAACTTAAAGGGATAATTCCGCCTCCGTCGAAAGAAAGCATTATAGAGATATATAATAGAAATATTTAGGAGGCGGGAATTTTAATGAAAACTGTAACAAAGGTTGTAATAGCTGACGATAACAAAGAATTTTGTGAGCTTTTGAAGGATTTTCTTCAACAACACGATGAATTAAAAATCATTGGTGTAGCCTATAATGGTCTCGATGCCCTAGAGATTATCAAAGAGCAATCACCAGATGTGGTAATTCTGGATGTGATTATGCCGCATCTTGATGGTATTGGTGTTCTCGAGAAATTATATGAAAATTCTACAAATAACCGACCAAAAGTCATTATTTTAACTGCTTTTGGACAAGAAAGCATTACCCAGAAAGCAGTGGAATTAGGTGCGGATTATTATATTTTGAAACCATTTGACTTTGCTGTGCTGGCAACCAGAATTAAACAACTTACCGTAGGTTTTAAGCCTTCCCAGTACATTTCAGTGACCAAGCCTAAAAGCCTGGATGTTGCAGTAACCAATATCATTCATGAAATGGGCGTCCCAGCTCATATTAAAGGATACCACTACCTGCGGGATGCTATCCTGGAAGTAATTGAAGACGTTAACCTTTTAGGCGCGGTAACCAAAGAATTATATCCTTCTATCGCCCAAAAATATCAGACCACTCCCAGCCGCGTAGAAAGGGCTATCCGGCATGCCATTGAGCTGGCCTGGGATCGCGGTAATGTCGAGATGATGACCAAATTTTTTGGATATACAATTAACCTGGAGCGCGGTAAACCAACTAATTCGGAATTTATAGCCATGGTAGCCGACAAATTGAGAATTGAATCTAAAGTAAGTTAAAGAGTTTATTTGCCATTAGATATATTATATTTTTGTTCTCTTTTGTTGTGCTCTAAATATTATGAAAACCTGGCTTAAAAGTCAGGTTTTTTTACATAAAATTATTTAGTAAAGACAATAGGATCTTGACGCCAATCTTGACGCTTATAAACAAAAATTGTAAAATGTTAGTTAGGTTAAGGTAGGTGATGGAAATGAAAGGCACAATTATTAAAGGACCGGTAAAACTGGATAAGCGGACCAAAAATTTGGTTAAAAGAGTTGAACCGGGTGATATAGCTGTGATTGACCATGCCGACCTCGATGAAGTGGCCGCTAAAGCATTAGTAGAGGCAAGAGTCAAGGCAGTTATTAACGTCTCACCTTCAATGAGTGAAAAATATCCTAATGAAGGTCCATTGTGCCTGGTTGAATCAGGAGTCAAACTGCTTGATTTTGTGACCGACAAGCTTTTTACGCTGTTGGCTGATGGTCAGATAATCGAAATACGGGGCAGCACGGTTTTCCTGCACGGACGCGAATTGGAACGCGGGCAAGAGCTTACCGTTGGTTTCATAAAAGAGCACATGAAATCGACAAAGGCTAACCTGGAAGCGGAATTGTCACGATTTATTGAAAACACTATGGAATATGCCCGAAATGAAATAGGCCTAATCTGCAATGAATTTGAGATCCCGCAGGTTAAGACCACTTTTAACGGCAGGCATGCTTTAATCGTAGTGCGCGGTAAGAACTACAAAGAAGATTTAAAAGCCATTAAATCTTACATTGATGAGATGAAACCAGTGCTCATTGGAGTTGATGGTGGTGCAGACGCTCTGGTGGAATTCGGTCTGCAGCCGGATATCATCGTGGGGGACATGGACAGTGTCAGCGACAGTGTGCTGATGGGTGGCTCAGAACTGGTTGTGCATGCCTACCCTAACGGCAGGGCGCCGGGTATGGATCGGCTTGAGCAAATGGATCTGCCGGGAATTGTTTTCGCAGCCCCCGGCACCAGCGAGGACATTGCCATGCTAATAGCCTACGAACTGGGTGCCGAGTTAATCGTGGCGGTGGGAACACATTCCAACATGATCGATTTCTTGGAAAAAGGACGCAAAGGTATGGCCAGTACATTTCTGGTCCGGGCCAAGGTAGGGCCCATCCTCGTCGACGCCAAAGGGGTAAGTAGGCTATATAAAAGCAAACCGCGGGTAAAGGATCTGGCACCCATATTTATTGCTGCCCTGCTCCCGGTGGCCGCAGTAATTGTAATATCACCTTCAACACGTGAATTACTGCGCCTGCTGATCATTCAATTTAGGATATTAACTGGCATTTGATGACAAGACAGCTGATTTGAATTTTAAAATAGCCAATTTCCATATAAGCAATTATGCCCTGCAAGGGGCGTAGTAGGACCTAGGTGATAAAAATGATTATTGATTACAAGTACCATATTGCATCTTTGGTGGCTGTTTTTCTAGCCCTGGGCATAGGCATTTTAATTGGCAGCACCATGCTCAGCAACGACGCTGTAATTGAATACCAGAAACAGGTTACTGACAGACTGGAAAACCAGCTGCAGTCCATGCGTGAGACCAACGAATCGATTCAAGCCAGGGCTAGTGCTCTGGAGGTGGACTCGGGCATTCATAAACAATTTGAGAAAGAAATACTTCCAGTCCTGGTGGCCGGGCGTTTGGAGAATAAACACTTTGCCCTGATGGAATTAAATAATTTTGGTTTTCCGCCCGAGATTACACGCATTATTAATGACGCTGGCGGACAGGTTACCTCGGTTACTTCCGTCAATAATTTTTATGATCAAAGTAATACACTTAACAATGTTTATACCGTGATGGGCTGGGAAGAGACCGATCCCGAAAAGCAAATTCGTAACCTTGCTGCCGAGGTTGCAGCCGGCATTAACGACGGTGATAAAGAGGCTTTTTTTGAAACCTTAATCGAACATGACATTCTTAAAAAATCAGGAAATTACGGCATACCGGTGGACGGCCTAATCATTGTTGGCGGCGGTTATGGTGATAATAAGCGGAATATGCAATTTGACCTGGATACCATAGATTACTTCAATGACTTGAACATACCGGTGCTTTGTGTGGAAGAAACAGATGTTAATTTTTCTTATGTTAAAGAATACCAACGTAAACATGTCAGTACCATTGACAACATAGACACCGCACCTGGTCAGCTCGCCATGGTGCTGGCCTTAAGCGGACAGCCGGGCAATTACGGAGTTAAATCTACTGCCCAGATGCTGCTGCCTGATGTAAGCGGGAATATAAATAATTGATATAGATGATTATGATTATACCGCTAACTCAGTAAGTGCTACAGCCATTTCACTAACACCCTTTTATGACTAATTCCCTTGGTAGTGCACAATTGTATTAAGTAAAGGGAACAATTATGTTGATATATTAAGTAGGGATAAGGGACACACCACCGACTAAGGGTACACAGGTATGTCCCACTAGAATAGAAGGTGAAGGTTATATGTCCCACAAAAAGGTGACCGCCATAGTTCCGGCCTATAACGAAGCCGAATTTATTTTCGAAACTGTTATGGCGCTGGTCCGCATACCGGAAATTACCGAAGTGTTAGTTGTAGATGACGCATCCACAGATAACACAGCTGTATTGGCTGCCCAGGCCGGGGCCAGGGTGATCACAATGGGAAAAAACGCAGGCAAGGGAGCAGCTTTAAATACCGGCGTACAAGCGACCTCAGCGGACATTTATTTGCTTTTGGACGGTGATCTGGGTAATACAGCATCTGATGCCGAGCTTTTGCTGAAACCAGTGCTCATGGGGCAGGCAGACATGACTGTAGCCCAGTTTCCGCCGCCGCGCCGCAAGGGTGGTTTTGGATTGGTTAAAGGTTTGGCCCGCTGGGGGATTCTAGTATTTACCGGTCAGGTTATGAAATCACCGCTTTCCGGACAAAGGGCCATGACCCGCCAGGTCTTGGACAGCGTTTACCCTTTTGCTTCGGGATACGGTGTCGAGGTAGGCATGACCATAAAGGCGGCTCGTCTGGGATACCGGGTGCAAGAAGTGCCGGTACAGATGACCCATGCCGAAACTGGTCGAGATTTAAAGGGATTCCGCCACCGGGGCAAACAGTTCTGGCACATCACCAGGACTCTGTTGAGGGTGGCCGTGCTTAAATAACAAGAAGGAGTCAGGAGTCAGGAGTCTGAATGAAAGAATGCTTCCGCTAACGTAGTAAAGCAAAATGGAAGCGCATACAGCCTCATGTCATTGCTATGAATACAACGAAATGAAGAACCTTGTCATTAAGCCTGTCATCCTGAGCGTTAGCGAAGAATCTTAAAACCAGATCCTTCGCTAACGCTCAGGATGACAATCTTAATCTGAACAGAGTAAAGTATTTTTTGTCAATTATAAATAACGGGAAGTTGTATTTGTTTATCATGGTGCAGATACGCATGGTAATTCTGAACGGAGTGAAGTATCTAGATCCTTCGCTAACGCTCAGGATGACAGCATGACAGCTGCCCTCTGTGATGCTTATGAAATGCTTCTTCATCAATGACTTCTGTCTTCTGTCTATTGAATTCTGACTCCTGACTACTGAATACTGCTTTCATACAGAGGTGATTTTGTGCAGATGGTACCAGAAACAATATACGCCGCCGCCGGTTTTGGGCTGGCTTTTACCCTGACTCTGCTGATCCAGGATAAGGTGCTGGCCATGATCGGCAGTGGCGGCTTCACTCGCCCCAATTTTAAAGGTCAGGATATCCCGCTGTCGGCAGGGGTTATTTTTTTTATCTCCGTGCTGCCCGCTTCGCTGCCCCTGTTTATTTTGGCACCTGCCGGCATAGGAGACGTGCTGCTGCTTTACGTTTTGGGCATAGCTGCGGCAACCTGCCTGGGATTAATGGATGATTTCTGGGGTGCCAGGGATACATCAGGATTGCTTGGCCACTTTAAGGCACTGCTTAAGGGCAGATTGACCACCGGTGCCGTCAAGGCACTGGGTGGTGGAGTTTTAGGCCTTTTAATTGGCACCCGACTCTTTCCAGACCAGCCATGGAGAATCATAGACAGCGCACTAATTATTGCCTTGTCTATAAATCTTTTAAACCTGTTTGATCTGAGGCCGGGACGGGCGGGAAAGGTTTATGTTCTGCTTTGCCTGGCATTGCTGCCATTCTTTTTCGGGCAGCCTGAAATGGTTTCCGTTGCCGTGGTTTTAGGCACTTTGCTGGCCTTTTTGCCAGCGGATTTAAAGGCCCGGGCCATGATGGGAGACGCCGGTTCCAACACCTTGGGTATTGTTATCGGCATTACCGCCGCTGCTGCCCTGGACGGTTATTATCGGGTTGGATACCTGGTGCTGGTGCTGATGGTGCATGTAATTACCGAAAAGTACTCTTTAACCAAGCTCATTTTAGCCAATCCGGTGCTTAACTACCTGGATATGCTAGGCCGCGAAAAAGAACCTGGTAAGTAACTTGATTATTCCCTTTACTCAGTAATCCCCATTAATGAGAAAAACATTTTTATTTTAATAAACAATTGTGCACCGCGAGAGGGGATCTGTCATCTAAATGCGTTAGCGAAGGATCTAGATTCTTCACTTCGTTCAGAATTATCACGCGTACCCGCACCACGATAAACGAGCACAACTTACCGGTTGTTATTTATAATTTACAAAATTAACTACTTTAAAGATTAAGCTTGTCATCCTGAGCGCAGCGAAGGATCTGGGCTTTAAGATTCTTCGCTGCGCTCTACAATGACAGGCTTAATGACAAGGTTTTTCACTTCGTTGTATTCATAGCAATTTTTCACGCGCGCCCGCACCACGATAAACGAATCC
>JAENYQ010000027.1 GCA_016841675.1 Desulfotomaculum sp.
TGGGACTTTCAGTCCCAATCAAACCCACCTGCTTTTAGCAGGTGGTCAGTTTAGTAAACAATTGTGCACCGCGAGGGGAGAGCTGTCATCTAAGAGCGTTAGCAAAGGATCTAGATTCTTCACTTTGTTCAAAATTACCACGCGTACCCGCACCACGATAAACGAATACAACTTACCGGCTGTTATTTCTTGTCATCCTGAGCGTAGCGAAGGATCTCTGGTTTTAAGATTCTTCGCTACGCTCAGAATGACGGGCTTATAAGGTTTTTAAATTCTTGTATTCATAGCAATGACATGCTTAATGACAAGGTTCTTCACTTCGTTGTATACATAGCAATGACACGACGCTGTACCACTTACTGAGTTAACGATATAATCATAAATTTAAGTACTTGTTGAAATATTCTAAATAATGTGTTAACATTTAAATATTAACTGAATGAATAATCAGTCATTATATTTGGCATATTGAAGGTTGAATTATGAACAAAATTACATATCGGGGAGGCTGGCGTTAGTGAGTAACGTGGATTTTTTTTGGCTTAAACATTATCCGCAGGGTGTTCCTGAACATGTAGACATTCCCGACATGCCTCTGTTTGGTTTGCTAGAGAACGCTGCCAGTAAGTACCCGTCCAACAACGCTATAATATTTATGGGTCTTAATATGTCCTATGCCCAGCTCAAAGATAATGTGGACCGGCTTGCCACCGCCCTTCACTCCATAGGGGTAAAAAAAGGTGACCGGGTGGCCATCATGCTACCCAACTGTCCCCAGGCTGTAATATCTTATTATGCTGTGATACGCATTGGGGCCGTGGCTGTGATGACTAACCCGTTATATGTGGAAAGGGAACTTTCCCACCAAATGAAAGACTCCGGTTCAGAAACAATTATTTTCCTGGACGCCTTACATGCTAAAGTTTTAAAAGTAGCCCCGGACACCAGGATCAAAAATCTGATTGTTACCGGTATTCAGGACTACCTGCCCTTTCCCCTGAACTGTCTGTATCCCATTAAGGCCAAAAAACAGGGCATGAATCTCGATGTGCCTTCAGATAAGGGCATATTAAAATTTAAAGATTTGGTTAAAAGAAACCAGCCATCGCCGCCGCCGGTGGAAATTGACAGTGCCAACGACCTGGTACTGCTGCAGTATACCGGAGGCACCACCGGGCTTTCCAAAGGAGCTATGTTAACCCATAAGAATCTGGTTGCCAATGCAATACAAATTAAAGCCTGGCTCACCGACTGCCAGGAGGGCGGCGAGCGTATGCTGGGCGCATTGCCTTTCTTCCATGTATTCGGCATGACCGTGGCGATGAATTTTACCATTCTTACCGGTTCAACCATGATTCTCCTGCCGCGCTTCGAAATAGAAACTGTGTTGAAGCAAATCAATAAATATAAACCAACCCTGTTCCCCGGTGCGCCCACCATGTACGTGGCTGTAATTGCGCATCCGGATGTCCAAAAGTACGACATTTCTTCAATCAAGGCCTGCATTAGCGGCGCCGCTCCGCTGCCGGTAGAGGTACAGCAAAAATTTGAGTCCCTGACCGGCGGTAAACTTGTGGAGGGTTACGGTCTTACGGAATCTTCCCCGGTTACGCACTGCAACCCTATCAACGGTATAAGAGTGGCAGGATCCATCGGCCAGCCCCTGCCGAACACCAACGTAAAGGTAATGGATTTGGACCTGGGAACTGAGGAGATGCCGCTGGGTGAAGTGGGTGAGCTTTGTATCCAGGGTCCTCAGGTAATGAAAGGTTACTGGAATATGCCCCAGGAAACGGCCGAAACAATTCGGGACGGTTGGCTGTACACCGGTGATATGGCCCGGATCACCGAAAATGGTTTCACCTATATCGTTGATCGTAAAAAGGATATGATTATTTCCGGTGGGTATAACGTTTACCCGCGGGAAGTGGAAGAAGTGCTCTATGAACATCCGAAGCTTAAAGAAGCGGTTGCGGCCGGGATACCTGACCCCTACCACGGTGAGACGCTGAAGGCTTATTGTGTAATTAAAGAAGGTGAAACTGCTACTGAAAAGGAAATTATGGACTTTTGCAAGCAAAACCTGGCCAAATATAAAGTACCTAAGATGGTTGAATTCCGTACCGACCTGCCCAAAACCATGGTAGGCAAAATCTTGCGCCGCGTGCTGGTGGAAGAGGAACAGGCCAAGATTGAGAATCAAAAAGGTTCTGCAGATGAAGCGGCGGCAAGTAAAGAAAAAAACTAAAAATGATTATACCGTTAACTCAGTAATTGCACAGCGTTATCTCTTTGCCCCATCTTCATAGCCGAAAAGCTCCGACTCGATCAGATGTTCAGGCAGGGCGGCGCAATTAATGGCAATAAATGGTTCATGACTTCGCCGGCTCATCATGTATACGGCACGAGCCAGAACTTCCTTGCCCACCCCACTTTCGTAACAGGCCTTACATTTGTCTTTAATGGTAGTTACAACCGACATTAGCACACCTCCCGCAGCAAAGAAGTACTTACTCTTCAGGAATTAAAATTAGTAGTCAGAATACTTCTCGCAAATCCCACCATTGCCTGCCCCAGGGATATACCACCATCCCCTGGGGGAACAAGCCGATGATAATGGACATCAAATCCTTTGCTTTGCAGTAACTGACGAGTACGTGCAAAAAGATAATTATTGTGCCAGCACCCGCCACTTAATACCACCATATTGATGCGCTTTTCTTTTCTGGCCTTCTCCGCCCCCTCCACCGCCATAGCCACCACTGTATCATGATAACGGCGGGCAATTTCCCGCACCGGGATACCTGACTGTAAATCTTTTAAAATTGCCCCAAACATAGGGGCCGGATTGATGATATCGTCTATTATTGAAAAGGCATAAGGCCTTAAATCAAGCTCTGCCATTTCTTCATAAGTTGGGAACATTGCCCTTTCTTGAGATGAAAAAACAGTCTCTCCCAGTTCAATGGCCGCCTGACCGTCATAGGTGTTTACTCTACAAATACCCAGTATGGCGGCCACCGCGTCGAACAGCCGGCCACAGCTGGAAGCAGGGGGACAATTGATTTGGCCTTTGATCATTTTATTTATAATTTTTATTTCAGCAGTTTGATTCGGAAAAAGGGACTGGGCAGCCTCATATCCGGCGTCCCCCAGAAAAGTAATTAAACAGGATACAGCACAGACCCAAGGGTTTTTAATCGCCCTCGCCCCCCCGGGCAACGGCAGGTAGGCCAAATGGCAAATCCGATCAAAGTCCATATAATCACCGGTTAAAATTTCAAAACCCCATATATGACCATCCAAGCCATAACCAGTACCATCCATGATTAATCCAATTACCGGCTCATCAATCCCGTTTTCCGCCATACAGGCCGCCATATGGGCATGATGGTGTTGCACGTTAAACCGCCGACGGCATTGTAAAGATGCGGTTAATCTGGCTGCATGATAATCGGGATGAGCATCAAGGGCCACCACATCTGGATTAATGCCCAAAAGACGGCAATAGCTGTCCAGAGAGTTTTGGTAACTCTCTTGTCCCTCTAACAGGGAAACATCCCCAATATGCTGGCTTAAGTAGGCTTTTCCATCTTTTAAAAGGCAAAAAGTATTCTTCATCTCGCCACCGCTCCCCAACACCACCGGCCCTTCCTTAACCGGCACCGCTACGGGTGTAGGCACATAGCCCCGGGAGCGCCTAAAGAATTGCTCCTCCCCGGAATTAATAGCTACGACCGAATCATCACAACGGTTTAATATTTCACGGTTGTGCATGAGAAAAAAGTCTGCGATGCCACCCAGTTCAGTATAAGCCGTCTGGTTATCTATAATCAGGGGTAGGCCGCTGATATTACCGCTGGTCATCACCAGTACGGCAGCGGAATAGGCCAATAAAACCAAATGCAATGGGGTATAGGGCAGCATGACACCCAAAGTGGCCACTCCAGGAGCCAGTTCCTCCGGCAAATTGGCTTTGTTTTTCTTAGCCAGCAATACAATGGGGGCATGGTATGACTTTAATAATTCATCCTCTTGGTGAGAAACGATACAGTAATCTTTGACAGTATCCATATCCCGGCACATCACCGCCAAAGGTTTGGCGGGCCGGCTCTTTTTTTGGCGTAATTTAATAATAGTTTCTCTTTGATAGGCATCACAAACCAGGTGGAATCCCCCCAACCCCTTCACCGCCAGTATGGCCCCTTGATTAAGCAATCGCCCGCATTCTCGGGCCCAAAAACCATCCAGGCTATTACCCCGGCCATCGGTTAACCAGACCTTGGGCCCACAAACCGGGCAGGCCACCGGTTGAGCATGATACCTGCGTTCCCGGGGTTCATTGTATTCCCTGGCACACTCCGGGCACATGGAGAAAACCTGCATAGTGGTATTCACCCGGTCATAAGGTAACCTGGCAGTGATGGTAAATCTCGGACCGCAGTTGGTGCAGTTGTTAAAAGGGTAAAGATAGCGACGGTCTCGGCGGGAAAGTATCTCCTCCCGGCACTGGGGGCAAAGGGCCGCGTCCGGCGGCACCACCGAAGCCCCTTTGGCTACACCGTCACTGGGCATAATGGTAAATCCCTGCAAACCTCGCATGGGGACAAATACCACATCATATTTATTAATTTTGGCCAGGGGTGGATGATTGATTTCCATCCCCCGGATAAACTTATTGACTCTCTCAGCCTCTCCCTCCAATTCGACCAGTACACCCTCACCGGTGTTGCCCACTGCACCGCAAAGACCCAGGGATAATGCTAGATTATATACATAGGGGCGAAAACCCACACCCTGCACGGTGCCGGTATATATAATCCGGCAGCCTTGGCAATCCCCCATGCCTAACCCTCCTGTTCAGTCCAAATCAAATGTAGAAAATTAAAGACAATCTACAACTTTTGATAACTTTCTGACTTTAGACTAATGGTCTAGCATATTCTGGGCAGAGGGTCTCCGGCCAGTAAATCCAGCACCTGTGTACCGCCCAGCATTGTTTTTAATAAAACGTTACCTCTGCCCTTCGTTACCTCGCCAATAATGGCGGCTTGGCCGCCTAAAGAGTCGTTGGCCATTATATCTATAACCATGGGGGCATCCTCGGGAGCTGCAAAAACAACAAATTTGCCTTCGTTGGCCATATAAAGAGGCTCAAGCCCCAGGATACCCAGGGCCCCCCTGACTTCATCATCCACCGGAATGGAAGGTTCATCCAACCATATATCCACCCCGGCTCCGAGAGCAATTTCTTTAACCGCTGTAGCCAGCCCCCCCCGGGTAAGGTCCCGCATCATTTTGATACCGGGGACTTTTTCCAATATTTTGGCGATTATTTCGTTTAAAGGGGCACAGTCGCTAGTCACCCCGGACTCCAGCCCCAGATTTTCCCTTTCCAGTAACACCGCCAATCCATGATTACCCATTGGTCCGTTGACAATAACCAAATCTCCCGGGGCTAATCTATGCTGCCCCAAATCCAGGTTCGCAGGGATTAACCCTATGCCTGCCGTATTGATAAATATCAAATCCCCGTGACCTTTTTCCACCACTTTAGTGTCCCCAGCCACTACTTTAACCCCGGCCGTTTGGCAGGTCTCACCCAGTGAGCGGGTAACTTGCTCCAGTACACTTAAAGGCAGACCCTCTTCAATAATAAAGGAGGCCGTTAAAAACAAAGGTTTGGCTCCGCTAACCGCCAAGTCATTAACAGTGCCGCAAACAGCCAGTTTGCCAATATCCCCGCCCGGGAAAAAAAGTGGTCTCACCACAAAGGAATCGGTGGTGAAAGCTAGCCTGCAGCCGGGGAAATCAAGGACTGCGGCATCAGCCAAGGGTTTTAATGTTTCGTTATTAAAATATTTAAAAAAAATATTTTCAACTAATTGTCTGGATAATTCTCCACCGGCACCATGGGCTAGTAATATTTGGGGTCCGATATCTTTCGTTGAGGACATTGCATCGTGTCCCCTTTCTCTTTTCTTGTCTCCCAGGCTCAAAAAAAGCCCTCCTTAAGGCAAAAAGTGAAATGTCAAATAATAAAAAATTCATTATAAACGAAATAATCTAGACATTTTTAGCTCTATGATAGCGGTAGTAGACGGCACATGCCCCCTCGGAAGATACCATGCACGGTCCCACCGGAGTAACCGGGGTGCATGAACGGGCGAAAAGACTACAATCACTGGGATATATTTGCCCCTTTAAAAGGTCACCGCAACGACAGGGGGTTTTGGGAGCGGGCAAGGAAACCCCGGTATGATACTTGAGCGAAGCATCAAAATCACTATACCCTTCTCTGAAAGCCAGACCGCTTTTAGCTATTTCTCCGAATCCCCGCCAATGTACATCCACCGGGGTAAAAAATTTTTCCATAATTTTTTGGGCCTGTATATTGCCATCCTCTTTAACCACTCTGGGGTAGCAGTTAACTGTAGAGGTACAACCACCCAATATTGCTTCCAGCAGAGAGTGAATGGCGACCAAAACATCCAAGACCTCAAAACCAGCAATAGCAGCCGGCACGCCATATTTTACGGCAACAAAGTCAAAAGCCCGGCGTCCGGTAATAACACAGACGTGTCCCGGCAAGATAAGGCCGTCCACCTTGACTTCTCCTGTCGCCAGCAGGCTATGTAACACCGGAGGGACTATTTTGTGCAGTGACAGCACGCTATAATTTGTTAACCCCGTTTCCCTGGCGTCCTCCACACTTAAGGCCATCAGAGGAGCAGTGGTTTCAAAGCCTACTCCTATAAATACCACTTCTTCTTCCGGATGGCACCGGGCGTAATCAACAGCATCCCCGGGGGAATAAAAAATCTTGATGTTAGCACCCCGAGCCCTTTCCTGTTCCAAAGAGGAACTTATTCCGGGCACCCTGAGCATGTCTCCAAAAGTGGCAATAGTTACTCCGGGAAAGCGGGAAAGGTTTACCGCCGTTTCTATATCACCGGCTGCAGTAACGCATACCGGGCAACCCGGACCGCTGCGCAATTCCAGAAGATCGACAAACAGCTCCCGGATACCGCTTTTGGAAATGGCGGCAGTATGGGTACCGCAGACCTCCATCAACATAATTGGCCGTCCCAATCGGTCAACTGCCTGCCGGGCTAAGGACCTGACCCTGGCGATCATTCTTTTGCCTAAATCCGGATCGTTAAATTTAGTAAGGACTTTCATTTCCAAGAATATCCTCCCATAAGCGGATCATTTCCAGGGCCAGGTCGGTATTTATTTTTTCTATGGCATAACCCGCATGCACCATTAAATAATCTCCGGGCTGAACCTGCTCCACCAGTTGGGTGCCTACCTGCCGCTTTACCCCCATGGTTTCAATCACTGCCCTGTGCCCTGTCGTGCTAACTTCCACAACCTTACCGGGTACGCCCAGACACATTTATTGCACCTCTTTTGGTTAGGGGTTTGGTGTTATCCACCAAACCCCTTTAGTTTTTCAGTGGGAACTAACTAACTGAACCCTTTCTTCCACCCAGGCGAGCCACTTTTCCATACCTTCACCGGTTTTAGCAGAAACTACGCATATTTCCGAGCGGGGATTGATTCCCTGCAGCTCTTTAATACACCCGGACAAATCGAAATCTGTATAGGGTAATAAATCCGCCTTACTAATCACAACTACCTGGGCTTCTTTAAACAATTCAGGATATTTGGCTGGTTTATCACTGCCTTCCGGCACGCTAAGCACCGCCACCTTGCACGTTTCTCCCAGGTAAAAGGAGGCCGGACAAACCAAATTGCCCACGTTCTCAATAATAACTATGTCCAAGGATGCCAAAGGCATATCTTCCAAGGCCTTGGCCACCATATCCGCATTCAGGTGGCATATCCCGCAAGTATTAATTTGCACAATGGCCCGGGCGTGCTCCAATAAACGCACTGCATCCCGGGAGGTATATAAATCTCCCTCAATTACCCCAAAATTGTATTTATCTTTTAATAATCTCATGGTAATTTCCAGCAAAGTTGTCTTGCCCGCACCGGGGGAACTAATTATATTTAATGTCAACAGACCATTGCTTTCTAAAATCTCCCGGTTATTTTCCCCCTTAATGGCATTAACACTAAGTAAATCCCTGGCCAAGATTACCTTCAAAAAACTACCCCCTTATTCACCTTCAAAGTAATCTATTCGCAATTCCCTGCCGGAGATAATATCCAAATAAAATGAGCCACACTCCGGACACATACTTTGCAATATGGCATAGGAAAATTCATGGCCGCAAGTAGTGCACAGCAATATTCCTTTTTTAGTCTCAATCTCTAATTCAGCATCACTGCATACAGTGTCTGAAGATAAGGCCTTGAATGCAAAGCTTAGTGCTTCCGGAAGAGCACCATGACACTCCCCGACAATTAATTTTATTTTGGCAACATTGCTAATGCCATTTTTCTCAGCACTCTCCATAACTGTTTCCAAAAGTTCGCTAATTAGCGAGAATTCATGCACGTTTAGCACATCCTTATTATGGCATAAATCCTAATACATACTTTACGCAGGAAATCAATAGTAATAATTTATAAAATGTCGCCAATTTTATAAATATTCAATTATTAAAAGAAAGATGTCTACAAAAATTACCTATACATATAGGCTAAAAAAATTCATTTTTTAAACACGCTCAGTTGATATAATCACTCTGAACGGTAATTATTTGGGCTAAATGGTTTTGAACTAATTTAAAAAAACACCAAGAGTCACATTTGTTTTTTTTGACATTTGACATCTACCAACTCCAATAGTATACAGCGACACTAACAGTTGTGATTTAAAAGCAGCTTTAATTTACTTTACCAACCTAAACAAATTCCAGGTGCAACTTAACAAACAATTTACTTATAATTAACAAATTGTTTACTGTCGAGGGCTGGGATTTAACACTGGGATACTAAAATAACATATGTACGTATCAGTTCTTATTATCCCGAGGTGTACAATGTTTAAGAAAAACGAAACCGTGATTGGAAAATTACTGTTTCCAAGCGCTGTGGCTTCAATTTTTATAGTATTAATACTTACGCTTTTTATTTTATATGAGAGATTGCCCATATTCACTGAGTACAGTCTAAATGGCTTTTTATTAGGACATCAATGGTACCCGGAAATAATTGTAGGGACTTTTTACGTTACCCTGGGAGCGTTATTAATGGGAGTACCGCTTGGATTGGGTTGTGCCATTTTACTGGCCGAATTTATCCCCCCGCGATTGAGTAGACTAATTCGGCCGGGTATAGAACTCTTGGCGGCTATTCCTTCTGTGGTATACGGTTTTTGGGGCTTGATGGTTATAGCGCCGTTTGTAAGAACGTATCTGGTTGGGCCGGGTTACAACATATTAACAGGGGCCATAATTCTGGCCATTATGATGCTGCCCACCATTATCATTATCTCTGAAAACTCCTTTAGGGCAGTTCCCGGGAAGTTTAAAGAAGGTTCGCTGGCATTAGGAGCTAATCACTGGCAAACCATTAAAGAAATAACGCTACCCACCACAAAATCAAGTATTATTGCCGCTGTTGTGCTAGGTATGGGCAGAGCAGTAGGTGAAACAATGGCGGTAATTATGGTCGTGGGCCATGTAAAGGCAATGCCAGGTGCAATAATTGGTCCGGTGCGACTCCTTACCACAAATGTGTTAGCTAGCGAAAGAATATCCTTTCAGATGGATTATGGAACCGTAGTAATTTTACTTATTACTATTACTTTTATCAATGCCATCGCCAACCTGATAATACACAAAATGACTTCTAGAGTCTGATGAGTCTAGTGCCGGTATTTTACAAACAGCAATAAGCAATCACAGGGCTGAGTACATTTCTCTAAATCACATTTCATATTAAATCAATCTTGACCAGTCCTGAAGAGCCACTTGAATAAAAGTGGCTCTTGTCTTGTGTGCATTCAACATTCTTATCCACTACAGGTATTATTAAGATAGTGTTTTAACAGCGCTTAGCGGAGAAAATATTTTAAGTTTAAGAATCAAATAAACTGGAGGTGTTTTTGTATGCAATTAAAATCTAATAATATGCAGGGAGATTACGACCCTAGAACAGGGGTAGCTGTTAAGTTTTTACACCCCGACAAAAGCGATGTAACCATTATTTACAACGGATTACTGGCCCAATCGGGAACCAGCCAGGTTTACCTCCATACGGGATTAGGAAACAGTTGGGATAAAGAATATGACCACCGAATGGAGCCAATTTCTGCGGGCTGGGAGAAGACCTTGCAAATGGAAAATAATGAAATGAATTTTTGTTTCAAAGACAGTGCCAATAACTGGGATAATAACAATGGTCAAAACTGGTCGTTTACACTTTCCAGGTAGTCTTTATTAACCTGAAATCTTGGCCACAAGTATTATTCATCTCAACACGTAAAAATCCGACAGGCTTATATTGTGCCTGTCGGATGATGGTTTTCTTTTAATATAGTTAACATAGATTCAAGCTTCTTTACCTGAAATCTTAGCTGTCATAATACTATATTACATCATTCATACCATCAAGACCCAAAAGGGGACAGGCATCTGATTTTCAGAAACCGAAAAAAGCAGCCTGTCCCCTTTTAGTGCACTTTCCTTACAATAAAAAAACCCGGCAAAATAAATATCGGTGCTCTTCATGTATCGATATTAACCGCCCAGGGTGACGTCCTGGTCCTCGTACCACCTTAAGGCCTCATAAAAATGTTCTTTGTCAAAATCCGGCCACATATCATCTACCACATAAAAATCAGCATATATTGACTGTACCGGCAATAAGCCGCTTAATCTGCGTCGCCCGCCCCAACGCACAATTAGGTCCACCCGGGAAATATCATTGGAAGCCACTGCCTTGTGAATATTAGCCGGTCCCACGGTTGGGCCGCCGCCGTTGCCGGCTGGTTTAGTCATGTGGTAAAGATCCCACTTCCAGCCGTAATTAACAAGGAAGTTAATTCTAATCGTACCCTTACCAAAGGTTTTCCGGGTAGTATACTCAGTAAGTTCCTCGGGGAATAGCGGCGAAGTATAGTCGCCAATAACCAGTAGCGCAGCGTCCCGCTCAGACAACCTGCGCACAGCATCCACACAAGCCTTGCGGAATGCCGTGGTCTGCACAGCCGGGCGTTTGGTATTATCCTGGGTAAAACCGTAAAAAGTCAGCTCGGGAATACCCAGTTCCAGGCACATCTCGTACAGCATGATACCGGGATCGAGTCCGCTCTGGTAGCCATCCTGCTTGGGAAGACCTTTACTTTGCGCCCACCTTCTGTTACCGTCGGGAATAATAGCTACGTGCCCGGGCAAACGTTTAAACTTGGGTCCGGTCATAGGTTTTCGTTTACCTCCGTCAAAAAAGTGAAATTGGACGGGTTTTTACCCGGTAAATATTAAGATACCCAATTTTACCGGTGTTTATTTTAAAACCGTTGTTAAAATGCATGAAACATATTACGATGAAGGTAACGCCTGCCGCCTCGTAAATGAATCCAATTAGATCGGGTTCCGCATAATAAAAGAAAGCCGGTATCATACTAAACAAATGATTAAGTATGATACCGGCGCTATTTTAGTTAATGATTATGGCGTTAGCTCAGTAAGTGGGAAGCTTAAAACTGTTTAGAGCAATAACTTTAAAAGTTGCTAAGGAGGAAGAAGTGTGTTTGAACTAAAAGAAACATGTACTAAAGTGCCGGTAATCAGGTACAGAAATGGTGCCTTTGCCACTGGCGAAGATTTGATCATCAGGGAGGTACCCGTTACCTTAATTTTAAATAATTTTGAATTTGCTACTATGGTTTGCTCCCCATGCGACCTTAAAGAAATGGCGGTAGGTTTTTTATATTCCGAGGGATTAGTACAACAGCCGGCAGACTTAAAAGGTATTACTGTTGATGAGACCAACCTAACAATCAGGGTGGAGACTACTGAAGAAGCTCTTACTGAAGAAAGGTTTGTCAAACGTTTAGTTACCACAAGTTGCACCCGGGGAGGTCCCTCCCTTTACTTTTTTAATAACGCCAAAAGAGTGGTCCCCGTCTCCACCGATATTAAAATAACACCCGGCGAAATCTTTTTTTTATGCGATGAGGTGGAAAAAGTTTCTCCCCTGTTCCAGGCCACCGGTGGCTCGCACAGTGCGGCTCTCTGTGTAAACGGGGAGATAATTGTTTTTTTTGAAGATGTCGGTAGACACAACGCCGTAGACAGGGTATCAGGCCGCTGTCTGTTAGATAATATTACTATGTCGGATAAAATTTTAGTATTCAGTGGGCGGGTTTCCTCTGAGATTTTAATCAAGGTAGCCAAGATGGGTATCCCACTAATTGCTGCTCGCTCCGCCCCTACTGAACTGGCTGTCAATCTGGCCAAAGAATTAGGTATTACTATTGTAGGATTTATCCGCACCGACAGGCTAACTATTTACTCGCATGAAAACCGTGTAGTAGAGAGAAGTTCAAGGCAGCAATAATCCGGGAATAAACCTGTCTTAAATGGGCTCAGGACAAAACTAGTCAAGCATCGCGTGGACAATAGCTACCCCCGAGCTAGTGCCGATGCGGCTCGCCCCGGCCCGAATCATGTCCAGGGCCTGGCCCGCTGTTTTAATACCGCCGGAAGCCTTAACACCTATTCCCGGGCCGACGACACTGCGCATTAGAAACACATCCTCAACCGCAGCACCGCCATCCCCGAAGCCGGTACTGGTCTTGACAAAGCAGGCCCCGGCTTCGGGGGCCAACCGGCAGGCCGCTCTTTTTTCGTCATTAGTCAGAAAACATGTTTCTATAATCACCTTGACCAAAGCATCCGGGTGGGCAGCAGTAGCAGCTTGCACCACTGCCTGGATATCTTCAACCACAACATTGTACCGAGCCTCTTTAAGGGCACCGATATTCAGCACCATATCCACCTCTGCAGCACCGGACCGCACCGCTTCTGCAGATTCGAAGGCTTTTACAGCCGATGCATTGCATCCCAGGGGAAACCCCACCACTGCGCAGACTTTAACCCCGGTTCCGTCAAGAAGCTTCGCCGCCAGGGGCACCCAAAAGGGGTTGACGCACACCGAGAAAAACCGATGCTCCTCGGCCTCCATGCATAACCGGTTAATATCTTCTTGGGTGGCAGTTGGTTTTAAAAGCGTATGGTCGATCAGAGCAGCCATTTCCCGCCGGGTCAGTTTCATTAACAATACCTCCTGAGGCTAAGAGCCGCATAAGTTTAATTCCCTTGCACCGCCCGTTCCAGGATCTGATACATGCGGTTTACCATACCCCTGGAATCTGAAACCAAACCCGCAGCGATAAGCGCGTTATCATAAATTTGCTCTACCGCCATGGTGGCAAAAGCCTCGTCTTTTAGTCGAAGCGCGGCCAGGCCCCTGACTAATCCGTGTGACGGGTTTATCTCCAGGGCTTTGCGGCCAACGCCGGCTGTATCCTGGTTCATGGCCCGGATAACCCGCTGCATGCTGCTGGTCATATACTCGTCCAGGTTAATCAGCACTGCCGGGCTGTCCACCAGTCTTTTTGATTCCCGTACTTCGTCCACCCGGTCGCCAAGAGTCTGCTTCATCCAGGCCATCAGGGTTTTCAAGTCTCCACCGGCCAGTTTCTCGTTTGCCGAGGTTTCACTAACCTCATTTTCCGGCAGGTCCAGTTCGGCTTGGTCAGCAGAGACTAGTTTTTTATCCCGGTATTCGGCCAGTTTGCTAAGCACAAAGTCGTCCACCGGTTCATGGGTGTAAAGCACCTCTATATCCCTGGTGCGAAACGCCTCCAGGTAGGGACCGGCCTCAATAGCCTCCCGAGTGGGGCCGTTAATATAGTAAATATGCTTCTGGTTTTCCTTCATCCCGTCCACATACTGGTCCAGGGATACATATTTGCCGGGTTCGGAACGGGATGATTCAAAACGCAGCAGAGGCGCAATGTCCTTGTAATGGTTAAAGTCGGAAGCTGCTCCTTCCTTGAGGAATATACCAAAGATATCCCAGAAGCCAGCATATTTATCAGGGTCTGTCTTGGCCTGTTCACCCAAAAACTTAAGAAACCGCCCGGTAATTACCCGGCGCAGTTTAGCCATCAAAGCGCTGTCCTGCATAGTCTCCCGGGATATATTCAGCGGAATGTCCTCGCTGTCCACCACGCCTCGCACAAACCGCAGCCATTCCGGCAGCAGACCCACGGCGTTTTGTTGGATCATCACCTTGCGGCAATACAGATGCACCCCGGGGTCCAGTTTGCCAAAACCGAACCGTTCCATGTTTTCCCCAGGCACATACAGTAACGCATTAATGGCCAGCGGCGCGTCAACTGAAAAATGCATCCGGTACTGGGGCTCTTCGTAGGCGTTGGCAATAAACTTGTAAAACTCGTTGTATTCCTCTTCTTTGATCTCATTCTTATTGCGAGTCCAGATGGCCTGGACGGTGTTAACCTTTTCGCCTCCCAGCATAATAGGAAAGGGCACGAAGTTAGAATACTTCTGGATTATTTGCTTTACCGTGGCCGGACTGGCAAATTCATCAGCGTTTTCCTTAAGCTCCATAATGATTTTGGTACCACGCTGCAGCCCTTGAGCCGGAATTACAGAATATCCGCCCATACCATCGGAGATCCACTCCACACCTTGGGCTTCGGGACGATAGGAACGGGTCAACACGCGCACTTGTTTAGCTGCCATGAACGCCGCGTAAAAGCCCACCCCGAATTGACCGATTAAATTAAGATCCTTGCGTTCTGATTCGGCCATCTGGCGAAAGAAAGACCTGGAACCCGAGTGAGCAATGGTGCCCAGATTCTCTACCAGTTCGTCTCGGGTCATGCCCACGCCGGTGTCCGCCACAGTTACTGTTTTGTTCTGCTCGTCCACTTCGATGGTTATTTCCAGCGGCAGGTCGGCGTCTGCCACTTCCTTATCGGTAATGCTCAGGTAGCGAAATTTTTCCAAGGCATCAGTAGCATTGGATATTAATTCACGCAGAAAAATCTCCCGGTCGGTGTAAAGGGAGTTAATTACGATGTTAAGCAGTTCCTTGACTTCGGCCTGAAATTCCATCGTTTGTTGCCCCTGGGTTTTAGTTTCCTCTGTCATCATGCGCCCTCCTTTAATACCTGTTAGTTTATATACCTGTTAAACAACACCGATACCCCAGGTATTAACCTGGGGTCGGCCTATTAATGCCACCCACTTATTTTACTAAACCGGTACAGTTTAATCATCCAACCCCGTTGCACCAAATGTTTAATATTTTGCTAGCACTCTCATTAAATGAGTGCTAATTAAGTTGATAGTACAAAATAAGATTTTAAAAAGCAAGTGCCTCAGACATAAAAAATATACAAATAGCCCTATTTTTTATGAATTATTGCCATATTGCTTCGATTTTTATACCCAGATAAAAAAACAAAGTCGCATACCTTGTATAATCCTAGCGCCTGCGGGGTAAAAACTGATCTACCCGGAGACAATAAAACAACGCTACTTAGATATATATTACCCTAAAAATAGACTTTAAGGTTGTCAACAATTTATATGCACCAACAATATCCCAATCGTTGTCGTAGGGGCACCCCTCACCCTGAGCGTTAACGAAGGACCATTCTTCATGCGTTCAAAATGACTGTCTTATAAGCTGTTTTATAAATAGATATCATCCTTCTATTTTACTTGGGCCGCAATAAATTTACTACAGTGTCAAAACCGGGCCTGACGAGGGCCCGGTTTTGCTGTGCTGGCCGATTATTCCAACCATAAGGGCATTTCTACAAGCGCTTTGAATAAATCACCATCAATTTCGATCTTAAACCTGCCTCCCTGGATATTGGTTAAGCTTTGGGCAATAGAAAGACCCAGGCCTGACCCTTCCGTCGTTCTGGATACATCCCCTCGAACAAACCGGTCTGTCAGCTGTTCAGGGGGCAGATCAAGGGGATTGGCAGATATGTTTTTTATGGTTAGCAATCCATATGGTCATTTTGGGCAAGGGTAGCAAAAAGGTTTTCAACAATAGACAACGAAAAAATAAACTACTATGATAGTAATTACGAGTACTACTAAAAAAAAGCCAACAAAAGGTGCAAAAGTGCTTAACGCGCAAAGTAAACGACTTAACTAGGGAAGCAATCAATCAACTACTTATAACTATAGGCAATATAATGAATGTGGAGATATGCAAATGAATAAAGCGGTACCCCAATTATGGACCAAAGATTTTATTATTATTTCGGCTGCCAATTTTTTTCTTGCCATAACCTTTTTATTATTGATGACTAATTTAGCGGTTTATGCTATTGAAGAATTTAATGCTTCACAAAGCAAGGCCGGCCTTGCTTCCAGCATATTCATCATTGGTACGGTGGTTTTCCGCCTTTTTACAGGTAAATATATTGAAAGAATTGGCCGAAAAAAGGTACTATTCGGAGGATTGTTTTTATTCTTATTGGCTACGCTGTTGTATTTTGTCATAGAAGACTTGAACCTACTGCTTCTGGTTCGTTTTATGCACGGGGCAGCGTTCGGCGTTACGGCGACCGCACTAGCAACAGCTATAATGGATATTATCCCCAGAGAGCGTTTGGGTGAAGGGACAAGTTACTTTTCCATGAGCGCTACAATGGGTATGGCCATTGGACCCTTCCTGGGCGTTTTTATCAGCCAGCATGCAGGTTTTACCATGATGTTTGTAGTCTGTACTCTTTTTACTGTGATCAGTATTTTAATATCTTTCTTTTTATATATCCCTGAAACCAAGCTAAATAAAAAACAGCTTGAAGCAATGAAAGGTTTTAGATTGAAAGATTTCTTTGAAGTAAAGGCTGTGCCAATTTCCATCATTATGGGCATCATGGGTTTTTCTTTCTCAGGCATCCTGGCATTCTTAACAACTTATACCAAAGAAATTGAATTAATTCACGCGGCAAGCTTCTTCTTTATTGTATATGCTGTATTTATCTTAATTTCCAGACCATTCACCGGCCGGCTGCTTGATCAAAAAGGGGCCAATCTGATTATTTACCCCTCGCTAATTATTTTTACGTTAGGCTTAGGATTACTTAGTCAAGTCCATCACAGCTTCACTCTCTTGTTAGCCGCTGCATTAATTGGTCTTGGGTATGGGACTATTGTGTCTTGTACCCAGGCCATTGCCGTAAAAGAATCACCTAAGCACCGCATCGGACTTGCTACGTCAACCTTTTTCATTTGCCTGGATGGAGGAATAGGGATTGGTCCTTTCTTACTAGGCTATATCATCCCGATACTTGGTTTCCGTGGCATGTATGTGGCGCTGGGCGTAGTTGTATTTGCGTGTATCTTTATATACCATTTACTGCACGGAAAAAAGGAGTTATCTAGAAAACAGTATTTTATAGCGAGCTAAAAAAAGGGGGAGCGCAGCGATATAACAGTTGATTTGGGGGAGGTGAATATAAATGAAAACCAGAATAACCAAACTATTAGGCATTAAATATCCGATTATTCAGGGCGGCATGCAGTGGCTTTCCAGGGCTGAACTGGCCGCTGCAGTGTCCAACGCCGGCGGTTTGGGCATTATAACTGCTGCCACCCAGCCCACCAAACAGGATCTGGTGAAAGAAATTCGTAAAACCCGGGAGCTGACGGACAAACCCTTTGGGGTTAATGTTTCTATGTTACCCGATGCGGGCCCCCAGGATAAAACCTTGGCATATTTCGAAGCCGTAATCGAAGAGCGGGTGCCCGTGGTAGAAACCTCGGGACGCAGCCCGGAACAGATTGCGCCTCACCTTAGAAAGGCGGGGATAAAACTAATCCACAAAGTGCCGGCTGTGCGTTTTGCCGAAAAGGCTGAGCGTGTGGGGGCGGATGCCGTGACTATTGTTGGCTTTGAATGCGGCGGTCATCCCGGCATGGACGATGTAACCACCATGATTCTGACGCCCAAGGCTGCCAGCAGACTGTCTATACCGGTCATAGCCGGCGGCGGTATAGCCGATTCCCATGGTTTGGTAGCCGCTATGGCACTGGGAGCCGAGGCCGTAGTAATGGGCACCAGGTTTGTAGCCACCACCGAATCCCTGGCCCACCCCAACTTCAAGGCATGGATTGTCAAGGCCCGGGAAACCGACACCGTGATGATCCAACGGTCTATTGGCAACGGCGCCAGGGTAATGAAAAACGCCGCCGCAGCCAGGGTGCTTAAAATGGAAGAGCGAGGCGCCAGCCTAGATGAGTTGCTCACTGTTATCAGCGGTCAGGTGGGGCGGCAGGCCCTATACGACGGCGACACCGACGGGGGCACCTTACCGCTGGGGCAGTGCATCGGTCTGATTGGTGAGGTTAAACCTGTGCAAGATATTATTGAAGAAATAATGGCCGGCGCCGAGGATGTTTTGGCCCGGCTGCAGCAGATATGGTCCTAGGAGTCTGACTTAACAACTAGTCCACTCTCCGTTATTGACGCTACCAGACAGAATGGGGGCGTCTTTTTTTACATTTTTTAGTTTGTTTAGTTGCAACTAAACAAACTAAAAACTATAATGCTATTAAGGAGGTGGTGCAACCATCAACGAACAAGAACTTCAATTCGTGGAAGAACTGGGCTTGTTAATGGAGAGTTCCGGTGCATCCAAGACCCTGGGCCGCACCTTTGGCTACCTGCTGCTGGCTAATCAGCCCAAAACCCTGGACGAGATAGCCACAGATTTGATGTTTAGCAAGGCCACGGCATCTCTTACCATTCGCCAGGGTCTGTTGATGCACATATTTGAAAAGCTAAGCATCCCGGGAGAACGCAAAGCCCGTTACCTGGCCAATACCCAGTCCTGGATTAAGGCTTCGCTTGAAAAGGCCGGCGCGATGCAGTTGTGGGCACAAGTAATCGACCTGGGGCTTAGTACTGTGCCAGCCCAAAACCGGGAATCCAGGGAAAATCTGACGGTGCTGAAAGATTATTTTAGTTTTATCAACTGGTATTTAGCAGATTTAACGGTTCAATATGAGCGCTGGACAAAGGGTGCAATAGACGAAGCTTCGGAAAAACCTTGAAAGGCGTGCGGACATGACCAATAATGTACTAATGCGTTTAAACGGCGTAACCAGAACTTATCACATGGGCGAAGTAACGGTAAATGCCCTGGGGGAAACCTCCCTGGACATCTACCAGGGGGAAATAGTGGTCATCCTGGGCCCCAGCGGGTCTGGGAAAAGTACCCTGCTTAATATCATGGGGGGCATGGACCTCCCTACCGCAGGTGATGTTTTTTTTGACAATGATAACCTCGGGCTGGCTAATGACAACCAGTTAACCCGTTACCGAAGAAATGAAATCGGCTTTGTTTTTCAATTTTATAACCTGATCCCCGACCTGACCGCCCGAGAGAACGTGGAACTGGCCGCCGACCTGGTGGACGAACCGCTGGCAGTAACCGAAGTATTAAGCGACGTGGGTCTGGCCGACCGGATGGACCATTTCCCCTCCCAGATGAGTGGCGGGGAACAGCAACGGGTATCCATCGCCCGGGCGGCAGTTAAAAATCCCCGTCTGCTGCTCTGTGATGAGCCCACCGGTGCCCTGGATTACCAGACCGGGATACTCATCCTGGCTCTTTTAGTCAAAATCAATCGGGCCAGGGGCAGCACCGTGGTCATCGTCACCCACAATACCCCCATTGGAGACATGGCCCACCGGGTAATTCGGATGCGAGACGGATTGATAGCCGAAATCCGGGAGAATGCCTCCCCCCTGCCACCAGAAAGGATTGAGTGGTAATGGGGGCCCTATATAAAAAATTATGGCGCACCATCGGCAAGACCAAGGGGCAGTTTATAGCCGTGGCGGCGGTGGTTACGATGGGCATCGCCGTTTATATCGGTATGACCACCGCGTACTTTAACTTGAACGAATCAAAGGATCAGTTTTATCGGGATCATCATTTTGCGGACTATTACTTTCACGTGGTTAAAGCCCCACAACAAGTGACTAAACAGATTGAGGCCCTACCAGGGGTCACCGGGGTCACCGGGCGCATCCAAAAGGACGTGACTCTGGTAAACGAACATAATAAACGGGCCACCGCCCGTTTAACCAGCTATACCTTGCCCATGGAACGCGAAATCAACAGCCTGCAGCTACTCACCGGTCGCTTTTTTGCCACCGAGGGTGTGGCTGCCCGGCCCGGGGAACAACACACCCGCACCGGGGACACCGAGATTCTGGTCGATCCCCAGTATGCCGCTGCCAACGACCTGGACTTTAACGACGTTGTCACCATCGTAGCCGAGGGCAAAACGGTACCCCTAACCATGGTGGGCACCGCCACCGGGCCGGAATTTATTTACCTGATGAAGGACGCTGCCACCCTGTTACCCGACCCCAAGTCCTTCGGCATTATCACCATGTCCCGCGAAAGGGCCCAGCAGCTATTAAACTTGCAAGGACAGGTGAACCAGGTTCTGGTTACCTTGGCCCCGGGCACCGATGAAGAAAAGCTGGCCCAACAGGTTAAAAGCATCCTGGAGCCCTACGGCAATCTGGCCGCTTACCCGCGCAAACAACAGCTCAGTTACGCCATGCTGGAGGGAGAACTGGACGGCCTAAAAGCAGCGGCCCGTTTTATGCCGGCCATTTTCTTGGGTATTGCCGCCGCCATCCAGTTTGTCATCCTGGGACGCATGGTCCGCGCCCAGCGCCTGCAAATCGGGGTCATGAAAGCCATTGGTTACAATAGCCGGCAAGTAATACTGCATTACACCAGTTATTCCGTACTGGTAGCTTTATGCGGCGCCGGTCTGGGCACACTGCTGGGTCTGGCTTTGGCTGCGATAATGTCCCAGGCCTATGCCATGTTTTTCAACCTGCCGGCCACCATTGGTGCTGTGAACACCGAGGCCATCCTATACGGTTTCCTGCTCAGCCTTGGCGTGAGCATCCTGGCCGGCTTGACCGCCTGCCGCAGTATTACCGCCATCAGCCCCGCGGAAGCCATGCGCCCCGAGCCGCCCAAAGGTGGTGGCAAAACCCTGGTTGAGAATTTGTCATGGCTATGGCATCGGCTGGATACCGCCTGGAAAATGAGCATCAGGTCCGCCGCTCGTAACCGCGGCCGCTTCGCCATCACCTTGGTGGGTGTTGTTTTTGCCGTGGGCATGTTGGTGGTGTCCCTGTTCACCATTGACGCCGTCGACTATATGGTCGAATCTCATTTTCACCAGAATCAGCGTTATGATTACCTGGTCCGGTTTGCCGCACCGGTTAAGGAAAATGAAATTCTGAATATCACCCGTTTGGAAGGGATCCAGAGATCGGAACCATTAATGGAAATACCGGCTAAAATTAAGTTTAACGGCCAAAGTGAAGATGATGCCATTACCGGCATGAACCCTCAAGCCACCTTGAAAAGGTTGTTTGACCACCGGCAGCAGCCCGCCCAAGTGCCCGAAGAAGGCTTGCTAATTAACCAGCGGACAGCCAAGAAACTGGGAGCCCGGGTCGGCGATATGGTGGAAGTGGAAACCTTGCTGGGTATCGGCCCGGCCAGACATAGCCTGGTTAAAATCGTAGGCATCAACATGCAACTGGTAGGGGGAGGCTCCTTCGTTTCCCTGGAACAGGCCAACCGCATGCTGCAGGAGAGGCAGCTAGCCTCCGGTGTAATGCTGAAGGTGGACCCGGCCTTTGCCGCCCGGCTAGAAGAGGATTTGGAGGAGATGACCGGCGTGTCATCCATCCTGAGCCGCCAAAAAGACCTGGACAATTTCAATCAAAATATGGACGCCATGATTTATTCGATTTCTATGCTGGTCTTCTTCGCCCTGCTGCTAGGCTTCGCCATCGTGTACAACTCTGCGGTGATTAGTTTCTCGGAAAGGCAGCGCGAATTGGCCTCGCTGCGGGTGCTGGGCTTTTCGGTAAAAGAAGTCTCCGGCATCCTGTTGAAAGAGAATCTGCTGCAGTCCGTGCTGGGAGTGGCGCTGGGCCTGCCTTTCGGATACCTGATGGCTAAGGGCTACATGAATGCGGTGAGCACCGACCTTTTTACCCTGCCGGTAACCATCTACCCGACCACTTATATATATGCTGCACTGGGTGGTTTTTTCTTCATCCTGGTAGCCCACCTGCTGGGTGTCCGGGGTGTCAAACAGCTTAATTTGGTGGAAGTATTGAAGAATAAGGATTAATTTCTTGTGGAGACAAGAGTCAGAAGTCAGGAGTCAGAATAAAAGAATGCTCATGAATAATAACCAGGAGGTCTGATTATGAAGCCGGTTGTTAAAAAAAGAAAAAAGATATTCCTATGGGTGAGCATCGTGGTGATATTGGGGTTAATAGCCACGGCCGCAGTTTTAACCGGTGGAACCGAGGCGGAAACAGTGCAGGCCCAAACCGGGGATATCATCCGGTCCGTTGAGGATACCGGTTATATTCAGTCTGCCACCAACTACGACCTGCACGCTGTTCAAAACGCCAGAGTTGTACAAGTTCCCGTTGCCACCGGTCAACAAGTTAAAGCGGGACAGACCTTAATGGTACTGGAAAACCTGGATCTGTCTATTCAAATTGAAGACACCCGCTCTCAATTATCCCAAACCATAGCATCCATCCCCGCAGCCCAAGCAGCTGTGCAGCGTATCGATCTGGAATTGCAAAAGGCCGGGGAAAACCTGGAGCGCCTCCGGTCACTGCATGAGGCAGGAGCCATTCCCACAGTGGAATATGAAGAAGCCGAACATAGGGTTAAAACCATGGAGCAAAACCTGCAGGAGCAAACAGCGCTGTTAGAAAGCGCCCGGGCACAAGAGGCTGGCATGAACCAATCGCTGCAGAACCTTAACCGCAAAGAGCAGCAACTGACGCTGCAAAGCCCCGTAGACGGCATTATCCTCGGTTTGCCGGCCAAACAGGAACAGGTGGTCAACCCGGGTGCACTGCTGGCCAGTGTGGCGGTGCCGGACAAACTTGAAATCAAGGCGGATATCCTCAGCGACGACCTGGGTGAAGTAAAACTGGGCCAACGGGTAACCATTACCGCTCCGGTTCTTGGTACAAAGGTATTGTACAGCGAAGTCAGGGAGATATATCCCCTGGCCGTAGAAAAACAATCCGCCCTGGGGGTAATCCAGAGACGGGTGCCTGTAATGATTACCCTAGACGACCCGGCCAACCTGAAACCCGGTTATGAGGTAAAGGTGGCCATTGAAACATCAGCCGCGCAGGGTGTACTGGTAATCCCCCGGGAAGCTGTGCGTACCCTAAAAGATGGCGGCAGGGAAGTGATGGTGGTAATTGATAACCGGGTTAAACGCAGGTTGGTGCAAACAGGCATTGGGGACAGGGAAAATATTGAAATAACGGAAGGCCTGGCAGTAGGGGCGATAATTATCCGGGACGGAAACCTGGATTTAAAGGAAAACACCAGGATTAAACCAATTGAAAATTAACATATTGTTATTATTTACATGATTATATCGTTAACTCTGTAAGTGGTACAGCGACGTGTCGTTGCTATGAATGCTAGAGTTGAAGAACCTTTTAAGCCTGTCATTGCTTGAAGAATCTTTTAAGTCTGTTATTGCTATGAATACAAAAAATCTGTCATTCTGAGCGTAGCGAAGAATCTTAAAACCAGATTCTTTACTGCGCTCAGGATGACAAGCTTAATTTGAACAGAGGGGTTTTTATTCTTCCACTAGCGGTATCTTATTATCTTCGCACCATTCCCGTGCTATTTGTACTATTGATTGGTGCTTATAAGCATACCAGCTATCTTCCAAGTCATGCCGAATTATTAAATCTTTAAACCGCCGGAACGCCCCCCTGCCGGATATAGCGTTACAAAGCTTGTTACTTAACCTTGCATCCTCAATGGAATTACAAAACTCCTCCATAATGCTATATTCATGAATTTCATATCGATCTGGCAGCTCAATATAATCGTTCCAATTATATAAAATGTCAATGGCTTCATTGATTGCTTCCCTTTCCCAGCCACTATATTCGCCAAAATCATCTTCTTCATCCGAATCCTCGATAATAGCTAAACATTCAACTTGTACCTCTGTAATTTGGCCGGTTTTTTTGTTATAGTACACCTTCCAGCCATCCATTAGACAATCCAAATGTACTACAATGTCATTTAACTTTACAGGTTTCATAGCACCCCTCCATTTAACGTTGGACAATACTTTTTTTAGTAGCATATTTTTTAATTCTAGATTAAATGTTAATCATGAAACAATAGAAAAGCAAACATCCAATGCTCTAAAATTGGTCTGTCTTAAATGCAAATACCGAAATGTTGTTTTAAAAGCTTTAAAAATTGTTCATTATTGGCGATGACCTGTTTCGTTTTAATCCCATTTACAGTTTCAATAATTTTTAGATCTTTAAAAGTAACTCGTCCATTCGCTTTTGGCATAGTGCACAAACGTTTCTGAGTGAACAAGGATTCTGGGGAGGTTTGGTGAAATTGACACATATCATAATAATCTTCTAGTTTACGACTCTTTAAAGTAAAGATGTACAAAACATTAAAATTTATTCCATCTTCTGAACGACATAATCTCAGATATTTTTGATCATGTCTAACAATTTTATAAAATCCGGAGCTATCCCTTTGATGAGATTCTAACCCTATTCGAATCGGCTCTAAGAAACTATCCCCGAAACCCACATCCACTAACCATGATTGCTGCAGATCAACAATTATGGCCATATGGTCGAACTCTTCTTTATATTTACCGTTTGCCCCCAGGACCCTGCCCGATATCATTTTGGCTTTAAAACCGAGTTTCTTGAGTAATGTGTAAAATAAAGCATTAAGTTCGTAACATATACCGCCCCGGTTTCTTTCAATAATCTTTTCCCATAAATATGCCACATTTAAATAAATTGGTTTTCCAAAATGGATGTCTAAGTTTTCAAATGGAACATTAAATATATGGCATTTGTGCAAAGCTTTTAGAGTTTGCAGATCTACAGCAGGATCTCCATAAAAACGAATTCGTTCAAGATATTCCCTTGTGTTAAAATACATATGCTTCCACCTTAAAGTACATATAGTTCATGGAGCTATCCCTCCAGTTATCAGTAATACATCTGATTGATCAAATTGCCAAACCTTGGTCCCTAAGCCGGCTCATCTTGCGCACGATGGTGGATTGGTCTACCATCAGCGCCCCGGCGGCTTTGTTGGCGCTGCCGAATTCCCTGATAGCATTGCCAATCAGCTGTCTTTCCAGCTGCATCACTGCGCTCTTCAGGGGCATGACCCCTTTTACATACACTTCCGGTTGCTGCTGTTCAAGGTTTTTAAACACGTGTGCCGGCAGGTCGCCCACCGTGATTTCCTGGCCGAGAGTGGTCACCATTAGCCTCTCGATGATATTGTCGAGCTCCCGCACATTACCCGGCCAGTGATAGTTCAGCAGGGCCTCGTAAACCCGGGGGTCGATGTTTTTGCGCAGTCCATACTGCCGTTCGTATTTTTCTCTGAACACCTGCACCAGCGGGATAATGTCTTCCTTGCGCTCCCTCAGGGGCCATATCTTAAGGGGCACCACGTTAATCCGAAAGTACAGGTCTTCCCTGAACCTGCCCTCCCGCACCAGCGTCTCCAGGTCACGGTTAGTCGCCGCCAAAATGCGCACGTTGATGGGGCGCGTCTTGCTTCCGCCCACCCGGAGCACTACCCTTTCCTGGATGACCCGCAGCAGCTTAACCTGAAAGCCCGGGGGCAAATCGCCAATTTCGTCCAGAAACAGAGTACCGTTGTGCGCCAGCTCGAATATGCCCGCCTTGCCCTCCCGGTTTGCCCCGGTGAAGGCGCCCCGCTCGTAGCCGAACAGCTCAGACTCCAGCAGGTTCTCCGGTATGGCCCCGCAGTTTACGGTAATAAACGGGCCGTCCTTGCGCTTGCTTTTGCTGTGGATCGTCGTAGCGATAACCTCTTTGCCCACCCCTGATTCCCCCAGGATTAAAACCGTGGTGTCCACCGCAGCCAAGCGCGAGGCCACCTGCAGCAGCTCAATCATTTTGGGCGAGTTAAACACCAGCCCCTCCTGGATGATCAGCTTACCCCGCAATTCGTTGAGCTCCCCCTGATAGCGTTCGCTCAGCTCCCTGGTCTGCTCCAGCTGCTCCCGCAAACTGTTCAGCTCGGTGAGGTCACGGATGTTAACCACGACGCGGACTATTTCCCCGCCCTGGTCCCTGACTGGGCTGCCGGTAATTAGGAAATGTTTTTTCTCCAATATGGTCACCGGCTTGCCCTCACGCATCACCTCGTCCACGATGGAACGCGAGTAGACCCCGGTTTGTACCAGTTCGGACATGCTGCGGCCCTGGATTTCAGACGAGGGCAAACCGGTAATGCGTTCATGAGCCTGGTTGGCCTTCAAGATACAGCCATCCCGATCGGTCAGCAGGATTCCGTCGTAGGACGACTCAATAATCAAATTGAGTTTGCTGTTTAGTTGTTTAACTGAATTAAGCTCTTGAGAAATCTGCTCCACTTCGGAAATATCTTGGAATATGGCCACTGCGCCTACGATTTGGCCGTTCTCGTAAATTGAACTGCGGTTGGTCAAGTAAGTTCGGTCGCCCTTGGCGTAAGTCACGGAAAGCTTACACTCGGTTTGACTCCGACCCTCATCGAGGAACTCCATTAACCCCTGGGGGATAATCACCTCCGAAAGGTGCCTACCCATAGCCTGGCTCTTGGGTCGCCGGGTCATTTTCTCGGCCGCCCGATTGTACAGGGAAACAATACCCTGGTTGTTGACGGCGATGATGCCGTTGCCCACCGAGTCCAGGATGGTTTCCACTTGTAGAAAAATCCAGTTGGCTTTTTTAAAAAGCTCTACTACTACCCTGTTTTTGTCCACCATACCGCACAGTTTGTTTGCACCGTTCAGCACCGGGAAAACTTGCCCGTGCAATGCCCAGGCGTCAACCAGGGGGACGTCTTGCTGCAGCGGAGATATCCGAGCGTCTATCACATCAACAACCCGTACCGAGCCGTTAAATACTTCGGGGCCAGCCTCAAATAAGGCATCCCTGGTGACCATCCCGACGATTTCCCCGCCCGGCCCCGCCACTGGCAAGCCCGCCACCTTATGTTCCCGGATCAACCGCCAGGCTTCGGATGCCGGCTGACCTGGACTCAGACTAATTGTTACGGGGGTCATGACATCCTTGATTAACACGAATATAGCCCCTTCCAAACTTATAATTTTTGGTTGCCCAAACACCGAACTATTTAATCTATTTAGCAAAAATAATACCAACACCAGAATATCACATTATGTAATATTGCATAACCCATGTGTTGATCTTCAGTAGTCAGTAGTCAGTAGTCAGAACTTAAAATTCAAGAGTGCCTGGATTTTGCAAAATAAGCATGTATTTTGAAACATCCCAAATGCTTCAATTGTTTTTGCAGGTTGTTTCCTTCTGACTTCTGACTTCTGACTTCTGACTTCTGACTCCTGCTATATGTATTTTTACATAACCTATGTATTGTTGCAATGGCATTAAAAGTCTTATTCCATCTGGTTTACTCAGGCTTGTTATGCAGATACGCATAAATACGGTTCCTTTAACCTTGCCCCTACGGAGATTATATCACTGGCATCTAAATTGCTTAATCAATAAACAAGCGCCAGTAAAATAAGCGTCCTAGTTCAAGTAAATATGGTATGTGAGATTTGCCACAGGCACGAGGCGCGATAATGATAGACTAAAAAAAATCATGATTATTCCGTCAGTAATCCCCATTGGGGAAAGCTGTCATCCTGAGCGTTAGCGAAGGATCTGGGCTTTAAGATTCTTCGCTGCGCTCAGAATGACAGGCTTAATGACAAGGTTTTTCACTTCGTTGTATTCATAGCAATGACACAACGCTGTACCATTTACTGAGTTAACGGTATAACCATGAAAAAAATTAAGGAGTGAGTGAAATGATTGTTACCGAATCCGTTGTCATCGCCCTAATCGTTTTCTTTGCGGGAGCACTAATCTCCTACATGGTGGCCGGCTTAATCAAAGGAATTTTTTGGGGCATCAGGTTCCGGGGGAACGTGAAAATAAGAGCGGAGAAATGGAAAGGCGCCACGGCGGCAACCAAATCATAACCTGCGTAGCGAAAGAGGGGTAAAAAATGCCGGACATTGAATTCGTCAACCTGTTCCAGGGCATTGCCACACTACTGGCCGCCGACACTTCCATAACCGTGGCTAGGCTGGCGCTGATTGCGCTTGGCATTGCTCTTGTTTATCTGGGGGCTAAAAATTTGCTCGATCCGCTGCTGATGATCCCCATGGGTTTCGGCATGGCCTCGGTCAACGCGGCTGTGTTGTTCCTGGCCGGCGGGCAGATGGGCACAATATTCATTGACCCGCTGGTGAGCAACCCTTCACAGCTGATGGCAGTATTGCAGATTGACTTCCTCCAACCCTTGTACACCTTAACATTCAGTAACGGGCTGATTGCCTGCTTTATCTTCCTGGGCATCGGCGTGATGACCGAGGTCGGCTACGTGCTGGCCAACCCCTTCAGCAGCATGTTTATTGCCATCTGCGCTGAGCTTGGTACAGTAGCCACCTTTCCCATCGCTGTTGCGATGGGGCTGGATTACAACGAAGCGGCTTCCATAGCCATGGTCGGCGGCGCCGACGGACCCATGGTCCTCTACACTTCCCTAATGTTGGCTCCGGACCTGTTCGTGCCCATAACTATAGTAGCTTATCTGTATCTCAGTCTTACTTACGGCGGTTATCCGTACTTAATTAAACTACTCATTCCCAAACGCCTGCGGGGCATCCAAATGGACCTGAGCAAGATACCCACCGTCACACCGGGGGAGAAAATAGCTTTTTCCATTATCACCAGCACAGTGCTGAGCCTTTTGTTCCCCGTGGCTGCCCCCTTGTTTATGTCCTTTTTCCTGGGGGTGACCGTCAGGGAGGCCAACCTGAAACACTATATCTCTTTCATTGAAGGGCCCCTTCTGTACGGGTCCACATTCTTCCTGGGAATTCTGCTGGGGGTATTATGCGAGGCCAACACTATTATGAACCCCAAAATTCTCATTCTGCTGGTGCTGGGCATCCTGGCCCTGCTGTTGTCAGGAGTGGGGGGCATCGTCGGCGGATACGTGCTGTACTTTATCAACAAAGGAAAATTTAACCCCGTAATCGGGATCGCCGGGGTCTCCTGCATTCCAACCACCGGTAAAGTGGCCCAGAAAGCGGTCACCGAGGCCAACCCCCAGTCGCTTATCCTGCCCTATGCCATCGGGGCTAATATCAGCGGGGTAATCACGTCTGCCATCATTACAGGCATCTACGTAACCCTGATTCCAGTGCTAAAATGACGACCTACAGGCGAGTCTACTGGGTGGCGGGGACGTGCACAGCTTTTGCAGGGGTTTACCTGGTCCGAGCGCTATCGCTACAAGCGACGGACAACTGGAGATTCGGGGTTTTGCTGGGGGGCTACGCGTTGGCCATTCTGGGCCTGTTCGTAATCACAATGGGCACGCGAAGAAAAGAATAAAATTCCCAACTTCTATACGCAATTATCAGCATATGTTACTGAAAAAGTCAATTAATATGGCATAACCAAGATTGGCATTGCTATGAATATCAAGAAGGATCCTGTCATTCTGAGCGCAGCGAAGAATCTTAAAAGATAAGATCCTTCGCTATCGCTCAGGATGACAAGCTTAATCTGAACAAAGGTAAGTTGTTCATTTATCGTGGTGCGAGTACGCATGTTAATTCTGAGCGTAGCGAAGAATCTAAGTATTTTTTAAGCTGCTTTAGAGATTCTTCATTTCACTTCATTTAATTCAAAATGACACGGACCTAGACTTTTTCAGTGCCCTCGGGGGCAGACATCTTTTTTCGAAAACCGTAAATAGCTGCCTGTACCCTTTTTGGTACTTAACAATAAAAAAAGCCGGGATTATGGGGTTTGATGCGACTGCAGCATGTGGGTCTACCCGACAATGCGGGATAGGTTGTAAAATATGCCGCTGATACCGTCAAGCATATCCAAGTAAATAGCGGAAGATTTAGACTGGCAGATACCCTGGATTAACCTTTCTTCGTGCTTGGTGGCAGCATCCCTGGCAAACCGGGCATACTTCTCAGCTTCATTCTTAATATGCTGCTCTAAAACCTTATTCCCGGTTAACTGGTAATCATGAACATTTACAGTGTAGTCGATCAGTGCGTTAAAAAGTGTGTACAGTTCACTGACTGCGTTTTCAGTAAAAATTATCCCAGCGGTCACTTTTTGTTCCACGGCTGCCGCCAGTTTATCCAGATTTTGCCTGACACTTTCAATATAGTCAACATTCTGTTCATCCCGGCTGTCTTTTATTTTCTGCTCCAGCAGCAGGCTGTCCCGTTTGATTTTGGCAACCAACTCACTGTTATGGGTACGAAAACTAACCGAAATGTTAATCACTAGCTCCGCAATGGATTCAATTAATTTTCTGGTATCAATCAATGGGTCAACCTCCCTGTTTACCTTTATTATATGTTATAATAGCTGTCAGTTAAAAGACAATAATATGAATACGAAGCGAAAAAAAGAGAAAACAAAAAGGGGACAGGCATCTGATATGAACAAAGCAGGTTACATAAGTTTGCAAACCTGCTTTCTTGTGGGGTTTGTTCTATGCACCACTGCGAAGCGGGTATCTATTAGATTTCTTTATTAACTAAACGACGTTGAAAATATAGAAAAACCGGTAACGGGATTATGATCCAGCCAAAACTTTTAATAAGGTAATTCTTGGCTCTATTAGCTTGCCTTTCACTTTCCATTAATACCATTGCATCATATTGTTGCCTCAGCTCTTCTTCCGACAGATTAGCTTCCTGGTCTATGGTATTTGCACCAATACGAGGTTCCTTAACGTCAAAACGCTTAAATTCCTCAAAGGTTTGATAATAAGGAACAGGTTGGATTATATCGGCAACGGCCATAAAAGCGCCTACGCTTCCACCGATGGTCATCATTAATGTAGCAAATAGCACCAAATATATATAAACATTTTTTATCATGTTTTTTCCTCCATTGTCCGTTTCAGCTTTAAGCCCCGTAACTATCAGAACAATTACCACAACAACAATCAGTAATAACCCGATACTAATTAAAGAAAAAACCATATTTCATCCCCATCTTAGCCAAATATTTAATTACAGACAAACCCCTTAACCCATAATACACTATTTGGGCCATTAGCTGTTAAGAAAAATCGCCCATTCCAGTGTAAATTAAAATTGCATCTCTTAAGAACGCAGCCACGCCGGGTTGTTGCTTATCATAGTAGGCAGTAAATCTCTCGTCATCCACATACATCTGGGCCAGACCGGCATGTGCTTCTTTGGTATAGCAATCCCAATAAAAGCTCAGCCACTGGCGATGTAAATCTGCAGTTTTTTGGGCCAGCTCACCTGCTGGGTCGCCTGTAACCATGGCTGCTTTTAGCGTTTCAATCACGCTGGCACCCAGTTTTTCCACCTGCAGATATTGCTCCTCGGTCATGTCTTTGATTACTTTATTTGATTTACCGACCCGCTCATCGCCATACTTGGCTCGGATTTCCTTACCATACTTTTTCTCATTGACATCAATCATTTTTTGCTTGAAGCCTGCAAATTTCTCTTTATCAGTCATAATTATCTTCCCTTCCATTAAGGCTATGGTCTTATCCACATTGGTTATTAATAAATCCAATTGCTTCCTTTTATCAAAAAGCTTTTCGCGATGATTCTTCAGTGCCTTTGAACCATCAAAAGACGGTGCAGTTACTATATCTTTGATATTTTCCAAACTTACGCCAAGCTCTTTGTAAAAGAGAATTTGCTGCAACTTGTCTACTTCAGCCCGACCATATATGCGATACCCCGACGAATTGATTCGGGCCGGCTTAAGAATCCCAATCTCATCATAATATCGCAGCGTTCTAGTGCTGATGCCGGCCAGCAGTCCTAATTTCTGCACTGTATATTCCACGTTCTCACCTCCTGACAAAACAACTATACACCTTTACGTAACGTAAATGTCAATAGGTTTTAGATGTATTGACATTTACGTTACACCTGTAATATATTTATTACAGGTGTAACGTAAATGATTGTTTATGGTTGTGACGCTGATGAGCTAAAGGAGGAATCAGGAAATAAATGATCGTAGTGAATTAACACCAATGTCACCTGCTGGAGATGATTTAATCAAGGTGCTGGAGGCATTAGCAAACCCGCACCGGTTAAGGATTATTGCCTTGTTGGCGGGCAAACGTATCCACGTAAGTCAACTCGCCCGTGAGGTAATGATTAGCCGGCCATTATTATACATGCACCTGAAGCGCCTGGAGAATGCTGGATTGGTGACCAGCAAAATGGAATTGTCGGAGGATGGCAAAGCAATGAATTATTACGAAGTCACACTGTTTGCATTCCACTTAAGCCCGGAGAGCATCGCTGAAGCGGTAAAAACGCTCACGATTAAAAAAACTGGTGCTACCGCAAATGTTAAAGATGAAAAGGGGGATAAAAATGAATGAAGAAATAATTTTTGGCATTGGCGGCATGGGATTTGTGCTTGTTATTCTGTCACTGATTACCATATTGGCTACGGTTGTGATATCACAAGGTTTAAAAACCGCACGTGCCAAAACTGTAAGCATGGCTGAAATCGCCCGGGACGAGGCGTATCGCAAACTCGCGGAAGAAGCCGTCTCTGTACAGCGGAAGATAGCTGAGGATCTATCCGACCTGCGAACACGCATAGTCTCCATGGAAAAAATGCTTCGCGAGGTTGATTGAAGTGAAAAAAGGGTGATAAAAGTTGAGCATATTGTTCGGTTTATTAACAACACTTCTTTTGCTCGTTGGACTGACTTTAATACTGGTGATAATAGGTAAATCTAAGTCTAAAAAATTAAGTAGTAAACAGAAAAATTGGTGGTTGATCATCCATATTGTTTTTGTAATTGTTTATTTCAGCGGTCTATTTGGTACACTTTTACTGGCTGTTTCGACAACATTCATTACTGATAGTAAGTTAATTTATGCGGCACATTTATTTATCCAGTACTTCGACTGGTTCTTGATTATCCCTGGTGCATTTGGTTCTATCCTTACAGGTGTTTGGCTTGCCGTACGGACGCATTGGGGACTCACCAAACATTATTGGGTTATGGCTAAATGGCTCGGCAACATTTCAGCAATTCTTTTCGGCGCTAATTTCATGCGGATCTGGATTAATGATTCATTTACTGAAATATTTTCTGACAGCAGCCTTCATCCTTTGCAAAATTTGGCTTATCTTGAAAATCGTGAAATGCTGTTCATGGGTACGGCAATTAGTTTTAGTATTTTAATCATCTTAGTGGTGGTCTCTTATTTAAAGCCGTGGGGAAAAAGAATTGCTCCGGGGTCAGGCTTGAACAATTTTAAGTAGTAATAATAAGAAGGTGTAACAAAGCCCTTGATGTATATTTAAGGGCTTTGTTACACCTTCTTATTATTAGCTCCTGTAAACAGGGCATCTACCCACATTCTGAAGCCTTGAGCATTTAAACTGGTAGCAAACAACGGCGCTGAGGCGGTGGTGGAGGTCTCCAGCGGACCGGTTAAACAGGTTTACTTGCAGCGGCTTTCCAGGCAGGACGAGACAAGAGGGAAGCAAGGGGACGGTTCTTGAAGGGAACAATCGGAAGTTTTGCGCTGATAAAAGGCTCAACCGTCAAGTATTAACTGACAGTTGAGCCTTAGAAACACCCCTGGCATAATAACCAAAGCGCAAAATTTTTGATTGTCCCAGAAGAATGAAGTCGCGATTAGTATAGGGTATGGCCTATGGGTTTTTAATCTTTTGTGTTTGGTTTTGACGAGTCACTTATCCTGTTTTTTGCACATAGCGTACGCATTTTTTCAAATAAGTCGGCCCGTTTGGACATACCTGCCCCCTCCCCACAAAGGGTCTTTGAAGTATGTATAAAGTTTCATAGCCATTATGGTGAAGCCCTGGCTGATAACGAATTCTTTAACTGCATTTTACCTTTTCTGCATTCCGGACACACCGTTACATCCTTACCTACAAGCATACAAATAATCTCAATGGTACTAAACCCCTCGAATCTTGGTGTGCAAGTAGGGCTACCGGTTAGTTTTCTGCACAGCTCAAGCTTTGTCTTTTTGTTCCGGTTAGCCAGTATCCCATAATGCCTGATTTTGATAAACCCTTTCGGTAGTACATGCATCAGAAACCGCCGGATGAATTCAACACCTTCTAGCGTCAGAGTCTTTGTTTGGTTATTGTTTTTCTTGTCTCTTACGGTAATTGTCACCGTATGCTCATCCATTGTAACTATTCGGGTGTTGGATATGGCAATCCGGTGTGTATACCTGCCCAGGTATTTGACAACAGCCAACGGGCCCGAAAAGGTCCTTTTGAACCACCTAAAGCCGCAGTCCTGCAGCGCATGATGTCATTACTGGCCTTGGCTTGCTGCGCAGACGGGGTATAGCTTTGTTCATATCGGGGGTAAAACCGCAGGAAAACATCCTGCACGGTAGTCATTTTGTCGGGCCATCATAACAAGTGTCAAGGGGACTTTTGATACCCATCAAGCTTTTTGATGTCATGTGCAGGTATGTCATCGTAGTTTTAATACTTTTATGACCCAGCATTTGCTGGATGAATACGGGATCGACTCCATCTTCTAAGGTATGGGTAGCAAAACAGTGCCGCAATGTATGGGCAGAAATGTTCTGGTCTAGTTGCAGCCGGTTCCGCAGTTTAATCAGGGTATTTTTTATGGTTTTAACATGGATGTGTTTGCTCTTGTCTTGGCCGGGAAACAGCCAGTCTTCAGGTTTGTAGTCGGTAGAGGACAAATAGGCCCTGAAATATTCACGCAGCACTTCAAGCGCTGTGTTCGATAATATGGTGTACCGATTTGTGTTATGTTTGGCATGCTCTACCCGCACACGCATGGTTTTACTGCAAATATCACGGATCTTTAACTTTGCTACTTCGCCAACACGTAAACCGCTGCCGTAAATCAACGCTAAAATGGCTTTATGCTTGAGATTTGCAGTTGCGTTTAGGATCGCCAGCACATCTTGTTTGGGAGGAACTACCGGGAAGTGGTGGGGTCTTTTCATCCGGGGGATTTTTTTGGGGTTCCACTCCTTATTCAATATATAGGTATAGAAAAACTTGATGCCGGAAATGTAGTTGTTGATGGTTCCTGCTGAAAGGCCTTTCTCGTTTTTAAGATAAATGATGTATTGCTGAATATCGCCTTCGGCAATGTCTTCGATGCACTTATTCTGATTCTGTATGAAGTTGATAAATGCATGTATCCTACGCAAATATGATTCTTTTGAAGAGTCTGGTGCACCTTTTAGCTCAAAGTATAGGCAGAGCTCTTGTTCGTATTGTTGCATGGAAAAACCCCTCGTTTCTGATTGATTTTTGTATGAGATCAATCAGTAAACAGGAGGGGACCTGGCGGTTTTAGGTAATTTATTTAATTGTCTGGTGATGATTGCACATGGTATAATCATATATGAGTGAAAAGTGTTTTTTTTGGGGTTTGTTTGGTTTGGCGATTAAACAATACCACAAAAGGAGCATCTTTTCACTTTTTATTTAAGGCTTTGAAAAAAGATCTTTCCCTTAAAACCATCGCGCAGCGATTTCGTTCTTCTCTTGCTTCCCCCTTGTTTCCTCTTACTCTTTGGCATCGCTGTAGTATTCATCTCCCTGGAGGGTGCGCTCCGGCAAGAAGAAGGTGCCGAAGAAACATAGTATGGCGAACACCAGACCGACTGCAAACAATTCGTTGATACCGGCGGTGAGCGAAACCTTCACGGCGTATAAAAGTTCGTGATACATTGCCTGGCCAGCCGGGCCTAACTGAGCGAACTGTTCGGCAATAGAACTTTGAGCTTGCTCGGTGAGCAGGGTCTGGGGGTCAAGTCGGGACATGCCGCCGGTTAACTCCTGCACTCCTTCCGGCAAGATGGCGCTAAAGCGCTCCTGGAAGCCGCGGTTTAAAATTGAGCCGAAGATGGGGGATGCAATTACGCCACCCAAAGAGGCCACAAACTGCTGGGTGGCACTGACGGTACCCATAATCCGGTATGGGAAAGCATTTTGCACGGCAATATTGAGTAACGGCATCAGCGCCCCCACCCCCAGTCCCAGTACCACCATATTGACGATGACGGTTAGATAACCGGTGTTGATATCCATCTTCATGAACAGAATAGTACCCAGGACAATGGCTGCTGCACTAATGTTAGCGAGTCGCAGGTACTTCCCTGTTTTGGTCATTATCTGCCCGGAAATGATACTCCCGACCACAAAACTAATCATCATTGGCGACATCACCAGTCCGCTGTCCCGGGGGTTTAAGCCGATGACACCCTGAATAAACAGGGGCAGGAACATCACGCTGCCGAACATAGCCATGGATACAAGAAGCCCAAGCACCAGCGAAGCGGAAAAAATCCGGTTGCGGAACAAAGTTGGCGTTATAATTGGGTCGGAAACCTTGCGCTCAAACCAAATAAACAACGCCAGCATCATGGCGCCGCTGCCGAACAAAGTTAACAGTGTTGGCGAAGTCCAGGCGTATTTGGTTCCGGCCCAGGTAAGCCCCAGTAAAATAGGTACCAGTCCGGCAATCAGCAACAACGAGCCCAGCCAGTCAATCTTTACCTGTTCGCTTAACCGTACTTTGGGCAACGTAAGCATAACGCCGATAATAGTCAACACTGTAAAGGGTATGTTGATATAAAAAACCCAGCGCCAGGAGTAGGTGTCGGTAATCCAGCCACCAACTACGGGACCGATAATGCTGGATAACCCAAACACCGCCCCCATAACCCCCATCCAGCGCGCCCGTTCCTTGGGGTTTAAAATGTCCCCAATGGTCGCTCGGGGCATACTCATCATGGAGCCGGCGCCGATGCCCTGCAGTCCGCGAGCCAGCACCAGTTCCAGCATTGTGTCGGCCTGGCCGCAGATGAACGATCCAATTCCGAACATCACCAGCCCAAAGATATAAAAAGGTTTGCGTCCGTACACATCGGATAGTTTCCCGTAAATGGGGATGGAAACCGCCGAAGTAAGCATATAAGCGCTAAATACCCAGGCGTAAAGGGCAAACCCTTGTAAGTCTCCGATGATGGTGGGAATAGCGGTGGCAATGATAGTCTGATACATAGAGGCAAAAAACATGGTCACCATAACAGTGACCAGCGCCCACCATTTCCGTTGTCCCGTTATTTGATTTGTGGTTTGCACTTTTGATTTTAAGGCGCTTTTTTTCATACTTAAACTCTCCGGTTAACTTTCATATTTATGACTTTAACGCATAACTCCAGTCTTATAGTAATACGCTTGTCCTTCGACTATACACCAATTCCATGCTTTACACACCCATATAAACTATGTTCTACAGGCATTGTAAAATATTTCGTTTAACTTTGAAAGAGCTCTTTACTGCATCCTGATAAGTTTAGCGGTGCATACCAGACGGTGTGATGAACATCACAAAAAACAGTGAACTAGGTTAATGAACATTGAATTTAAAAAGGTTAAAATGGAAAAAACCATTACAGAGGTGAATACAATGACCGGAACTGAAGTGCTAAGGACCGAACACAGAGAAATTAAGATCATGCTCAAAGTATGTAACATAAGCGCCAGTAGAATTCAAAACGGTGATTTAGCTGAGCTGGATACCATAGCTAAAGCGGTAGATTTCTTCAAAGACTTCATCGACGGCTGCCATCACAAAAAGGAAGAAGACATACTCTTTCCCCTGCTGATTAAAAAGGGCACCCCTGAACAGAATGCTTCTGTCAGCGCCTTGCTGGACGATCACATGCAGGGTAGAGAACTAACTAAATTAATTAATAAAAATTTGGGTGAGTTACAAAACAGCGTTGGCGACACTGCCCTGCTGGCAAGCAGTATTACCGCATACACTGACCTTCTGGAAAAACACATAGCCAAGGAAGACCACACATTGTTTAATATAACTGAAAGCATAATAAACCCGGACGAACAGCAGCATCTTTACGAAGCATTTGAGTTACTGGAAGAAGAGGAAATTGGCGCCGGAGTCCATGAAAAGTTTCATCACATGATACACGAACTAGCGCACAAATACAAGCTAAAAGGCTAGTTTAATATCTTAAGACATTAAGCGAGATCCCACCAACGGCATCCAGGTGGGATCTTGTCCGTAAAATATGGTGATAAATTACATGGAACATCTTCGTTATTTAAATCGTCTAATAAATCAAACGTGAAATTAAGAATATTGTAATCATTTGTTTATGATTTCTTAAAAACAAAACTTTATAATTATTACAATAAGCAAAACAAAGAGTGCAACCGACACATCACTTGATTATTAAAGGAGGTTAATAGTATGTTAACTGCTATAGTTATGGTACTGCTAGGTGCGTTCGGCATCCCACTGCTTACGCGAAAGCTGATGAATCCCGAGGATTTAAATAATATTTAACCAGTTAACTAGTGACCAATTTTAAACAAGACAAAATAGCTTGCACCTCTTCATATAACGGTACCCCTGAGCCAAAGCTCAGGGGTTTTTTAGTTAATCGCCATTGGGGGTATCAGGAGTTGGCTGTTGTTGATCATTAGCTTTTGTTTCGTTATCTTGATCTGGTGATTGTTTTTGGGGTTGTTTTTCCTCCGGGCTGATTTGCCGGTTCGGAGCGGGTTTAGCCTGACTGGCCGGTTCCCTGGTTGTTGTTGTCGGTGCCGGTGTCGGTGTCGGTGCCGGTGCGGCTTGTGATTTTTCCTCCTCCGGCTCTTCCTTATCTTCTTCCTGCAGTTCAAAACCGACTCCGTTAATGGTCTTATCTGTTTTTTCCAATTTAACAACTGCTAATTTTTGGTTGTTGTTGTCATCTTTTCCATTATCCTCATCGGTATAATCCAACTGCACATCAAGCCATAGAAAATCCTGCACGGGAACCCTTTGAATCACTTTATTCACTTTTACGGCTTGCTCATCCTGTCCGGTGTTTAACATTATGTAGCTGTTATTATCGTCCTGCGCCCAAGTTAGCATTGGCCTATTCTCCATGGCGGAAGCTATTTTTTTGATGGATGCGGGCACTTCGTCAATGTCAACCTGGCTGAACCCAAGGGATGACTCCTGGGGAATCAACCTTGGTTCCGGGTCTGGGGCCGGCTTTCTCTCGGCGTTGCAGCCAAAAATAACTAAAGTGGACAAGACTAAAACCCAAAAGACTACTTTTTTCACCTCTCCACCCCCTCTTTTTTTGATATATCTTTTGCTTAAAACCACCGCTCTATTCAAAGTCTTGGAATTCATTGATTCTTAATAAACAATTGCGCACCACAGTTGTCATCTAAGAGCAGTAGCGAAGGATCTAAGATTCTTCGCTACGCTCAGAATGACATGACGTCAGCTTACTACCTAAACTATACGTTATAGTCAATGGTTCTAGATTCTTCGCTTCGCTCAGAATTGCAACGCGTACCCGCACCACGATAAACGAATACAACTTACCGGTTGTTATTTATAATTGACAAAATTATTCACTCTGTTCAAATTAAGCTTGTCATCCTGAGCGCAGCGAAGGATCTGGTTTTAAGATTCTTCGCTGCGCTCAGAATGACAGGCTTAAAAGGTTCTTCAATTCTTGTATTCATAGCAATGACATGACGCTGTACCACTTAATGAGTTAAAGGTATAATCATG
>JAENYQ010000150.1 GCA_016841675.1 Desulfotomaculum sp.
TAATATTCCAATCGTTCTGATTCTTATGCTATGCTAACTGTAAAAGTCAGGTTATTACATATCAAGTTAATACTGCCGCCTGGTAGATGTCAATAGGGTCAGTGGTTAAAACCAAATCAGCTCCTCCTATTCAATGCTTTTAAACTACCAATTTGCCCCTGTAAAAAAACAAAGAACAGCATAGGACAATGCTGTTCAAAATTTTGTGATGTTATCCATTTCGACATATTATAGGAAATTCCTTTATGTCAAGTAAAACATAAAATATTTCCCAGACGTCCGGAACATATTATAGCCAACGGTAAACATTATTTCCCCACGGTAGATTTTAAAAAATAATTTAAATGTTCTATGATACCTATTGTCCCCTACCCAAAACCGCTGATTCGTTCTGATTGTTAGATCTCTTTAGATACTCGCTTTTATTCGTTAGAACTTTAACGCAGAGAGGGACAGGCCCCCTGAGGGAGTTTCTGGAAGGGCCAAAGGCCCTTCCAGAAACTCCCGAGCATTCATGTGCTACCCAGAGGGTTTACTAAAATACGTCATTATGGTTACCTAAGCCCAAGAAACAAAGCTACAAAACTTAAACTTTGCAAGAAGCTTACAAATACCTTTTTGAGTGATAAACCAGAGGTAAAATTATCAGCACTTGATTTATTAAAAAAACTAACTGGCAAAGATTTTTCAATCTGCCCTTGTTGTGGTGTTGGCCATCTCGTAAGGGCCTCCCCAGTAAGGTAGTAATTGCATAATGGCTTTTAAAATGCCCCTTTATTGGGGAGGGGGGATTTGTGTCTATTTTTAGTCTTGGTATGAATTTTCGTCTCTCTTTAGCACCCTGGTTTGTTAATTGAACAGCTAATAAACATAGAGTAGGGATTTTTATTTCCCCATAGCTAGTGGCTAACCCACCGCGGTTTCGTCCAATAGAATTATCCAAAGTCAGTCAGCTCTCGTGTCTCGGAGAGCTTTTTTTGTATGACTGACTTCGGATAATTCTCTATTCATTTTGTTAACCTGAGAGAGTCCTACCTTCTCGTCTGTAGCGTAACACATTCTAACTTTTCTTGACACGCGAAGCCAAAACCACTATTGATGAAAATGTTTTTGGCAATAACCTGATCCATTGCCGCGGTAACCGCGGCCTCAGTAAGGGTATCCTTGGGATTATCCAGAGAAATGGTAACCCGGCTGCCCGCCTGGTTTACGAAGCGCATCTGTAGAGTCTGCGTAGTGGCCATATCCCAAAACATCCTTTCACGGGTCGGTTATGCCCGCCTGTTAATTGTCATGTAAGTTAAGCTGCCGAAACATTAGATAACCTCTTCTATTCTGTCGGTGTCAATGCGCAGCACATCCGCGGGGATATATCCCTGCCAGGCCAGTCAAGGCTTGGGCTACTTCAAAGACATCTTGGTCCAGAGCATCGGTTTTGATGTTACTCAGGTTCTTATTACGAAAAACAGGGTCGCCATTGCCGTCCACTCCGGTTTGAAACTGCAGCCGCAGCGCAGCACCGACGGGTATATTATTAACTACCATTTTTTCCATTCTTTCACCGAAGGTTTTAATTACACCGGTTGAATTTGCATTTGGCGGCGGAAGTGGCCGGACTACCGCCGCCAAAATACAAAAAGGCCGGATTCTCCGGCCAATTCCACATTAACACTGGTTATTGCACTGATCAACTATATTTCATTATTATGTGTATTTGTCCTGCAGAAGGAAAACCGCACCCAACACCCTGCACATGCAGGTGTGAGGTAGGGGCGGCATCCTGCCTGACGTTTATTGCAACGGGCTATACAGCGGAACCACATTGGACCACCCCTTCATCTTCCCCAGCAGCACCAGTTTATCCAGGGTCTTTACTTCATAGTTTAACAAATCCTTAAAAATATCCCTGATCCGGTCATTGGTGGTACACTGCTTCAACGCCAGGGAGTGGAGCCATAACGCACCCATAATCCCAATATGCAAAATCCGGAACATATAGTCATCGTCTAATATTGTTGTATTTTCCGCCCTTTTTACCACATCCGACGGCTGCTTGGGCAGCGGAATGCCAAACTTAATCAATTCCTTTTCCAACATTTCAGTTTGTTTTTTTAATACGTCCTGTAAGCCCCTTTTTAATAGAAATTTAAAGTCGGCGTCATGGGCGTGTTCGTACCAGATTTGAGTTTGTTGGATGTTATCATAGCGAAAGGTTAGATGATCCCACAGATGAAAAGCTTCGCCCGCGTCTATTTTTTCTTGGGTGGCTGCTGGGATGTTGGGGTAAATAGGAGGTTGGTTAATCCAGCCTTTAATCTTTAAATACTTGATCAAATTATCCAGATTATTAACTTCCTCTGAAACAAATTTAATAAATAAAACCCGGATATTGTCATTGGTGGTGGATGTTCTAATGGCCCGGAGGATTAACTCCATCTCCTCTTGGATTCCAGTGAGGGTCCATAATGCCATCCTCTGATCACTTATAATTTCGGGGTTAACCGAGGTGGATGCGCCGGCCAGTGGCTTGTCCGGGCCGGCAATGGCATACTTTTTCAGTTCTTTTTCTAAAGTTTGCACATTCTTTTGATAAGTTTGCAACAACTTTCCAAACAAAATTTTAAGATCAAGGTCATGGGCAAAAGCCAAATAAACTTGTAATTGATCTATACCGGAATATTTAGTAGTCACCAGGTCCCATAAGTTATAGGTTTCCTCCACGTTTAACATAGCCTGGCTGGCTTCCGACTTGCGCAACGGAACAGTAAAAGGGACGGTTAAATTCATATTCTTGTCCTCCATTTTCTATAACTTTTATTATCTTTAGTTATTCTTTTTTTTTCGTTCATTACTCAGGTACTTAATGTGTTATCAACAAATATAGGGCATTGCAGGGTGGTTGTGCCGGTAGCAAAAAGGAATTAGTGGAGATCCTTGTGGCACTTTCTTAGTCCATACAGTGCCAGAGCGTTTGGCAGGCCAGGTAAGGGAATAAGTAAAAGGAATATACTTCTTGGCCTTGCGGGAGTTATTTTAAAACTTTTACAGAGGTGGGGTGGGGTAGGGCTCCAGGGAGCATAAGATTGGTCAGGTGGATGGGGGTATGGTTTTGGCACCCTGCGATATCAATAATTGACCAGATTATAGTAGATAAAGTAAATTTGTATTAAAGTATTACCAAATAATGTTGAACGGGGGAAATACATGGTACCGTATACATCTGCGCCGGACTTGCAATCATTCCCTTTAACCATGATCGTAGGCCACATT
>JAENYQ010000028.1 GCA_016841675.1 Desulfotomaculum sp.
TATTTGCTATGTCCATTTACTTTACAGGTAATCCAAGCTAACTATTTCAGACTTTGGCCTCCTTCTGGATTTTAGTTAATTGTTGCTTCAACTTATAATTGTAGCACTTCGACTTTAAGGCACTTTAAAGCGAACTTAAAACAACTTAAAGATAATTATGGTATAATTGGTGGCTGAAACCATGGCGCATTTTTTCTCAAACGTAGTCATTAAAATCATGTCCGAGTTCTTCAAGCCGATAAAGCCATTTTTCAGGCATGTTCTACCCCTCTGCCATTTTGTTCACGCAGCACGGTTGTCAATGTGCTGTCCAACCTCCGTCGGAAGCAATAATCTGACCCGTTACATAGGACGACGCATCCGATGCCAGGAAAAGCAACAATCCCTGCAACTCTTCGATGCGCCCACGTCTTCTCATCGGTGTTCGGGCGACGAGCCTTTCTTCCCTTTCATTTTGCTCTTTCGTTGTTTGAATGTCCGATCTCGTCTTGGAAAGGGAAGTACCCGAATGCCAGGCCGGTGCGATTGCATTGACACGGATGCCGTATTCGGCATATTCGACAGCGCCTTGTTTAGTGAGTCCATTGACGCCATGTTTGGACGCGATATAATTGACACGCGGTTTCATGTCGGCGAATGCCCCGACCAGTCCTAAAACAGAAGAATTATTGATGATGCTCCCTCCGCTTTCTTGCTTCATCATCAGTTCGATCTCCTTTTGCATGCAGAAGAACAGGCCGGTTAGGTTCACTGAAATCACATTCTGCCAGTCTTCAAGACGCATTTCATGAAATCTTACAGGCGGGGATACAATTCCGGCATTGTTTACGGCAATATCTAATTTTTGAAACACGGACACCGTCTCTTCGATCATTCGGGCCACATCGTCTGGTTTTGAAACATCCGCAGCGATGGAAAGGACTTTTCTTCCGGCCTTTTTTATAATGTCTTCAGTTTCTTTCAGGCGTTCCTTGTTCCGGGCAGTTATGACGACATCAGCTCCGGCCTCAGCCAATGTCTGCGCAAAACTTTGTCCCAGCCCATATGAGGCCCCCGTTACAAGGGCCGTTTTGCCATTTAAATTAAACAGGTTTTTCGTAAAAGACATTTTTATTTCTCCTCTATTTTTTAAGGTATTCCACGACCCGGTACTCCTTCGGCATAAACCAAAGTCGCGATTCCGGTTAGATAAAAAAACGGTTAATACCGACTGTAATATTTCGGTTGATGGTCCTTTTTTAAACCATCAACCGAAATCCCGGTTGCCATCCATAAACCCTATTCCGGCTTGCGGAGTCCGAAGTCTTCGGCGATCACTTTATAGCAGTTATAACTCGCCCCCCGTGCGATTCCACCGCCGCCGAACATAGCCGAAGAACACATATAAAGGTTATTAATGAAGGTTCGGAAACCGCCTGGCTCTCCCCTGAACCGCCCGCTCTGGGAGCCAGCCATGCTGCCACAGCACCAGGATCCGTTCTTCATGTCAAGATGCGTATCCTGCAGGTCCACAGGGTTGGTGACCCGGTAACCGATGATGTTGCTCTTTTTCATATTGGGGGCGTACTTTCCCCATTGTTTAAGATATTCTGTAAAAAATTCTTCAGACAGCTGACGCCAATCTTTCCTGGAGAAAAAATGCATGGGGCTGGTGTAATCCTCAATAAGCACTGAATGCTTACCTTCCACTACGCGTGACGGGTCCCATATGCTGTCAGGCGCCGTCAGGCCGAAAAACTTGGATGCCATTCCCAATAGGATGACTTCATGCATGTACTTGTCTTCGATGTAGGCCAGGTCTTTGGGCCCCCAGTAGGTTCGGGGGCATGCATTGACGACCGGATTGTTTTTAGCCGCTTTATAATCCGGAAGTTCGTGCATAGCTACAGTTCCCCACCACACATGCCCCCTGTCGTACAAATTGGTTTCAAGTTTGCGCTGCAATTGGTCCGTTTTGAGGTCTGGGTTGAGCATCCGATCGAACATTTGGGCGTTACCGATGTCGCCGATCACCATTTGTTTGGCCGCGATTTCAGTTCCATCCGTCAGTCGTATGCCAGTTGCCTTGCCGTTCTCAACCATAATCTGGTTGACCTCCGAATTGACGAAATACTCAACTCCTAGCTTTTTACCCGCAGAAACAAGAGCTTTGGTGATAGCCCCCGTTCCACCTTTGGCGATGGCGGCCGATTCCCATCCGAGTACTAGATGGATCGCAGCGATCATCATGCCGATTCCAGGAAGATCATCTGGGAAGATGCCCGCAGAGGTTAAAAAGCCGCGATTCGTCAATATTCGTAACTCATCGCTTTCAAAAAAATAGCGCGCAAACTGTTTGCAGTTCCAGAACTGCATCGAAGGTTCTATACCGCTTTTGGGATCCGAAAACATTTCCTCGTAAGCGTCCGGGGTTCCCCAGGGTGTCGGCGGAGAATAACGGTATTTTTTGAATGCCGGACGCCATTTCTCCTTGTACATTTCCGTCAGCCGGAGATAGGTTTCAGCATCCTTTTTGGAAAACTGGGCGATCTGATCATATGTTTTATTCATATTTGTTTCGCTGAATTCAACTTCCCCGGTTTCAGGATTGACCACCCGCCACGCAGCATAGCTAGCGTAAGATGAGCCGTCGTCAAAGAGCATGCACTCATTGGTTTCGGGAAACATATATTCCAGTCCTTCAGCGCGAAGGTTGAATTCCTTGTAGGCGGGATGGCCGAAAAACCGGGTAAAATGCGCACAAAAATTCATATTGAATCCTGGTGCCGGCCCTTCCTGGGTAACCGCGCCGCCGCCGAGGTGATCCAGTCGCTCGAAAACGCCTACGGACAGACCTGCTTTTGCAAGGTAAGGGGCAATGATGGTACCGTGATGTCCGCCACCGATAATAATTGCATCGTAAGATTTGTCAGCCATGGGGTATCTACCTCCTATTATTTATTGAATGTTAGTAAACAGTTGGGGCCCGACTTAAATGAACGTTCTAACGGAGCGACACAAAAACATCGACCAGCGCTGCGGCCTGCTGATCGGGGGAGCCTTCAAGAAACTGGCAGTCCCGGGTCATGTCCGGAGGCGTGGTCAGGGAGGCAATATTCATTTTTTCGATCGCATCGTCAGAAACACCGATCTCCTCGGCCGTCCAGGCAGGGATGTCCCCCCCCCGCATCATCTTCAGCATCCGGGTTCGGGAAATATAGCGCAGCTCGCCCACTTCATTGCTCACCGTGATCAGGGCCGGCAACTTCGCCTTGACCCGCTCGTAGCCCTCGGGTACTGTTTTTTTGACGATGACACTACCGTCTTCGACTGTGATTTCGCGTGCCAGGCTAATGCAGGGAAGCCCCAGCATCTCGCCCAGAATCAGTCCGACCTGGCCGGAATCCCAATCGCCGGCCTGCCGTCCGGCCAACACCAGGTCAAAGGACCCGATCTTTTTGATGGCCGCTGCTAGTACCGTGGCCGTGGAATGGCTGTCCAGTTTTTCGAAGCCGTTGTCTTCCAGCAAAATCAATTCGTCGGCACCGGCCGCAAGAGCTTTGCGCAGCACGCTGTCCGATAGCTTTTTCCCCATGCTAAGGACGGTAACCTTGCCATCGAGTTCTTCTTTCAATTGAATAGCGGCTTCCAGCGCGTTCTCGTCAAAGGGGCTGATGACCTGGGGAGCGTCGACGACGACCTCCAGGTTTTCGGCGTCGATGCTCACATCGGAGAGCGGTGCTTCGGGATCGGGAATCTGTTTGACACAGATAATAATGTTCAATTCAGTCATTACAGTACCTCCTCAAGTCTCTTAATTAAGGCCGGCACAACTTGTTCGAAGTCTTCGACAATGCCGTAATCGGCAACCTTGAAAATGTTGCAGCTCGGATCCGTGTTGATGGCAATGATCTTTTTGGAGTGAACCATGCCCACCAGATGTTGGATCGCTCCGGATATCCCCACAGCCACATAAATATCAGGAGCGATAATGGTACCGGTGAGGCCGATCTGATGGTCGGAGGACATCCATCCCTTGTCGACGGCCATTCGACTGCATCCAACCATCACGGAACCGAATGACTTGCCCAGCGCCTCAGCTAGTTCCTCAAGCATCTCAAAACCGTCTTCATCGCCAAGGCCCGCACCGCCTGAGATGACAACATTGGCCTTATCCAAGGCCACCGTATCCTCCTCAACAATTTCAAGTGATTCCAAACGAGACATGGATTTGTCGATGGTGACGTTGATGGATGCAATGGCGCCGCCGGCATTGCCGGATTCGGCAGGTGGAAACACATTGCCCCTGACCGTCACCATCTGCGTCTGCCCCGCGCATTTGAACACGCAAATGGCATTGCCGCCCGATACAGGTTTGGTTCCCAACAGACGCCCGTCTTCCGAATCGATAGTCAGATCAATACAGTCGGTGGTCAAGCGGCTGTCAAGCCGGTAAGCCAAACGTGGCCCCAGTTCCATGCCGATGAAGGAATGGCTCATCAGGAGGATGCTGGGCTTTATCTCAGCGCAGGCCTGTTCTAAGGCTGCCAGCCAGAGATCTGCATTGAACCTTTCGAGAAGGGGGTGTTCGATCTTGTAAACAGAATCCGGGCCATAGGACGCTGCCGCCTCAGCGACGTCCTCTACTCTATCCCCCATGAGAAGGACCGATAACTTGTCACCCGATGCTTCGGTCAGTTTTTTCCCAGCCCCCAGCAACTCCAGTATTCTCGGATCCAGGGATGCGTCTTTTACTTCCCCTAAAATTAACACCTCTTTCATAACGTACCGTACCTCCTTATTGCCATTCGTTTTTGCCTATTTTGAAACTATTTGTTTTCCAGTGCCTCCAGAAGCAGTTCGTTGAGATCCATCACGCGGAATCCTTCCCGTGTTCCGGCGGCTTTGCGGGCGTCCTCCATCATAATGAGGCACATCGGACAAGCCGTTATTAGAATCTGCGCGCCGGTGGCCTCTGCCTCCTCTAACCGAACTTCACTCATTTTGCGCTCCCCTTTCAGGTCCTGCCACATGCGCCCCCCGCCTCCACCGCAGCAGAGACTGTTTTCCCGTGAGTGTTCCATCTCCACCAGCCTGAGGCCCGGAATGGCGCGAATCACATCCCTCGGCTCATTGAAAATGCGATTGTGACGGCCTAGATAGCAAGGGTCATGATAGGTGACGGTCACGTTGAGGGGCTTTTCAAAGGAGAGCTTTTTGTTTTTCAAAAGCTCTTTTAGCACCATGGTGTAATGACGGGCCCTGAATGAACTGTCCGGATAATCGTTTGCCAAAGTATGGTAGCAGTGGGGAGAAGATGTTGCGATCTCTGTAATGCCGTATTGGTCAAACAGCGTTTTGCATTTCTCCTTCTGTTCTTCGAAAAGGCCAAATTCTCCCACGCGGCGGGCGATGTCTCCGCAACATGGTTCTTTTTTCCCAAGAATTCCGAAATTAACACCGGTTAGTTGCAGTATTTTCGTAAAAGAATGGGCGATGCTCCTGGCTCTGTCATCAAATGACGTAGTGCAACCAACGAAATAGCAAAGGTCAGTCACTGCCCCGCGCTTGGTCAGATCGGCGATGTCAAGGCCTTCGGCCCACGCGCCTCGCTGTTTTTTTGATGATTCCCAAGGGTTGTCATAGCGGAAAAGTTTTTCTAGGGTCTGGTTCAATATAGTAGGGACCAGGGTGCCTTTTTCCACCGCTTGCCGTCTTTCTTTGGCAACCGCTTCGAATGCGGCACCATACACGGGACAAACTTCAAGGCAGGCCCGGCAGGTCGTGCAGTACCACATGCTCTCATTAGTACCCTCATAGTCACCTCGATTCCACAGCCGGATATCATTAAGGGGAAATTGAGTTTGCCACATCTGTTTGCGCGCCCACTGCACAAAATCCCTTGGTGCATAGGCCTCTCCAGCGCCGGACGACGGGCAGGCCGCCACACAACGTCCGCAACGCATGCAGCCATCGTAGAAGACGGCCTCGGCCACGTCCAATCGGCCGGTTTCGTCTTCAATGCTTGGGGGTAAGACGGGCGACGCACTGCTAAAAAAAATGCTGGCGGGCGCACTGAGAATGTGAAACATTTTTGAATAGCAAACCACTGAAATGAAGCCCAAACAAAGCAGGGCGTGCACCCACCAGAATGATGGGTAGAGTCTTTCGGCTGCTGCCGCTGGGATGAGACCGGCAATCCAGTTGCCGACAAAGGACCAATCTGCCCATTGGGGCGAGTTAGCGGCTAGCCTGGCACCTTCTAGGAAGAATCCGGAAAGAACCATCAAAACGAACCACAGCGGCAAAATCGCGTCCTCCGCACGTCTTTCCAGCCGGGGGACGCGCTGCAAGTATCGACGGACAAGCCCCCAGATGATACCGACAAGGAGCGAGATGCCCCCGATTTCCATCAACACAGAGAACCAAAGGTAGCGAGCACCCTCAAGGAATTCAAATAAGTGTTCATGCGCAACCAGCACACAAGTGCCGATGAAGAGTAGAAAAAACCCCCAGAAGATTAAAAAGTGCATCAATCCAGCCGCCATGTCGCCCCGGATCAGCCGTCTTCCGGTGATGATATCGATGCACATTTTATTCAATGCATGTCCAACGCCCTTCAATGACATTGATTTGCTGTTTTTTTTCCATACCCATATGTGGCTCCCGGCACCGATGAGAAACAAAAGAACTGCGATTGCTGATAAAAGATAAAAGAGCCAAGTGTATTCAATTTGCCAGAACATAATGCGGTGAGCTGACATAAATCTGTCTCCTCTAACTTATTCTGAGATTTCTTCTGCAAAATACTTAGTAGCTATTAAATGCTTATTCCTCCTTTCAGGTTTTCGTATGTTGCTCATCAATAGAATTTTATTAGAATTTTATTGGTTTTTGCCTTGCCCCCTTTCAGCCCAATTTTGGATGTGCTCAATAAATTTAAATGCATAATATTTCTGAATTAACTGAAATTATAAAGCATCCTGAATTCTTATCATATTCACCGCAGTGTATGAATCTTAGGGGAATAATTCATCTGCAGCAGATGATAAGTATTTTGGGTAAGACTTTTTTTAGATTATGTCTGTGCAGGAGGAAGGAAAAACCTCCGGAGGATTCATCCCCCGGAGGTGATTATTTTACATTTGAAATGGTGATAAAATGATTTTATAATTTTCCGAATTGTAAATAGTTGCACCAATTTTTCAAAAACCCGTTCCCATGGATTGTATGATAGGGGTGACTGATAAAGAGAAGTTTCTTTATGGCTTATATGGTAAAGAGATGGTGCTTCTTGGTGGTAAAGATATAGCCGGAATGCCTATACCAGAGGAAGATGCAATATTTAAAGCTATCCATACAGGCAACGTCACATACGTCGAGATGCCTAAGGAAGCTTTGGGTATACCTTTTAAATCCATAGGTGTACCGGTAAGGGTGAAAAAGGTAATGTGATAGGTGGTATAGGTATGGGGATTAGTGTTGCTAACCAGGAAAAGTTGTTAAATATTTCTCAAATGTTTGTTGCAGCATCACACCAAATTGCTTCCACCGCAGGGGAGCTTTTTTCTACGGCGCTACAAAAGAAATAACTGCTGCAATAGAAAATTTGGCTAACTCTTCTGTTGAAATCGAGGAGATTGCTAAGATTATTTAAGAAATTTAAAGCACCCCAGACCAATTTCGGTATAGCCGGCAAGGATGTGCCGGCGGAAGGGGAGGTGATAGGTTACGGCAAGGTTTAGGGCATGACGGTTATTATGATTCCAGAATAAGGAGAAGCATAGAGGAGGGTATTTGTATGTATTCAAAAGCATTTATTCCTTACCGCGCATACTTCAGTTCCCCTTTTGCCCGCTGGCAGGGGAGCCTGCAAAATGAACATGCCATCGAACTGGCGGCGGCGACCACCAGGAGGTGGCTGGCAGCAAAGAATATAGAGCCAAAGATATTTGATTACTTATATTTAGGAAAAACCATCGGACAAAAGAGTACCTTTTACGCCGCCCCTTGGGCGGCTGCTCTTATGGGAGCTGCGGAAATCCCCGGCTGTCATATCCCCCAGGCGTGTTCCACATCCACAACCTGCGTAAGTCAAGCGGCAGCGGGTATCGAAACATGCCTTTATGAAAACGTATTCTGCCTGATGACAGACCGTTGTTCTAACGGCCCGTTAACTGTCTGGCCCAATCCCCCAGGTCCTGGTGGGTCGGTAATTGCGGAAAACTGGATGATGGACAATTTCGCCAAAGATCCCTGGGGAGGGGCCGCCATGATACAAACAGCGGAAAATGTGGTTAAAAAGGCCGGGGGGATTACCAAAGAAGACTGTGATAGGGTTACTTATAGGCGTTATGAGCAGTACCAGGACGCCCTGGCCAATGACCGGGAGTTTCAAAAGCGTTACATGTTTCCGGTGGAGTATAAAAAGAGCAAAAAGGAAAATGCATTACTTGAAGCGGATGAAGGCGTGACACCCACAACAAGGGAGGGACTGACTAGATTAAAGCCGGTTGTTGAGGGAGGAGTACACTCTTATGGCGCCCAAACCCACCCGGCTGACGGCAACTGCGGAATTGTTGTATGCACCAGGGAAAAAGCGCGGGAACTTAGTACCGATAACAAAATAGAAATACAGGTGCTTTCCTACGGTTTTGCCCGCGCCCCCAAGGCTCATATGGCTATGGCGCCGGTACCCGCGGCAAGCATGGCGCTGGAAAAAGCCGGGGTTGACATTAAGGGTATAAAGGCCATAAAGACGCATAATCCCTTTGCGGCCAACGATCTATACCTTGCCAATGAAATGAACATAGATGTAATGAAAGTCAATAATTACGGTTGTTCACTTGTTTACGGACATCCCCAGGGACCGACAGCCGGCCGTGGAATTATTGAAATGATTGAAGAGTTGGTTATCCTTGGCGGCGGTTATGGACTGTTCACTGGATGTGCGGCCGGGGATACCGGTGCAGCCCTGGTTGTCAAGGTGTCCTGAGGGTGATTATGCCTTGAAACTTTTAGAAAAGGAAGCCGGCGATTCTGATGTTGTTATTCCGGCAATAATTCTTCATGATCTAGGTTGGTGGCAGGTGCCGGAAGAAAATTTCCTTCAATCTTTGTATAAGTAAACCGGTAGGTAATATGATGCGGAATAACCTTGAATCATTTTTCAAAGATTAGGCTCAAATCAAGCCGGAGTAGGTAATCTATTTGCTTCGGAATGACAATAAAGCTCTAGATTTTCATCCTCTGATGGTGCTGCTCATCGCAAGGATGGTTATATTGATAAAAACGGCGGGTTTTTGGTTGGGACCGTACCGGACGCTTCAGTCCTGGAAGAGTTGTTTCGCCCAAGGTCTTCAGCGTGCTGAAAAAGGAAGGAAAAATAAAAAAGAGTTGGTTCAGGTGGGGTTTTGACCCATACGTTGGGACATTATACGTTGGGGACATTCCTCCGAAGGAGGTGTGTCCCCTGGCCGCTGATGGTGTATCCCCTATCCGCTAAACTTAGTCGCACTTATTTCGAGCTTACAGCCTGTTAATCCCCGACCTAAGAGGGCGGGGTCTTACAGGCTGTGCGAAGATAAAAGGTGAGCATCATCCGAATAGCATGACGGTGTCGCACGAGTAATCTATAAGCTCAGGCTCTTTTTCCAGCCAGATGCTTCACCTGGGCTGTAACATTCAAAAGATACGGAACCTCGGGTTGCTTAGGCCCTTTGATGGTGTCGTACAGTTCTGCTTTGATTCTTTGAATGACACGGTCTATGGGGCCGCCTTCCTCGTCAAGAAGCCCGTAGACCCTGTCCTTAAAACATATTGCTTCACTGATGGAACGCTCTAAAAAGGCACGAACTTCTTCCCGGCCAACAATCACGAATCGGTGGCCCTGGCAAAGAACCTCAACAGGAAGAGCGGCTAATCGCTGCAGGGAGGACATGTATGCTTCGTAATCAGAGAGGAATTCAGTTATTATATTACCGGAACTTTCAAGGCATCCCGATGATTCTGCTGCGATCAGGATTTTTTCTTTGGGTAAATAGTAAAACTGAGGTGGTCTCGCGTATGACCTGGGGTTGCCAGCACTTCGACGGTCGCGCCTTGGCCCAATTCTACTGTTTGATCGTCTTCAAGTATAATATCCACTTTAAAGGGTCGAAAGGATTCATTTATTAACCGGGATGGATCAACCTCGGGGAGACTATTTACATGGGTCCTGGCTTCCTCGTTAAGTTTATTAATTAGTGCCAGTGCATTTTCCCTTTTAAAGATCTCCGCTGCCTGGTTTGAGGCCGCTATTTTCAACGATGGGAATGCGTCTTTCAGGTAGGAAACCGCCCCGCAATAGTCCCAATGGAGATGAGATATAAAAAGCATGGTTGGTTGCCGGTCAGCAAGGACGGAACGGATCGCGTCCACGTATATTTTCCTTGCGCAAATTATACCCCCGTCAAAGAGCACCGGGTTTGACGGGACATCTAGTAGATGTACGGGATAGGTAGATAACCCTGATATGTAAAAACTATCCCGTACCAGACCGGTTGTAGTAAAAAGCATGAAAAACCTCGCTTGAATCAATATTTCCGTTATTATATCTTATCAGATCTGGTACAACAATAGGATAATGCTAAACTTTCCCCGGCATCCTAAACAGCTTGATTAATATTAATTATAATTTACCAACCCCGAATTATTTGACGCACAGGAAAATGATCCGCGTTCGTTGAAGTCTTTGCCAGAGGTGAATTGCCATGACCAATGATGAACTGCTGAAAAAAAACAACGAGCAAATTTACCAATTAGAGAAACAAATAGACGAAACCTTTGACCCGAGGGAAAGACGAACCTTTAAACGCCGTCAAAAACAATTGCAAAATGAGTATATCAAACAAACCACCAAGCTGGAATGAAAACAATTTTGGGATTAACCCGGCGGGCCCGGGTTTAAACGGGACAGTCCAATAATACGTAAAAATTGACCCCCGGAAGGTAATTTCATGTCTTTCCGGGGGTCAATTTTGATTAAACTATATCGTGTTGTAAAGAACCCCAAACCGCGTGGCATGTTCCAATTCATCCAGCATCAAAACATACCGATGAAAAAAGGAACACCCCTTCCCGAAAGGAATGTCCCCAATCTTCTTGGTTAATCAATATTAAACTTGCTGGCACCACCTTTTTTATATCCCGGTTAGCCAACCGTTGCCCGTCATTTTGGCTCCGCTGGCCATCATGGATAGGAACGTAGACCGTAGCGAGTCGCTCATTAACGCTCTCTTTACTGGAGATAGCCTGAGGAACCCCCCGATGATGCCCCGCATTACTTTTTGCGTTACGGCCTGGGGGTTATCAAAGATGTAATTTTGCAGGTTGCCCCTTTCCAGACACTGTAGTATGTTGCGCTCGAAGGTAGTGTCCGGGTGGATCACTTTTTGCTTCCTCTTTTTTAACTGCATGGCACCGTGCTCGCACTGCAGGGCGCAGACGCCGCAGCCCAGGCAGAAGGAACTGCGATTCTGGCCACTTGTTTGCCTTTACCATCCCCCTTAATTGATTCCATGATAATAGTGTTTACCGGGCAAGCCCTGGAGCACTTGCCGCAACCCGTGCACTTTTCGGGGTCCACGGTGGCTGCATAAGTGGACGTAACCAGGAAATTGTGATACCCGAACTTGTTAACCGCCTCAAGTATGTGACAGCAGCATGAGCAGCAACTGCAGATAAAAGTAATGTTCCGTTTTACGTTATCAGAATAAGCAGGTAATTAGCCGAATTAGTCGAAATACCATAAATATTTACTTAAATATTTACTTAAACCTTTAAAAATGCTACACCTGGACCTGAAGAAATGTAACGTGCCCCTGGATACATGTTCCAGTTTCGGCTATGCAGCCGAATATACCATCAGGCGCGGCCTAGCCAGGGAAGTTAGTCGGGGGGAAATGCTGGAGAACCTGGCCCGTTCCAAGGAACTGGGGCTGGTGCTCTCAGTGTATCAGCGCGCCCAAAGGGGTCAGGCTCTTAACTTAAATTAACAATATAGTTAATTAGTTACCCAATTATATGATAGTAAGTCTAACCAGTTATCCTGGACTATAACCTTTAAACCAATTTCACCCAGAGCTAATCCAACAATGATTTCGGCAACTACAACCGGAATGGCTTTTAGTCTTAACCTATGCAGGATAATTGGAGTAATAAATGCCGCAATTACAACTATCATCAGCGGGGTGACAGATTGCTGACCTTCCATGTGCTCCCCCTTAGACAAGCCATGAACCGCACCCGGAAGAAAAAAAGGTTACGGGTTCTTGACTAGGATATGTTTTTTGCGGTTGCGCTTCACCTTGGCGGGATACTTGTTTAGAATTTCGTCGAGCATTTTTTCACTGATAGCCAAAATTACGCCCCCTTTACTAATTGGGAACATTCCTCGACCCCCGAAGCCCGGCTTTTTAGCTGAGGTGTGTCCCCTTTCCTATAATCCTTTGGTGCCACTGCTGATGGATCGGGAGATCCCCTGTAAAGGGAAGGACACCGGTGTTTAAATACCGGCGTCCTCGCCTAAAACTGGTATCGATACTGCAACGCATCGTATATTAAATTAAATACTAAGCAAAAACTAAACGCCGGCTGCTTCACCGACGTCAATGCCATCTTCTGTTAGTACAACAACGTACCAGCTAATTGAATTAATTGCATTACAACAGATTCAATTTTATAGCGCAACATCTAATTACTAATAAATTGGCTATTGCAATTATTTTTTCATTTTTAAATAATTTATTTAATTTACTTTAAACCATAATTTATAACTTATTTATTAAAAATACCGACAAGTACTACTTTTTAAGTTACCCGCATCATCCATCCAGGATGGGGTAACCGCTAACAATAACACAGCATGCTTACCATCCGCCGCGTGGTAAAAGGTTCCAGAACCCCCACCGTGTCGGCGTAACGCAGCCTTTCGGCACCCGCATCCTGTGCCATCAGGGCATATTCCAGCAAAAAATTAAAATCCGCCCGGGAGGCATCCTCAGCACCCACTGATACACGGCATCCGTGTTCCCGGGCATAGCGGACCGCCCTGAGCAAGCAATCCATTACCCAGTGTCTGGTCTTGCCCAGTTTCTCCCTGATATGCAGGTCCGATACCGGGGCGGATATATGCACTTCCCCAACACCGCAGGCCAATGAGGCCCTGATATCCGCAAGCAGAACGCGGTTCCAGGATGCAACCCGGGATTTTAAACCCCGTTCGCAGATAGCCCGCACAGCATCTTGTTCTATTTTTCCCATGGCTGGAACACCGGCCTCAATGACTTGCACACCCAGCAGATCTAAAAGCCTGGCAATGGTGACTTTCTCCCGCAAGGTAAACGCCACACCCGGGGCCTGTTCACTGTCTCGCAAAGTAGTGTCAACAATGGCAGGCCCACGTGCACTAAATATTTTCTTCTCTACCAGCATTTTTAATATCACTCCCCTGCTTATGATAAAAACAAAACCCCCTGCAGAAAATCACTTAACCTCTGTCACGGGGGCATCTTCGCCTTAAATACGACATCGTATTTAAGTTTTTTAATTTTATTAGGGTATAAGAAATTATAATTCCTGGTTTACTTAAAAATCAACAACAACTTTTGGAAGATTAATCAACTGTGAAACAGCATCCATGAAAAGTCTAAATAATTTAACCCGGAGCAAATTCCCGGGTTTAATTATTACATGATAGCAAACAGTTTTGGTTATACCTTATTATTTTTTAATTCCTCATGTTCCATGACTTCCTTGTTTGTATTAACTGGGTACTGTTTGTTAGAACCAGCTAATTCAGGCTGCACCTCAGTTATATTTCGACTGCAATGAGGGCAAACCCAATTCCCCACCCCGGAAGCACTGTATGAATCTTCACGACAATAAGGGCATATCTTCTTAAACAAATCTTTCAACCCTTCCACTAACAACATTAGCTCTAATTTCAACCAAGACTTATGAGCTACTACAGAAATTATAAACCAGTTTTAATTAAAAATCTCATCTAAGAATGTCACAATTACGATAATGTTCACAACAACTTATAAAATGCTACGGTCAACAAACGGTATGTATGATTTTTTTACTGGTATCGGAATTATATACAGTTTTAGGAGATTTGCTCACACAGGGTGAAGCCTTTATCATCCGCTGATAAACCCTATAATATGTTATACCGCAGAATCGTACAAAATGACCACTCTCTTATAAATTTTGTCAACTTAACAGTCCCAACGAATTAACTTACCTCGGCGCGCAGGTTTGGCCACGGTTGAGGCGAGAGAACATAAAAGGCACGTTGAAACAACCTTGACATTACTCGGCCAGCCTTGCCCTGTAACCGACCAATGCTCTGGTGGATGAGGGTTTTTAGGAGATAAATTATAATAACACTCACTTATACCTGCCCAGGTACTTCTCTACCGGATACTTGCCGGCATTCCTGGCCACTTTATTGCGCACCGCGGTGGTCAGGTCCAGCCCCGCGGCATTGGCCAGGGAAATGCAGTAAATCACTACATCGGCCAGTTCTTCATTCAATTTGTTCGTTTGTTGTTCGTCTAAAGGCTCCCCGGAGCCCGACCATTGAAAGAGCTCCATTAACTCGGCAGCCTCTATGGCAATGGACATGGATAGGTTTTTAGGGTTGTGAAACTGACTCCAGTTCCGCTCATCTACAAATGCAGCCACAAGGTCTTTTATTTCCTGTAATGTGGTAGTCTTGTCCAAAGGAATACCTCCCGGTTACACCTACCATTTTTTCTATTGTAACACGGATCAGGTTAATTCTGTATAGTTTCGAAATCTACCGTCATAATAAAACAACCGCACATGGTCAATCACATCCCTTTTTTCTGTCATTTTATCATTAACACCGTTTTTTGTCGTTTGGCAGGTATGTTAAATATGCCTTTTCCGGTATAATAAGTTAAAGTATAAACAACCCTGCAGGGAGGTAACGAAGTGAAAACACTTGTATTATTTGCCCATCCCAATCCCAAAAGTTTTAACGCCGCCGTACTGGAGACGATTAAAGAAGAACTGGGCAAAAAAGAAGCCGAGGTCCGGGTGAAGGACCTGTACGCCATGAACTGGAACCCGGTATTGAGCGCCGACGACTTCCAGCAGATGCTGGGGGGCCAAATGCCCCAGGATATCGCCAAAGAGCAAGCCGACGTGGCCTGGGCTGATTTGCTGGTAGTGGTGTGCCCCATCTGGTGGTTCACGGTACCGGCCATGCTCAAAGGTTACATCGATCGGGTAATGAGCCAGGGATTTGCCTACCAGTATACCGAAACCGGACCGGTGGGCCTCTTGAAAGGCAAGCGGGCGGCAGTGATCACCACCACGGGCGCCGATGAGAACACCGCCAAACAAAGCGGCATGATGGAATCCATCAAAGCTTCTGTAGTGCATGGTGTTTTCGGCTTTTGCGGCTTCGATGACGCCAAGTACATGAACTGTTACGCCGTACCCCTGGTTTCGGACGCCGACCGTAAGCGCATGCTGGAGGAAGTGCGGGAGTTCGTCCGCAACTTGTAATAAATTAGGGCAGGGCCGGGTTTTGTGCTTAAGCCGGCGCCTGCCCGTTTTACTCTTTCTCCATTACCTGCACCAGTTCGGCATAATTGAGCGAGTCTGAATTTGGTACGTAATAAATATTAAAATTATCTATCACAATTGTTGCCCTGCCGGAACTTCCCCCGGGCCCCAGCTCATCTTCAGCCCGGTCGTGGTTGGTAAACACAAAAAGATTATCCCGTTTATCTATGTTAAGCCGGGGAAGTTTATGGGCACTCGCCTCATCCACTGCAAAAACAATTTCATGGTCCAAAAGCGGACTGTTCTCATAGTGGGTGTAAGTCCCACTCAGGATGACCTCGCCTTTAAACTGCGCAGCCAACCCTGGTTCATCGCTCCATTCCAAGCTGTCAACAGATGCTGAAGCGACTTCCAGCCCCGCAATCTTCTGGCCGACTTTAATTTTTTCCACTTTAAATACGTTACTGACCACGGCATTTTTATCCGGAGACGGCGACTCCTCGGACTTCGAACACCCGGCAGCCGTTAACGTTATCGCCAGAGCCAAAACCATGGTCACCACCGCCAAGGTTTTGCATTTTCTCACTACGTGCAGCACTTTTAAATTAGCCCCTTTGTAGTTTTATTTTTAATGATTATATCGTTAACTCAGTAAGTGGTACAGCATCATGTCATCTGAACGAAGTGAAGAATCTAGATCCTTCGCTAACGCTCTTAGATGACAGTACCTCTGTGCACAATTGTTTATGAAAAACAAAGGGGTTACTGAGTAAAAGGCGCATGTTTATTTTTAATGACGGGCCCGTTAGTATTTATGTTCCCCTTTAGCCTTTTAGCCTGAATTTGCCGCAGCTTTGCTGTTCAGGTTCACCCTTTTCCAGGCACCGTTCCAGCCCCTCCAGGCCCACCCGTTTGATAATCTCCAGCACCGGCACCACCGGCGGGATCCGTTTTTCCAGGTTGCCGTAGGCCTTTACGTCCACCACGCAGCCATACCGGGTCTCCTTAAGCCCCCGGATAGATACGAAAAACCGGCAGTGCCCACAGCGATGGACCGCCTTCTCCCGCATTTGAGGCAGCATCATCCGGTGTTTCTCCCACAGCACGTTTCGCTTATCCACGGTTTATACTCCCTTCCGTCAGGGACACCCCCCGCATAATGGCCCGCTCACCGAAGCGGTCCTTAATGGCGTCGCAAGCCCGGGCCAGGTTAGAGAGGCGCATCCGTTCCCCGAAAATATCGTATTGAAAGTGCTCCCGCTGCACCAGGTTACTTAAAGTCAACCCCACCAGACGCACCGCCCAGGTCTCATCCCAGTGCTTGTAAAGTATTTGGCAGGCAATGCGGTAAATTTCGTCCGGCAGGTCGGTGTTGTCGCTCATACTTTGGGAACTGGAGAAAAAACGCATCTGGCTGTCCCGCAGGGTCAGTGAAACGGTGCGGCCCACATACCCCCCCTGGCGCACCCGGCGACCCACCATCTCGCACAGCTCCAGAATTACCACCCTAATCTTGTCAAAACCCCAAATGTCCCGGGGCAGGGTCCGCTGCTGTCCGATACTTTTGGCAATATCCAGACTGGTGGGCACCACCGGACTGCTGTCCATGCCGTTGGCGCACATCCACAGCATTTCCCCGTTTTTACCCCACCTCTTTTTTAAAACATCCAGGGAAAAAGCCGCCAGTTCACCGATGGTATGCACGTTGTAGTAACGCAGGTGCTTCTCGTAGCGTGAACCGATACCGAACAATTTCCGCACCGGCCGGGGCCAGAACAACCGTTTGAAGTCATCCACGGTTTCCAACACGGTGAGCCCGTCGGGCTTCTGCACCCCGGCCGCCATCTTGGCGGCCAGCTTGTTGGGACCGATGCCCACGCTGCAGAGCACCCCGACCTCGGAACGAATGCGCGCCTTCAAAAGCAGGGCAATTTCTTCCGGCGGCCCCCACAGGTGGATTACCCCGGTAAGGTCGGCAAATGATTCGTCGATAGAAAACGGTTCCACCAGGTCGGTAAAGTCGCGCATAATTTTTAGAATGCGGGTGGAAGTATCCACGTACAGCAGGTAATCCGGCTTAAAAAAATACCCCTGCGGACACAGCGCCCTGGCCTCCCACAACGCCATACCGGTCTTGACTCCCAAGTCCTTGGCCGGGTAGGAGGCCGCCAGCACAATGCCGGTTCTCTTTTGCGGGTCACCGGCCACAATTACCTGTTTGCCCTGTAGTTCCGGTTGCACTGCCTGGTGGCAGCTGGCAAAAAAACTGTTCATGTCGGCCAGTAAAATAACTCGTTTCATGCTCATCACATCACCAAACATATGTTTGGTATTTATTATAGGTTTTATTCCTCTGCTGATCAACAGGATATAAATGGTTATTTTGCTAATTGGGCAGGATTTTAAACGAATTATCTTGAACAAGTTTGAATGAAAGCTTAGAAATAAATCTTTGGATTATTTTTACAAAAAAAAGGAATAAATACCTTTCGCAAATTGAGGGATTGATAATGGCTAAAAACAGGCTCGTTGCACCCGTAGTAAAATGGGTCGGCGGAAAGCGGCAAATATTGTACCAAATAAAAAAATACGTCCCCCAAACATTCTCCACATATTACGAGCCTTTCCTTGGTGGCGGAGCTGTTTTATTTGAATTGCAGCCCCAAAAGGCCGTTGTAAATGATATCAATAGCGAGTTAATAAATATTTATGAGGTTATAAAAGATAGTGTTGAGGAATTAATAGAGGACCTTAAGCAATATAAGAACGAGGAAGATGCCTTTTACAAAAAACGAGAGTTGGACCGGGACAAAGAGCGCTACAACAGATTAACACCTGTCGAAAAAGCTTCAAGAATCATTTTTTTAAACAAGACATGTTACAATGGTTTATTTAGAGTTAACAAAGCCGGGGAGTTCAATACGCCCTATGGAAATTATAAAAATCCGAATATTGTAAACGAAATCACTTTAAGAGCCGTAAGCAAGTATTTCAACAAGGCCCAGATTACATTTACTTGCCAGGATTTTGAGCTTGTTTTAAAAAAAGCAAGAAAAGGAGCCTTTATTTACCTTGATCCCCCATATGACCCGGTTTCAGATACCGCAAGTTTTACCGGTTACGACAAAGGCGGGTTTGACAGAAACGAACAAATAAGACTTAAAAAAACATGTGACAAGTTAGATGAAAAGGGAATTAAATTTCTTCTATCAAACTCAGCGACAGATTTTATAAAAGACCTTTATAGTGATTACAAAATTGAAATAGTACAAGCCAAAAGGGCCATTAACTCTAGAGCCGATAAACGAGGCGAAATTGACGAAGTTTTGGTGATGAATTTTGAGTAAAAGTAGTGAAATTACAAAAAACGATAAAGCCTGGAACCACTTATTTGATAGATATAAGATATTAGATAACATAGAACATCATAGTTACTTTGAGATTACTTCAACTCAGATAAACAAATTTAGAGAAGCAAGGTTGATGACCAAATTTGACCATCGAGTTAACCTTCCTAAATTATTTTCAGATAACAACCTTGCAATCCTACCTATCACAAGAGGTAGTTACATAATTTCGAAGTTTGATGCCTACAAGGATTTTGAGCAGTTAAACGCTGAAATCATAATGGCATCCTTTCCAGATTATATTGATAGTATAGATTATGAAAACATAACCAGTGAAGCTATGGCTCTTAACTGTGCTTATGTTTCCAATATTTTAGCAGATTTTTTAGAGGATGAGGAATTGATGCCTACGGTGAGCGGCAGAATGAGTTCCGATACCTTTTCATTTCAAATATTAAATACATCAACACATTCCAATGTTGCGGTAAGTGTAGCAAATTCACAAATAGAGATAGATGGCGGATATGAAGGCATTAGACAACTGACTCTAATTGAAGCTAAAAACTTCATATCAGACGATTTTATCATTCGGCAGCTTTATTATCCTTACAGACTTTGGTACAACAGGGTTTCTAAGAAAATTACACCTTTATTTTTAGTTTACTCAAACGGTATTTTTAACCTTTATGAGTACCAATTTCAGGATTTACACAATTATAACTCCTTGATTTTAGTCAAACAGAAGAACTACAGTATAGAAGCGGTTGAAATTAACTTAGATGATATTATTAATGTTTTAAACAAAGTGAACATTATTAAAGAGCCGGAAGTGGCCTTTCCACAAGCCAATAGCTTTAAACGAGTTATAAACCTTTGCGAACTACTCGCTCAAAATGAAATGACAAAAGACGATATTACATTTAATTATGCTTTTGACCCAAGACAAACTAATTATTATACGGATGCGGGTCGATATTTAGGCCTAATTGATAAACAAAGAGAAGACAATGAAATTGTGTTCTCTTTAACAAAAGAAGGCCTGAGAATCGTTCGCTCTAAATATAAGTTAAGGCAATTAAATTTTGTTGAGTTCATTTTAAGACACAATGTTTTTAACAAATCGTTAAGACTTTATTTGCAACGTGGAGAGGTACCTTCAAGGAGCGAAATAGTTGATATTATGAAACGTTCTAACCTCTATAAAGTTAAAGCAGAAGATACCTTCCAAAGGCGTGCATCCACCATAATAGGCTGGGTAAACTGGATTTTGGATTTGCAAAGATAAACATTTTGTTAACAAATTTGTAAGCCTCTTTTTAAATTACCACATAGCCCAATTGGAAAAATAAAAACCATGGAAGCACCCGCCTGCCTGGCTGGTTTACCATGGTTTTCAATGGCTCATTTTTTATTTACTTCCCCGGCCCCGGCATATCCACCCAAGCCTCCTGGACTGCGTCAATGCCCGGAAAATAGGGTTTAATATCCAGCAGGGGACTACCGTCCAGGGCGTCCAGACCGTGTACCTTGAGCTGGCCACCGTTCACTTCCAGCAGTTCAGCGACGCACAGGGCAATAGGGTTGGGACGGGACGGCGACCGGGTGGCAAACACACCCCTGGTTGTTTCTCCATAGGGCGTTCTGGTCTGCAGCTTGTTCCTCTCCGACCGGTGGCACCAGTACAGCACCACCAGGTGGGAGGCCTTGTCCACATCTTTTAACCCCGGCACAAATTCGGGCAACAATTCCAAAACGCACACAGCATCAGAAGACCGGCCCTGCCGGGGGGCATCACCCGAATTTTTATAAGGTGTGCGAACAACACCAATGGGCTGTAATATAAATTTTAATTCCGCGTCAAGCCCCGAGTCTGACTGAGGTGTCATCTAGACATCATGCCTTTCAGTTTTAAAAATTTGCCGTTACCAGCCCCGACTGTAATCATTAAAGCAGTCCAGGCAAACAGCCTTACCGTCGCGCAGCCTGGCCCGGGGCTCCATAACCACTTCCCCGCACTGGGAACATTCCACCGAGGGGAATATGCGGGCCTTGGAGGGAAAACTAAAATCTATTTCCTTGACCTGGCAGAAGTCTTCTTCGGGCATGTGCAGTATGTCTTCAATTCGCCTGCCCTGCAATAACTGGAACTTGGCCTGTTCAGCCGGGCTAGCGGAGCCTCCAAACACTTTTTTACGTAATTCCGAGCCTTCAGGGTCGGACTGGCCCGTATTTTTCACCGCTATACGCAGCGCCCGGTTGCCGTTGCGACTGCCGAACGTATAAACCTGTTTGCCCCGGTCGCGATAAATCAAGTTGCCCTTACCCAGGGTGCAGCCTGTCAACAGCATCACAGCATCCACACCACAGGCGTCGTTTTCCACCACCGCCACCAGTTCCTCGTCGGCGGATCTTATTTCCCGCAAGCGCTTCATGGCTATCTCGGCCACCCGGTAACCAGTGGCCAATCCGGGGCAGCTGTGACCGTGAAATTCAACGGCCCTTTCCCAGGGTGACTTTTCCATGCACATAAAAACACCTCGTTTCTTATAAGTATTTAAAAAGACTAATAATAAAGGCCATAAAGAAGACCCTTCTAGAGCCGACCTTCATGGCCTGTTTCCGAATTATTGTTTAATCTGGCTTTTAAGACTTAGAGTTCAACCAGCTTCCTGCCGATCTTTTCACTTTTCATGCTAACCATTTTTAATAGTTTTGTCAATATGGTATCATAATAGCAATCCTCTTATTTATGGGATAAAATAGCACCAGGATTAAAAATTAAACAAACGAGCCGGAGGTGAATTTAAATGCCCGTAATTTACATGGATGGCCCAACGTTAACCAAGGAGCAGAAAGCCGAACTGGTTAAAGGTTTTACCCGCGTTGCCAGTGAAGTCACCAAAATACCCGAAAAGTCCTTTATCGTGCTGCTTGAAGAACGGAACCGAGACAACGTTGGCGTAGGTGGCGTATTGCTATCGGATAAACAGGGTTAGATACGCCTCATTTGACACCAAACGACTTATTAGAACCAGTAGTAAGGGTATTTACGCTCCCGGGACAGGTTATTAACCAGCACAGCAATAAGCACCAGACACAATGCGCCCAGACCAACGGGTGACAGGATAAAACTGAAATCCTGCCCGTTGTATACCGCCATGAAGGCGGTGGCTCCACCGGGCGGGTGCAGGGTATAAGTCACGGTCATGGCCAGTATGGCCAGTGTGACACCCAGGGTAATAGCCCACCAGGCATCACCCATTAACTGATACACAATTACTCCCGCCAGAGCCGAAATAACGTGGCCGCCGATGACATTCCTTGGTTGAGCCATGGGCACGCTACAGGCGGCATACAGCAAAACAGCCGACGCGCCGAATGAGGGCAATAAAAGCGGTAGCCGATAATAAAATGAAAGCAAAGTCACCAGCCCAACGCCGGCAAAACTGCCCAGGGCGGTTACCAGCAACCCCGAAAGGGACATGGCGGGCAGGTTTTGACACCTGCCCCCTTTCATTTTACAAAAATACGTTTTAAACGTTTCACCTGTTTTAGGTGTGGGCTCCTGTTCGGTTTGCTCATTTAATTCTTTAGTTGGCATATTAAATCCCCGTTCAATTATTTAACCAGTGTAACCGGATTAGTGGCCAGGTGAATTAATTTTTGGCTGACGCTTCCCAGTACCAACCCCTTAATGTTACCCAAGCCCCTGGAACCCATAATGATTTGGTTAACGTTAGTCTGTTTGGCGTATTCGGCAATCTCATGACCGGGGTCGCCTTCCAGCACCAATTTATTAACCTGGATGCCCTCATTTTCAAAAATCACGGCGGTTTCATCAATAATCTGCTCGGCCTGCTCTTTTACAAATTTTTCAATTTCCGGGATATTCGTCATCATTGAGTAATTATAGATTTCTTTCTTAATATTGACCACCTGTATAATAGTGATTTCAAATTCACTGGTATCCCGGACAAGGTCCAATAGGAAATATGCCGCCCGCTTTGAACAATCAGAGCCATCTGTCGCAAGTAAATATTTTCTCATCATCTGCTTTTCCTCCTTTGTCGGATAAAATGTCGCCCGGCACGCTGTTTTAACTGCGCGCCGAGCTCTTTTATATTTTAAAACTATCTTATATCCATCATAGCACAATATGTCAGGCACGCATCTTGGCAGCGAAAGATTCTCCAAATGCCTCGCATTCTTTTAAGTTTTCATCTGTCGGATCATATTTCATCTTAATGGATGGTACTAGAACATTAAAACCTGCCTCGGCGAGCCTTTTTTCAACTATCACCGGCGATTCCCCGCTCCACCCGTAGGAACCGAAAGCGGCAGCCGCCTTTTCTTTAAATTTCAGCCCCTTAATCACTTCTAGCATTGCAGCGGTGGAACTGAGAATCCCGCCGTTAATGGTGGAACTGCCCATGATTAACCCTTGCGCTTTAAAAATTTCGGTGATCACGTCGTTTTTATCGCTAGTGCCGATGTTCAAAACCTTGGCCCCTATCCCCTTGTTTTCCAGTCCTCGGGCAATGGCCAGGGCCATCTTCCTGGTGGCACCCCACATGGTATCATACAGCACGGCAACCGTTCCTTCATGGTAGTTGTCAGCCCACTGGTCATATTTTTCAACAATCTGCATGGGATTGTCACGCCAGATAATTCCGTGACTGGGGGCAATCATATCAATGGGGACGTTTAAACCCTTAATTTCCTTTAACTTGGCCCGGACCAGCTTGCTGAACGGAGTCAGGATGTTGGCGTAATATTTCAGGGCTTCCTGGAACAACTCACCCTGGTCCACCTGCTCGTTGAACAGATAAGGGGATGCATAGTGCTGACCGAAGGCGTCGTTGGAGAGCAGCACATTGGCACCCGCCACGTAGGTAGCCATGTTATCCGGCCAGTGCAGCATCGGTGTTTCCACGAAAACCAGCTTGTAATCCCCCAGGTCCACGCTGTCCCCTGTTTTGACAATATTAAAATTCCAGTCCTTATGGAAATGCCCCTTAATCATGGCCGCGCCGTTTTTAGTGCAGTAAATCGGGGTATCAGGTATTTTTTCCATCAGGTACAAAAGGCTGCCGGCATGGTCCTGTTCGGTATGATTAATCACAATCAAATCAATATTTTGCAGACCAAAATCCTGATCTATTTGTTTGACGAAATCCTCGTGAAAAGGCGTCCAAACAGTGTCCACCAAGGCTATCTTTTGGTCTTTGATTAAATAGGAATTGTATGTAGAACCCCGGTGGGTAGAATACTCCTCGCCGTGAAAGTGTCTTAGTTCCCAGTCTTTAACCCCAACCCAGAATATTTTATCTTTAATTTCAATCACCATCACTACCCCCTTTAATTGTATTTTTGTGAACCATTTATGGAATAATTTTATTATGTACCTGGGCCAAGATTCTATTACGGTAATCACAATGCCGATGTGATATTGCTCACGGCTATTATATCATTTTAACCAAGTGAAGAATCTAAATCCTTCGCTACAACTTCCCCCCCCCACACCCGTTAAGTATTAACAATTTCTTAAATCCTCTCTTTTTAAAAGGATTTCAAGAATCTAGGTAAGAATATTACTAGAAAAATAAACCATGTTTTAAAAATAAGGAGGTTAATAATGAGTTTAAAAGGAACCAAAACCGAAGCTAATTTAAAAGCTGCTTTTGACGGTGAAAGCCAAGCCCGCAATAAATACAACTACTGGGCCAGTGCAGCTAAAAAGGAAGGCTATGAACAAATCGCCGGCATCTTTACTGAAACCGCCGATAATGAAAAAGAACATGCCAAAAGAATTTTTAAGTTTTTAAATGGTATTACCGATACCAAAACACACCTGAAAGAAGCTGCAGCAGGCGAAAACTACGAGTATACCAGTATGTATTTGGAGTTTGAAAAAGTGGCCCGGGAAGAAGGATTTGAAGAAATAGCTGATGTGTTCCGGGAGATTGGTGAAGTGGAAGAAGAACACGAAAAACGTTTCCTGGCCCTACTCAAAAATATTGAAGAAGGTAAAGTGTTTAAGCGGGATGAAGAAGTTAAATGGAAGTGCCGCAACTGCGGTTATGTGCACAAGGGCAAAGAAGCCCCTGAAGAATGCCCAGCCTGCGCCCATCCCCAAGCCTACTATGAGCTGCTTTGTGAAAATTATTAAACTGACACCAAACTAAAAAGGGCTGGCCAAACGCAAACGGCCAACTCTTTTTTATTAAATTTATTTCATGACTACTAACGGTATAGTCATGATTTATTTTTATACCGTTAACTCAGTAAGTGATACAGCGTTTGTCATTGCTATGAATACAACAAATTTGTCATTCTGAGCGCAGCGAAGAATCTTAAAGCCCAGATCCTTCGCTACGCTCAGGATGACAAGCTTAATCTTGACGAAGGTAGATTGTATTCGTTTATCGTGGTGCGGGTACGCGTTGCAATTCTGAACGAAGTGAAGAATCTAGATCCTTCGCTAACGCTCAGGATGACAGTTTTCCCCTGTTGTGCATAATTATTAAATCCGGATACCAAAAGAATACATAAATCCAAGAGCACCCTGAAAAATAATCAGGCTGCCGGGAAACCATAAGAGCATATAAAATAAGAAAGGTGTGTACTACACATGCCAGACATAAAAATCAAACCACCCGGTAGAATAAACGGCCTCAACAAGTACAAAGTAAAATCTGCCCGTTTAAAGAACACCAACGGGCAAACCATGGCCCCCCCCCATTACGGGCACGGCCAGTATTACGTGCCCATTAAAGAATAAATGAGGTTTAAACACAAATGTTTTTAGCCTTAATTAAGACTGGCAACTCCCGCCTTTGGGAAGCCGGTATTTTTGAAGCTAAGAAAATTGAGACATTAATTGAAGGATTTTTTAATTTCTTTGTTGAATATTTTTCTTTGTTGAATATTTGTTGTAAAAATATAGGGCTTAATAATAATCCATTAAACCACTAAAAAACGGTCCCGTTGCCCTGGACAACAATAGATTGACGGACGGGCTGACATTCTTGTCAGTCTATTTTAATCTGATTTCTTCAGCTAAATGAAGATATTGGGAACAAGGGAGCTTAAAAACATGAAACTCTCCGAAAACGGGCAAAAGGTATTTGACGCGCGTTACGCGCGCCGGAACGAAGAAGGCGACGTTATTGAAACCTTCGAGCAGGCAGTTTACCGGCTGGCGAACGCCGCTGCCGGCCCCGAAAAGGAAAACCAACGGCACTGGAAAGAAAAATTTGCTGCCGCCATAGGCAAATTGTTGTTTGTACCCTCGACCCCGATTTGGGCCAATATCGGCAAAGACGACCGGGCCTGGCAGCCGGGAGCCTGCTTTGTGCTGGCAGTGGAGGACAGCCTGGAATCAATGTATCAAACGCTTAAAGATACCGCCATGGTCTTTAAATCCGGGGGCGGTGTGGGCTATAATTTCAGCAGCATCAGACCCAAGGGTTCGCTGGTGCACTCCACCAAAGGCAAAGCCTCCGGCGTGGTAGAATTGATTAAGCTCTATGACGCATCTTCCAACATGGTAATGCAAGGCGGGGTCCGCCGGGGCGCATCAATGGGCATTCTGAACATAGACCACCCGGAAATTATTGATTTCATTAATGCCAAGCTGGAGGGCGGACTGACCAACTTTAATTTATCCGTCGGGGTAACCGAAAGATTTATGAAAGCGCTGGACAGCGACGCCGAGTGGGAATTGGTGTTCAACGGCCAGGTTTATGATACCGTTGGGGCCGGTGAACTGTGGGATCGAATTACCAGGGCCGCCCACACCTGCGGCGACCCAGGCATTATTTTCATTGACCGCCTGCAGGAAAATAACCCAATTCCAGTAAATTTGTTAAATTGCACCAATCCATGCGGTGAGCAGCCGCTCAGCCCGGGTGAATCCTGCCTATTAGGCAGCATTAACCTGGCCCGCATGATGACGGCCGAAGGAGCACTGAACCGGGAACAACTTCGTGATATCGTATATACAGCCGTGCGTTTTTTGGACAACCTCATCGACATCGCCCAGTACCCGCTGCCGCTAATCGAAGAATCAACCAAGGCCACCCGTAAAATAGGCCTTGGCTTTACCGGGCTGCACGACGCCTTGATCATGGCCGGCCTGACCTACGACTCACCGGAAGGCAGAGCATTTGCCGGCGAAATTACCCTGCTCATGCAGCAAGCGGCCCATGAAGCATCCCGGGAACTGGCTGATGAAAAAGGGTGCTTCCCAGAGTGGGCAAATAGCGTTCATTATCCCGATCAACAGCGCCGCAACGCCGCCTGCATTACCATCGCTCCCACCGGAAGCGTAACCGCCATGGCGGGCTGCGAAGGTTACGGCATTGAACCCATTTTTGCGGTGGCTTACGTCAAGAAGACCAACGTAGCCGGAGATTTCGAAGTTTTTTCGCCGTTGTTCCTGGAAGCCTGCCGCAAGTATTCGGTACCGCAGGAAGTACTGTCGGTAGTAGCCAATTACGGTTCCTGCCAGAACATCCCGGGGGTTCCGGAACAAATCGCCGCCATATTCAAAGGCGCCCAGGATATCAGCCACGAAGACCATATACTGATGCAGGCTGAGGTACAAAAATACGTTGATAACGCAGTCAGTAAAACCATTAACCTGCCCTCCACCGCAACGCCGGATACAATTAACCAGTGCTACCGCATAGCACACGATTTAAACCTTAAGGGCATTACCGTGTTCCGTGACGGGTGCAAAAAAGGCACCATCACCGTGGGCCAGCAAAAAGAACAGCGCCCCGCCGGCGAACTACGGCGCGGTGAAATCCTGCCCCGGCCTTTGTCCGCCCACGGGGTAACCCACCGTCTGGATACGGGGTGCGGTAAGATATACCTGACCGTGAATTACCAGGAGGACAGCGGCAGAATCATGGAAACTTTTATTACCACCGGCTCTGACGGTGGCTGCCTGGTATATACCGAAGCCACTTCCCGTTTAATCAGCCTGGCCATCCGCGGCGGTATCGGGGTGGACGAAATTATCGAACAGTTGACGGGCACACACTCCTGCCCCTCTTACATGCTAGCCAAGGGTAAAGGTAAGCAATTGTCACCCGGCAAGTCATGCGCCTCGGCTATCGCCAGGAAACTTTTAGAAATTAAAGCGGAACTAGATCTGAAGTGCAACGGCAACTCCAACGGGTATAACAGCGAACAGGCAAACGCGCCCAAGTGCGAAGTATGCGGCCAAGAACTAAAAAGAGCCGAGGGCTGCCTAGTGTGCATGAATTGCGGTTTTTCCAAGTGCTAAAACTTTTTTTAGATGGTCTAAAACTAATTAGTTAAAGGGTGTTAATAACCTATCTGGTTAATTGGGATTTGGCCGCTCCATTCGTAATAGCATACCCAAAGGGGGTACTATAAATGACCAAGCGACTATTACTGAAGGAATTGTCACGTTACAAGGTAGGCACTTTCGCCGATATAATTTATCGCAATGCACTTCTTTACCCTGAAAGCGAAGCATTTATTTACGAAAGTGAAAGAATAACCTATGCTCAATACAATGCCATAGTAAATAAGGTCATCCATGCGCTGTTAAAAATGGGTATCAAAAAGGGGCAAACTGTCGGCCTGCTCTCCTGGAATTGTGTGCAGGCTGCCCAAATATACGGGGCGGCCATGAAGGGAGGCTTCATCGCTTCTCCTTTCAATCCCAGGTTAGCAGCAAATGAACTGGAATATATAATTAACTATTCAAAAACGGATACGATCTTTGTCGGTCCCGAACTGGTGGATACCATCAATACGCTCAGGCCGCGTCTGCATGGAGTCCATAATTATATTATCCTCGAAGGTTCAGCCGACAACATGATCACCTATCAGCATCTGCTAAATGACAATCCGGATCATGAACCGGACATTACCGCGGAGGAAGATGATCCGATCGGGATCATCTATACCAGTGGAACAACGGGTGTACCCCGGGGAGCCCTCTATACACATAGTTGTTTTATTGATGATGCTAGAACTTTTGCTTTGAATATTAATGTCCGGCAGGGCGACCGGCACCTGCAGGTAACGCCCCAATTCCATATTGCAGGCAATACGTGGTTTCGCACGTTTATGTATGTTGGAGCCTGTACCATTATTCATAAGTTTTTTAATCCGGCCGAGACACTGAAGGCAATTCAGGAAGAAAAAGCCACCCACATGAATATTGTTCCCACCCAGCTTGTAGCCATGCTGAATGTGCCCGACTTTGATCAGTACGACCTGAGCTCAATGAAATTAATCTGGTACGAAGCCTCACCCATGCCTCTGGAGGTGCTAAAGAGAGGTCTTAAGGTTTTCGGTAATATCTTTGGCGAAGGTTACGGTCAGAGTGAGAGCGGCCCGGCTATTACACACATGACCAATGAAGATCATGAGGTGGTCAATAAGTCGGGTGCAGACCAGAAGCATCTAATGTCAGCAGGCAAACCTGACATTGGCGTACAGGTAAGAATAGTAGATGAGAGTGGCAATGATTGTGAGCTGGGTGTCGTAGGAGAGATCATAGTCAAAAGCAAACATATCATGGTTGGTTACTGGAAAAAGCCCGAAGACACTAAGAATACAATTATTGACGGTTGGCTGCATACCGGGGACATGGGTTACTATGATGAGAACGGTTATATCTATATTGCCGACCGGAAAAAAGACATCATCATTACCGGCGGAGAAAATGTATTTCCTCGGGAAATAGAGGATGTGCTCTATCAGCACCCCGCAATACATGAGGCTGCAGTGATAGGCATACCCGATCCATACTGGGTAGAAAAAGTTCACGCTATCATCGTACCAAGGAAAGATGCAAAAATTACCGCGGAAGAGATAATCGCATTTTGTAAGGAGCGTATAGCAGGTTATAAAACCCCCAAGTCTATTGAATTTGCCACTGATTTGCCGAAAAATGCTGCCGGTAAGATTGTTAAAAAAGGGCTTCGGGTTAAATACTGGGAGGAACAGACCAGAAAAATTTAACCACTACTTTTTAATGACAGCACAAGGCGCCATTGCATCCTTTCAGCTGCTCACCAATAAGGTGGGCAGCTTTTTATTTTTTATAAATGCCTCGATAATAAATATAAGTTTGGATTATATGTATTTTATTAACTTCAAAGCAGGAGGTGTTAATATTTTGCCGTAAAAATATATATATGCTAAATAGGCAAATACCTTGAACGGTGCAGGTTTGGGAAAATAAAAAACAGGAGGCTGATCATATGAAAGCAAAAGATGAAATTACTTTGGTCGCACCATGCGGCATATATTGTGGCGCATGTGAGGCCTACAAGGCCAAGGATGACCCTGCTATAATGGAGCGCATGATGAATTCAAAAACATTAAATAAAGAAAAGTTACCCTGCCCGGGTTGCCGACCACTTAAGGGAAACTGCCTGGCCATTGACGGGACATGTGAAACTTACGCATGTGTGACCGAACACGATGTTGACTTTTGCTTCGAGTGCCCCGAATTTCCCTGTGCCAAATTAAACCCATCGGCAGACAAGGCTAATATCCTGCCCCACAATATAAAAGTGTTCAACCTGTGCTGCATCGAGCACCAGGGTCTTGACAAGTTTTTGGAGATGATTCCTACAATTAAGAAAAGATATTACCGCGGCCAAATGGTAATCGGGAAAGGACCCCAGTTGGAATAGCTATAATGTAAGGTTGTTGGTCAGCAAAAAAGGGAATCCCATGACTACCCTGAAAAATAGACTTTAGGTTGTCATCCTAAGCGCAGCGAAGGATTTTAAGGCTCTAGATTCTTCACTTCGTTTTAGAATGACAATCTACAATGTTTTCTCATCAAGCCCGGTCGTTGGCATAGGCCCGGTCAAGAATTTCGGCCAACTCTTCAATTAACGGCATCCGGGGGTTGGTGGTGGTGGATTGGTCAGCAAAGGCGTTTTCGGCCAGCTCCGGCACCCTGCTTTTGAACAAGTACTTATCCACCCCGCAGGCCGCAATGTTACCTGGAACACCCACCCGAGCCCGTAAATCTTCCACTGCTTTAACTAGGCTGTTAACTCCCTCTTTGACTGTGCTCGCCGGCAAACCTAAAAAGACCGCCAACTGCTGGTATTTCTCCGGCGCATGAAAGTATTCGTATTGCGGAAACGAAGCGAACTTGGTGGGCGGGGAAGAGTTATATCTGATTACGTGGGGCAGCAAAATGGCGTTGGCCCGGCCGTGGGAGATGTGGAATTCGCCCCCTACCTTGTGGGCCAGGCTGTGGCAAACGCCCAGAAAGGCGTTTGTAAAGGCGATGCCGGCAATACAGGATGCATTATGCATCTTGCCGCGGGCTTCCCGGTTATCTTCGTCCAGGCAGCTGGCAGGCAGGTACCGGAATACCAGCTCCGCGGCTTTTAACGCCATCGCATCAGTATAATCAGAAGCCATCACCGAAACGTAGGCCTCCACGGCGTGGGTCAGCACGTCCAAGCCGGTATCCGCCGCTACTTCTGGCGGCATGGTGACAGCAAAGTCCGGGTCGATAATGGCCACGTCCGGGGTAAGTTCGTAGTCGGCCAGGGGGTATTTAACATCCTCACTCCGATGCGTGATTACCGCAAAGGCACTTACTTCCGAACCGGTGCCGCTGGTGGTGGGAATGGCTACCAGCCGGGCTCGGCGGCCCAACTTGGGATACTTATAGGTCCGTTTGCGAATATCAAGGAATTTAAGGCGCAGGAAATCAAACTCCACTTCGGGGTGCTCATAAAACAGCCACATGCCCTTGGCGGCGTCAATGGCTGAACCGCCTCCCAGGGCGATAATGGTATCGGGACGGAACTGCTTCATCAGGGCAACTCCCTTCTGCACCGTCTCCAGCGAGGGGTCGGGTTCCACATCGGCAAACACCTCGATGTTGACCCGCTCCATCCGTTTGTTTAAGTGGTACACCACCTTGTCCACAAAACCGAGCCTGACGATCCCCTGATCTGTTACTATAACCACCCTGCCCAGTCCCTGCATCTTTTCCAGGTACTGGACCGCCCCGTGGGCAAAATAAATGCGCTCGGGCACTTTGAACCACTGCAGTTTCTCCCGCCGGCCAGTGACACGCTTAACGTTGATCAGGTTGTCCACACTGACATTGGAAGTAGTGGCGTTGTGCCCCATGGAGCCACAACCCAGGGTCAGGGAGGGTACGTTGACATTGTATATATCACCGATGGCGCCGTGGGTGGCAGGTGCGTTGATCATGATCCGGCCGGTGCGGATACGGCTGGAAAAAAGGTCGATTACAGACCGGTTTTCCGAATGCAGCACTGCCGAATGCCCCAAGCCGCCGAAGTTCACTATTTCCTCGCAGCGTTTGATACCTGCTTGATAATCACTTACCTGATAACAGGCCAAGATAGGACTCAGCTTTTCCATGGACAGGGGGTGCAGGGGGCCAACACCATCCAGGGGAGCAACCAGAACCTTGGTCCCAGGAGGCACCTCAAAGCCCGCCATTTGTGCAATATCCCGGGCCGAACGGCCGACAATACTGGGGTTCAGAGAACACTCCCCTTCCTCACCCTTAGCCGCCAAGGCTTCCAGCCGGGCCACCTCTTCGGTGTTTAAAAAATAGCAGCCGTACTCCTGCATCAACGCAGTGGTTTCTTCATAAATATCTCGGTCTATAACTACCGATTGTTCGGAAGCGCAGATTAAACCATGATCAAAGGTTTTGCTTAAAATCAGGTCGGTAACTGCCCTTTTGAGCCGAGCCGATTTTTCTATGTAACATGGCACATTGCCCGGCCCCACTCCAAGGGCGGGCTTGCCCGTGCTGTAAGCCGCCTGCACCAAGCCGGCACCCCCGGTGGCCAGGATCAGGTGCACCCCGGGATGGGCCATTAAATACCTGGTAGCCTCAAGGGATGAATGCTCCAACCAGCCGATACAATTGTCCGGTGCCCCTTCCGCCACTGCGGCATCACGCATCACTCGGGCCGCCGCCGCGCAGCAGCCGGCAGCGCCGGGGTGAAAACTAAATATCACCGGGTTGGCCGTTTTAATGCAAATTAAAGATTTAAACAGTGTGGTGGAAGTGGGGTTGGTCACCGGAATTACCGCGGCAATCACCCCTACCGGTTCGGCTACCTCGGTGTAGTCGTTTTCCTCGTCCATCCGGAGTACACCCACAGTCTTCTTGTACTTAATGCTGTGGTATACCGATTCGGTGGCGAATATGTTTTTAATCATTTTGTCCTCGTAAATACCCCGGCCGGTTTCTTGCACCGCCAGACGGGCCAGTTCCATGTGTCTGTCCAGACCAGCCAAGGCCATAGCCCGCACAATGCCGTCGATTTGCTCCTGGGACATGTTGGCCATTTCCCGTCGCGCCTCCTCGGCCCTTGCTACAAGCCCATCTACAACGCGCAGCAAATCACCATCCGAAACCGCTCCATTTTGCACGCTCATCCGCCCACCCCCGCAGTTTTCTCTACTAACCTAAGTATCCCACGGTCGCCAACGGTTAATGCGGTTTTTAAAATACCTATTCCTCACCCCTAAACGCAAATTTCATATCTTAATACTATCTAAAAACAAGCCAAGGAGGAAAAAAATGAGCAGGCCTAGTCTGAACAATCTTAGTGTTGATGACCGGAGGTTATTGGCCAGTCTGATTCAGCAATATGCAACACCGCAAATTATAGATTTACACTGGAACGCCGCCCAAGCCGGCGCCCACAGCGACCCAATCATGTTTCTTACATTCCATCGGGAGTATATCGGCGGGTTGGAAACTTTTCTATTGGAACAGGGTTTCCCGCAGTTCGTACCGCTGCCGGCATGGAATCCGGTTGAACCAATATCGGGGGAGTTTAATATACCCAATGTCGGCCCCCGGCGGTTGCGCAATTTAAACCCCAATGTCAGTTTTTCACCGGAGTTTGACCCGGAGAACTTAAGCAGTTTCAGGACCATCACCGAACTGGGTGAGGCGCTAATGACCAGGCACAACCTGGTGCACCAAAGAATCGGGGGGATTATGAATAATATGCGGCTGGCTCCATTGGCCCCGATTTTCTGGCCGTTTCACAGCTTCATTGATGATATATATTATAACTGGCAGATTGCCCAATAAGGTTTGGTATCCTTCCAATAACACCAAACCGGGCCGGATGTTTTCAGGGGAAACTAGCTATTTCACTGCAACGGCGCAGATAAATCCCCCGTCGGTACGACCGGATTTTACAGCCTCGGCTTCGATGGCTAAGGCCTGTTCTTCCCGGGAGTAATCAAAGTCCGGCGGCACGAACAGCACGGCCTTACCCCGCACGGTTCTGCCGGGCATAATTGCCAACAGTTCTTCCAGGGTGTAAAACCGGGCCCGGTTGAATATATTGTCTGGTTCACGACGCGATTTTTCATCGTACAACCGCCACCAGTCACTGCCGCGGCCAATTAGGCCCAGCACCAGCCGGCCGCCGGTTTTCAACACCCGCAAGGCTTCACTCAGGGCAGTGGACAAGTCGGGCGCGAATTCCAGGGCTGTAACGGATAAAACGGCATCGAAACTTTGGTCTTTAAAGGGTAACTGCAAAGCATCGGCCTCCAGAAAATGAACATCCAGTCCCGCATGTTTCGCCTTAGCCCCGGCCTGCTCCAGCATGGGCCGCGAAATATCCACGCCGGTGACATCAAGCCCCTTGGCGGCCAGATCCAGGGCATATAGACCGGTTCCACATCCAACGTCCAGTATTTTCATCCCCGCCCGGGGTTCCAGATAAGCATAAATAGCTTCTTTTTCAATACGGTCCACCACGCGGCCGGATGGTGTTTCGTACCAGCTGTCGTAACTGCCGGCCATGTCATCAAACAATTGACTCATTTTTTTACCCCCTTGACAAACACATTTTTTGTATTATCCACTATCATCCGCAAGATGGCAATAAAGACGCGCGTAAGCGAAGGATCTAGATTCTTCATTTCGTTCAGAGTTAAGCCAGGCTTTGGTGCCAGGTGTTGAAAGCTGCAGAATACGCAACTTTCAACACCTGGCACCTTACGGTTGTTATCCTAAAAAATTCTGGCCTCTCCCTCGTCCTCGTTATCGTTGTTCACTTGGTGGTGGAAGATAGACTCCAAGCTTTCATCGTCATAACCACCGGGGCGGATGTTCAGTTGGCTGACCACCTCGGTTACCCCCCGGGCCTTGGCTGCTGTTTTTACGGCTTCGCGTTCTTCTTCTGTTGTCTCCACGGTACCCATCAGAAATACCTTGCCGCCCACCGACTTAGCGCCTACATGCCTTAAGTTTACTCCGGGGTTGGCGTTTAGTTCCTCCATCACCTCCCAGGTAACATCTTCGTCATCAATAGCTCCGTCGGTGCTGACGGCCAAACCCAGGTCGATTTTACCAACGCCCTGCTGCCCCGCCAACAATTCTCTGAGTCGGTCCTTCTCAAACAGCGTGTCCACCACCCCGCTAATCATTACCACGTCATCAACAACCTGGGCATTTAACCCATAACTCTTGAATTCTTTGCTTTCATCCAGCATTTCCTGCACTTGGCGTTCCAGCGCCTTATTCCCTTTGTCATCGGACAAATTATAACCCTCCCGGCTATTACTTTTGGCTTATTATTGCCGGGATTACCGAACAGTATAAAAACGGGTAACAAACTGGAGACAATTTATTGTTCTAGCCCAGCGGTGACAAGGAAATTTAGGCTTTGATGGCGAAATAAGTAGATATAAATGAACTGGGGGTCAGGCCCCCAGCTTGGAGGAATTATGGGACAAACCGAATTATGGGCCACGATAATAGCTTGGTACGCAACCTGGCAGGGATACCAATACTTCAATGAAATTAACTTCCTGGTTTTTATACCGTTGTTTTTTTTACTGCGCTCAATACTGCTTAAAAGAATTAGCAATTTTATGAGTTTAAGAGCTGGTGAAAATGGCGATAGTGAGTTGCAGCCCTTTATACTTTCCTTAATCAACTGGGTTACGTTTTACTCCATCGCCATATACGCCATCATTTACTTTAGGGACACTATCTGGCTGGGGGAAACCTGGTTTACAATCGGCAGTACCCAGGTTACCACCCTTACATTCCTCATCCCCGCTATTATTATCAGCCTGAGCATCAAGTTTTCCAACCTGTTGTCCAAGTTCTTGCTACACCGGGTGTATAAAAAATATGAACTGGACAACGGTACCCAATACACCTTTACCAGGCTGCTGCACTACATGATCATTGTTGTTTCCATACTGGTGGCTTTGCCGGTTATCGGCTTTGACTTGAGCATCTTCACAGTTTTCGCCGGAGTAGCCGGCATTGGGATTGGTTTTGGTGTCAGCAACATCGCCTCCAATTTTATATCCGGTTTGATTATCCTTTTTGAACGGCCCATAAAGGTGGGAGATCGGATTAAAATTGGTGAATTGCATTGTGACGTGGAAAACATCTCCATTAGGTCCACCGTGGTCCGTACCCGCAATAATGAACACATTATCATCCCTAACAGCCAGTTTATTGAAAACCAGGTCATGAACTGGTCTTACGGTGACCCCAAAGTGCGAGAGAAGGTATTAATTGGTGTGGCTTACGGTTCGGACGTCGGACTGCTGGAACGCTTGCTATTACAAACGGCGTACGAACACAAGGACATCATGGATGAGCCCCCGCCGCGGGTGGACTTTCTAAATTTTGGGGACTCAGCCTTGGAATTTCGCCTGCTTTACTGGATACCTAACCCGGTTTTGCGCACCCGGGTAAAAAGCGCGCTCAATTTCAGAATTAACGAACTGCTGCAGCAACACGGCGTGGAGATACCCTTCCCCCAACGGGATTTACACCTGCGCAGCGTTGACGCAGATTTAATTAGGGAAATGCATCTGGCCACTAAATCGCCTCGGAGTTAATGATTACCATTGGAAGTTCAATTGACCAGTGACTTGTGTTACAATCACAATAGCTGTAACAATTTATCCACGGTTGCGGGGTAATGTGATTGATTGAAGTGAATTGTGTCCACTGCGGTAAGAAGATGGCAAGTATAACTGCTTACATATTGCATTACAAGAACAGAAAAGAGAGGGGATCTACATGCGGCTCACTCCTAGAAGCGAACTAATGGCGCGCATTTCCAAGCTACAGCAATTAATGACTGCAGCCGGGTTCGACGGAACTATTATAGTTCAGAACGCGGATTTATTCTACTTTACAGGCACCGTCCAGCAATCCCACCTGTATGTTCCCGCAAACGGAAAACCGATATTTATGGTCAGAAAAAGCCTGGCCCGGGCCAAAGAGGAATCCGCACTGGAAGAAATAATACCGCTTGCCAACCCCAAAGAAATCCCCAGTATGCTGGCCGATTACGGATACCGGAATTTGGGCGTGCTGGGGTTCGAGATGGATGTGCTGCCGGCAGCGCATTTTATGCGTTACCAAAAATTATTTGCCTCCACCAAGCTGACAGACGCCAGCAATTTAATCCGAACGGTCAAAATGGTTAAATCAGCTTATGAACTAGGCATTATTAAAGAAGCTGCCCAAATGAATCAAGCCATGTTTTCGCAGTTCAAGGACATTTTGCACGAAGGTATTACCGAGTTGGAGCTCTCAGCTAAGATGGAGTTATTATCCCGCCAGATGGGGCACCAGGGCCACATTAGAACTCGTGGTTTTAACCAGGAAATTGCATTCCTTGTTTTGTCCGGGCCAAACCTGGCGGTGCCCAATCATATGGACGGTCCCATTGGCGGTCCGGGGCTCAACCCATCCTTTCCCCAGGGTGCAACTAACAATAAGATCCAAATTAACGAACCCGTAATGTTTGATTACGGTGGGATGTGTGATGGCTACATTGTGGACCAGACCAGGACCTTTTGTATCGGTCGTCTACCGGAAAAAATGACCCGGGCTCACGAGACAGCGATAAGCATACAAAATGCAATTAAGCAGAAGGCATTGCCCGGAGTGCTGTGCGAAGACCTCTACTCCCTGGCCGTTGATATGGCCCACCAGGCCGACCTGGGCGACCATTTTATGGGTTACCCAAAAGGTGTACCCTTTGTGGGTCATGGGGTTGGTACAGAGTTGGACGAGTGGCCGGTGTTGGCTAAAGGGTTTAAGATACCCCTGGAAGAAGGCATGGTCCTGGCATTGGAACCTAAATTCGTATTTCCGGAAGGGGCTGTGGGAATTGAGGATACGTTCGTTGTTAGGGACAACGGGCTGGAAAACATCACCGAGTTTGACGAGGGGATTATTTACTTGTAGACTAAAAAGGGGACAGGCAACTTTTTAAAAAACAAAAAAGTAGCCTGTCCCCTTTTTGCGCATCAACTTTTTAAAAACAAAACATTGTTATACCGTTAACTCAGTAAGTGGTACAGCGTCGTGTCATTGCTATGAATACAA
>JAENYQ010000029.1 GCA_016841675.1 Desulfotomaculum sp.
TAGCTGTGACAACAATCATAGTTGTTATGTTTCCGGCGCTGTCTTTGTATTTACCAGGGTTGTTAAAGTAACTTTTAGTTTAGTTAAGACGCTAAGACCCAATGAGGTTTTTTAACTATACCATTGACAGATGATGATTCAGTGCCAGACGCCTGGTTAAGAAATACTTGACAATGGCAAAGTCAGGCTATTAATTTAACGTTTAAGGCGGTATTGCATATGCTTGAAAGACCCTCTAATAAATTACCGTCCATTAAAGAAATTTATGCTGGATTAAACATTCATACAGTTACTAACGCTTTTGTTGCCGTCCTATTCAGCCAAACCGGACCAATTGCCATTTTAATCAGTGCCGCTCATTTAGGTGGTCTCACCCAGCAGGAAATGGCAACCTGGCTATTTGCCGGTTACGGATTAGGCGGCATAATAACCATTCTGTTATCTGTTTTATATAAACAGCCCATATCTGCAGCCTGGTCCCTCCCCGCAGCCGCCATTGTTGCATCATCTTTGCAACACTCAACATTTCAGGAAATACTCGGGGCCTGTCTGATCACCGGATTAGTAATCATTATTATTGGGCTAACCGGGATTGCCAAAAAAATGATGGATTTTATACCAACTTCCATCGTTATGGGTATGGTTGCCGGGATCTTCTTACCCTATTGCCTTAAATTAGTTACAGCACTTACTATTGAGCCAGTGCTCGCTGCATCTACCATAGCTGTATTTTTTTTAACCCTGGCAGTTAGGGTGCCATTTCTTGTTATGCCACCAATTTTGTGTTCGGCCTTAGTTGGTATTGTTATTATAGCCATCTCCGGTATCTTAAACCCCGTTCCAATTACTATAAGTATCGTTCACCCTGTTTTTTACATACCGGTGTTTAGCTTTAATGCCATTATTGAATTAGTACTACCGTTAACTATTTCTGTTATTGCAATTCACAATTACCAGGGCATTGCCATTTTAAAGTCCCAGGGATATAATCCGCCAGTAAATATAATGACTTTATCCTGTGGTGTTGGCTCAATAGCCATGGGTTTTTTCGGCAGTGTTCCAACCTGTATAACGGGCCCCGTAACCGGCATTTTAAACACCTCCGGACCCAAAGAAACCCGTTATATAAGCGGTATCCTTTATGGCGCATTACTGTTTATGACAGGAATTTTTGCGCCCGTAGCCATCGGCTTGGCCATAATGGCTCCTGATGTTTTTGTTGTCCTATTGGGTGGATTGGCCTTGTTCAATGTCCTCGTAGATGCTTTCCAAAAGGCCTTCAAGGACCATTTCAGCAGTGGTGCACTTATTTGTTTCTTGATTACATTTTCTAATTTGACCTTCTGCAACATAGGTTCTGCATTTTGGGGTTTACTGACGGGCTGTGTTATCTCTTTTATGCTGCACCCCCAGGATTTTCGAAAACACCAGCAAGTCACTGTCCATTAAGTAATTTCTACGGGAATAAACATTTGATGATATGAGAAGTCAAAAAGGGACAGGAGTCTTTTTTCAAAAACCGAAAAAAGCAGCCTGTCCCCTTTTGAATATATTTTCCTTGACAAGTACAAAAAATCGAGGCGGTCCGCAACGCCTCCTCGATTTTTTCTGGCTATATTTAGCTTAAGCTTTTTCTTTTTCTTTTTTTTCTTTAAGCGCCCGCCAAACCTTTTCATAACTAAGTGGCAGGCTGTTCACCCGGATGCCCATGGCATCGTATATGGCATTGGCATAACAACCCATTGTGGGAATGGTGGCTCCTTCACCCACTTCTTTTACACCCCAAGGTCCGGCCGGCTCATAGCTTTCCACTAGCTCCGAGGTGATCCTGGGCATATCCATGGCTGTGGGCATCCGGTACTCACCCAGGTTAGGATTTAGTATTTTCCCCTTATCATCAAAAAGAACTTGTTCCCAGATGGACTCACCCATACCCATGTAGAGGGCCCCATGCACCTGTGCATGCAGTAAACCCGGGTTAATCACCATGCCGCAGTCATGAACATCCCACACGTCTTTTACGTCAATTTCGCCGGTTTCTTCATCTATTTCAACTTCGCTTATCTGAGCTGCAAAGCTGTAAGCCGGAGAAGTACCCACTGCAGCTCCCTTAAAAGTTCCACCAAGCTTGGGCGGGGCATAAGATCCTTTACCAACTAGCGGCCCTTTACGCACGAAAAATTCTCTGGCCACCTCGCCAAATGGCATTGCTTTTTCTGGATCGGATAACGAAAATACAATACTATCTCGGCAATCCAAGTCGCTGACCTCAACTTCCATCATTTCCGAAGCCAGTTCCAGCATCTGACCTTTAACCTCTTCACCGGCCTGCTTCACGGCAGAACCTGACATGAGAGTTTGACGGCTAGCATAGGCACCGAAGTCGTGGGGTGTTGTCTCAGTATCGGCAGCAACAATCTTCATATTTTCATACCTAAAGCCCATAGCTTCTGCAGCCATCTGGCAAAGCACGGTATCAGAACCCTGCCCGATATCTGTGGCCCCGGTGTACAATGTTGCCGCGGTACCGTCTTCATGCACCTTGATTATCGCTGAGGCATGGGGAAGATTGGTCCGGTAGATAGGGTAACCGGCGCCGCTGACAAAGCTTCCCACGCCAATGCCAATACCTTTACCACTAGGAAGGTTCCCCTTCTTTTGCACCCAGCCCGATATTTCTTTAGCTTTGGTAATGCATTCAGTAAGCTCGCAGGAATTAACCGCAAAATCGTTGGGTGTAACGGTATTTGGCTGGCGGGCGTTGATTAGACGCAACTCAATGGGATCCATACCCAAATCCGCAGCCACATTATCCAGATGGCATTCAAAGGCATACCTTGGCTGCGGCGCACCGTGTCCCCGCTGAGCACCACATGCAGGCAGGTTGGTATAGGCCCTGATCATATCAAACTTAAAGTTAACAAACTCATAGGTCAGGGGCAGCATTGCTCCGGCATAATAGGCAGTGGCAATGCCCAGACTGGTATAGGCGCCGCCATCCATCATGAAGTTGGCATATACGCCGGTTATTTTACCGTTTTTATCCACGCTGGTGGTAATCTCCATTATTTGCTTATGGCGACCCCGGTTGTGGGCAAACATTTCGTGCCGATCATAAAACATCTTGACCGGTCGGCCAGTGATTTTTGAGAGGACCGCACCAGCAAACTCAAGTCCGGTAGGTTCTAACTTACCTCCGAAACCTCCGCCCACGTACGTTTTAATTACCCGCACATCGCCCATTTTCAAACCAAACTCACGAGCAATATAATGCTGGAAATAGTGTGGCGATTGGGTACTGGAATAAACGGTAAGTTTACCGCCCTCCCATATGGATATTGCGGAATGAGGCTCGATAGGACACTGATATGTCCGGTTGCCAACAAAGCGGTCAGTGCGAAGATGGTGCGCCTCGGCAAAAGCTTTATCCACATCACCGAAATTCTGGTGGATTTCGGTATTTATGTTCCTAGCGTACTCGTCGTGTATTTGAGGAGCACCCTCTTTAATAGCCTCTTCAGGGTCGAAAACCGCCGGCAGCACCTCGTAATCCACTTTAATCAGCTTGAGTGCTTTATAAACTGTTTCATCATCCAAAGCGGCCACAGCGGCCACCTTATCCCCCACAAAACGCACCTTGTCACTACAAAATATACTTTCATCCCAGCGAGCCGGGCTGATACCATATTTAAGAGTTGGCACATCCTTATGGGTTATAACAGCTTTAACCCCGGGAAGTTTTTCGGCTTCTGTTGTGTCAATACTTATTATCCTGGCATGAGCATGGGGACTGGTTAATATTTTGCCCACCAGCAGGTTGGGAAGTTTAAGATCACCGGTGTATTTTGCCTGACCGGTTACTTTGGCCCGACCATCAATTTTGGGTACACTTTTACCAATTACCGCATATTTTTCGCCCATGGCGCTCTCCCCTCCTTTTATTCACTGGCGGCAGCCAGAATAGCCTTCACTATATTCACGTATCCCGTACAGCGACAGAGGTTTCCGGAGATGGCTTCCCGTACTTCCTCTTCTGTGGGCTGTGGGTTCCTGGTAAGCAGCGCCTTGGCCGACATAATCATCCCCGGTGTGCAGTATCCGCACTGCACCGCGGCATTATCCACAAAAGACTCCTGTAGCCGGTCCAAGTTTTCATTCTGGGCCACACCCTCAACAGTGGTAAATTTGTGGCCGTCCGCTTCTACTGCGAGTACAATGCAGGAGTTTACAGGCTTACCGTCCATTAAAACGGTGCATGAGCCGCAGTCTCCCAGCTCACAGCCTTTTTTTGTTCCGGTTAAGTCCAACTCATCTCTAATGAAATTTACCAAGAGGGTGTTGGCCTTAACAATCCGGGTATAGTCGTCCCCGTTCACATTAATGGTGACCAGATATCTTTTTACACCGCTATTATCAACTAATGCCTCCATAGCTCATCCCTCCTTACACGTGTCCTTCATTGATGGCTTTACGTAATGCGCGCTTGGTAAATACCCTGACCATATCCCTCCGATACTCTGCAGAACCGCGGATATCATCAATCGGTTTGCATTCGGTGGATGCGCAAACACCTACTTCTTCCAACAAATCATCACTGATAGCTTTACCTATAATCATAGCCTCTGCTTTTGGTGCCCTCATGGGTACCGGGGCGACAGCGCCCAAAACAATCCTGGCATCCTTACATACATTACCATCCATGGTAACCGCAACAGCCACTCCCACAACAGCCAGAGCACCCGAACGACGTAGGCCAAATTTTATATATGTGCTGCCTGTGCAAGACTGGTCGGGAATTACTATTTGGGCAATTATTTCATCGGGGGCAAGCAGTGTTTTACCGGGGCCGACAAAGAATTCCTCCAACGCCATAACCCTTTCACCCTTTGTCCCCACCAGAGTTATTGATGCGTCTAGTGCCATTAATATGGGTGGCAGGTCTGCGGAAGGTACTGCATTTGAAATATTTCCGCCTATGGTGCCTACATTTCTAATTTGATTGTTGGCCATATGATGGGCGGCTTCACATATGGAAAGATATTTTTCCTGCAGCAGCTTAGAGTTACAAATGGCATTGTGTGTAGCCCTGGCTCCTATTAGTACGCCTTTACCCTCTTCATATTCGATATTGGATAATTGCTCAAGCTGTTTTAGCGAGATAAGTACTGCCGGTGCGACTAGACCATGTTTCATTTTATTCAACAGATCGGTTCCCCCCGCAAGCACTTTGGCCACCTGGCCTTTTTCCGCCAGCAATGCACAGGCTTCCTGTATTGTGGCGGGCATATGATACTCGAAATCCGGTAGATACATACTAATCTAAACCTCCTTACTTTGGATTTGTCCTTATTCCTGAACACTGTTCTCTATTGTGTACATTTACTTACATTATGAATTATCTGATAGTTTTTGTCAATAAACAAATCAATTAAAAAATCAACATAAATGGAAGTTAAATAGATTGAAATGTTATCTGAAAGAATATACAATTTAGAGTGACAATAGTTCAAAAAAGTCAATATTAATTGACATTTGTTCATAACTAAATTTATATGAACAATATCCAAGGAGGCACATTTGTTGACCAAAGATAGTAACATTTATCAAAAAATAATTGGCATCGAGGACTACTTGAATAGTAAGTTCCTAGAAAGAGAAGCGCTTATTTCACTATTATTGTTAACAGTTTTATCCGGGCAAAATATGTTTATATTGGGCAAACCCGGTGTTGCAAAATCTGAAATAGTCTATCAAGCATCTTTGCTATTTAAAAAGGTTAGAATATTCCGCTACCTATTAACAAAATATACAACCCCTGAAGAAATATTTGGTTCAATATCCCTTGACGAGTTAAAGAAGGGGCGTTTTTATAGAAGAATCTCCAAAAAATTGGCTGACGTTGAGATTGGCTTTCTTGATGAAATTTTTAAGGGAAATAGTTCGATTTTAAACAGTCTGCTGATGATTGCTAATGAAAAAATTTATATTAATGACACCGAGGTGGTCAAAGTCCCCTTAATCTCTTTGTTTGGAGCTTCTAATGAAATCCCTGATGAGGAAGAGATGGAAGAATTACAGGCCTTGTACGATCGCTTTACTATAAAGTTTATCGCCGAACCTATTAAAGATTTTAAAAATTTTTCCAAGCTTCTGTTACAAGATGAAAATCAGTTGCAGATAGAAAATGAATTATTACTTGAATTAAACGATGTATTGACTATACATGATAAAGCTATGGAAATAACCCCCGGGCAAAAAGTACTTAATTTAATATATGAAGTGCGAGAGTATTGTTATGAAAACAACTATTATGTATCTGATAGAAAATTTAAAAATATATTAACCATACTAAAGGTTTGCGCTTTTGTTAACGGTAGATCAGATATTGTTGCTGAAGATTTATTTTTGCTGCCATATATGATATGGGAAAAGCCCGAGGATTTTGCAACAATAGAAAATGATATACATAATATTATTTTAGATCATATTTTTAATAGTATCTTGTCTAACATATCAATCAGAATATCTAACTCTTTTTCCTCATTTATTAATGAATTAATAATATCTACTAATAATCAATATAATGAATATACTAAATGTTATAGTTATTTAAAACCAAAACAAAAGGAAGACCTAGTGATACAATATCGTTTAGTTAGAGAGTACTTATATAAAATAAATAGAATTATAGATCAACTAACGACAGAATTATCATCTTACCAGTTAAAATACAATCTCAGATATTACCACCTGGTTTATCAAAAGATTTTATTTACTATCAACAACAAGCTTACGGAGTTTAGTGATTACCAAATTAAACTTAGTGAATTAAATGATAAAATTCAATCTGCCCTGCAAGAGGAAGATAAAATATGAACTTTATAAAACACGATCAATACGACCAGATGTATTTCTCTTACCTGGAACAAAAATACGACCTGACCAGGTCCCTCCGGAGAAGCCAGATCAAAATAATAGACAGAGATATGCTATTGGACTTATACAACATCCTTTTTAAAGAGCACCTGGAGATAGTAGCGGTAAAGGAAAAAGAGGTTTCACGGAATGATTTTACCAAATTTTTATTTATCAATAAAATAATAGCAAGCAGTTATCTAACAAGAATAAAACGTTATACCGTCTTTAATGAACAAAACAGCTTTCTTTTCATTTCCGAGCTGTTAAATTCTTTTGGTACTTTCAGTATGTGGGAAGATGAAGACACCGAAAGTACCGATGAACTGCTGGATTCAGTTGACAGTTTGGCCAAAGATACCAAAAGCAACCATGCTCGAGCGGATTACAACAAGGAAGAAGACCCTTCACATACCCCCACAGAAAACGATTTAAGCCCAAATAAACAGTATGATAGCATGCTCAATAAGTTATCCAAATATATTGACACAAACAAGGCACTTTTGCCACCAAACCTTAATCAGTTAGGCTTTTTACCTGCGCCCGATAAAATGAAAACTATCAACACTATCTATGATTTAAATAGTGTTATGGATAGCCTGGGAAAACTAAAAAAAGATTTGCACGAAACGACACCGGGAGTATTAGACAAAATAGAAAAAGAACTTCATGAATTATCTTTCAACTGTGGCAGCGCTGCAAATAAAATAATCATTGATGAAATGGATAAATATTTACGACAGGTAAGTTTACAGGTAGAAAAAGATATTCATATAAAACAGGAATTATATAATAACCTAAAGAAATTAAGTTCCCACAATTATTGGGATTTAGCCCTAAGTAACCTGATCCAGACAAACCCCGAGTTCTGCTTTTATATGTCAAATTTGATCAAAAAACACCCGGATATTATGAAAATAACTAGATTAATGGGCAACTTAAAGGTTATAAGGACCCGAAAGCACAAAAAAATGACAAAGTCTACCTTTGAATGCAAAATGAATATTTCTACCTCAAACGATATTACAAACCTGATCCCCATGGAGTTATTGTATTTGGAACAACAATTGGAAAATATATTTTATAATAAGCTCATCGAGCAAAAATTATACACTTATGATTATAAATCCCGTAGCAATAAGGGCAAGGGGGGCATAATCGTCTGTCTTGATACATCCGGAAGCATGATTGGTGTTCAGCTTGACTTAATTAAAGCTATAATTCTTAACCTTGCCTTAAGAACGCTGCACAGGAAAAGGTATTTTGCCCTGATTAATTTTAGCAGTTCAATGAAGGATATTCTACTTCTTCCACACCGACCTGATTTCAAAGAGTTTATTAATTTATTGACTTCTTCTTTTTATGGCGGTACCAATTTTGACATGCCCATAAAGAGAACACTAGAAATAATTGAAAACTTCAGACATCACCGTGAATCGGATGTATTAATATTTTCAGATGGTTTTGGCAAACTTAGTGACGAAGTGCTTAATAAATTGGAAATTTACAAAAAAAAATACCACTTTGGGCTATTTGGATTCTTAATAGACGATAATTCTAAAAGCACTAGCATTGCTAACTGCTGCGACAGGATTTTTAATTTAAACTCAAGTAACTTACTAAAAGATTTACTTAAACACCTCGAAAAGTTGGCCTAACCGGACTTTAATAACTAGACATGCTCTGCCAATACAATACTATAAAAACGGTAAAAAGGCACCCCTTGTGGGTGCCCGGTTTATAACGTTAACACTATCATCTTTTTATTACTTACCAAAAGGACACTCGGGATATCGACATTCTTTACAACTCTTGCATAATCCACCGTGACCGAGCATGGCAATATCTTTTCTAGTAAGTTTTTCTCCAGCCAATACCCTGGGCAGCACTAAATCAAAAACAGTAGCTTTAAAGTACATAACACAGGCCGGTAAGCCCATAATTGGCACTTCACCATAGTAGGCCAGCAAAAACATGGCACCGGGCAGAACCGGGGAACCGTATGTCACCAGTTCGGCACCGGTACTTTTAACCCCACTGGGAGTAACATCATCAGGGTCAACAGACATCCCTCCGGTAGTTATTACCATCTGCGCTCCCTTGTGAATAAAGTCTTGTATTTTTTCTTTGATCAGTGCCGCGTCATCGTATAATAATTCATGCCATAAAACCTCACACCCGAAACGGGCCATTTTTTCCTTTACCACTGGACTAAATTTATCCTTAATTCTCCCATAATAAACCTCATTGCCCGTGGTGATTAAAGCCACCTTTAGTTGATGCATTTCTACTACTTCCAAAAGTGGGCCTCTTTTGAGACATAATTCTTCCATGGTCTCAATCTTTTCTTTTTTTATAACTAGTGGGATTACTCTGGTACCAGCTAAAATTTCTCCTTTTTTCACTACCTGGTTGGTGTGTCTAGTGGCAAATGATACTTCATCAATCATGTTAACTTCACAAAGGTTCTCGACATTTACTTTAAAAAGCCCCGGCCTGGAAGATGTTATAGTTACTTTCCCCTCACTAGGCTGGGAGTACTCAACACCTTGACCAATAGCAGCCTTAGCCATTCTTAATGCTGCATCATTTTCATGTACCAGGTCATTTCCACATTCCCAAATATACAGGTGATCCTTGCCTAGTTTTAGCAGTTCCTCAATATCTTCTTGTTTAACTAAATGACCTTTTTTAAAAGCAGGTCCTTTAAATTCTCCCGGGACTATCTTTGTCACATCATGGCAGAGAATCAGACCAACCGCGTCTTCCACTTTTACTTTACGCATTGCTTACTTAAATACCCCCTTATGATCTAATGCCAATGAAGCACTAACGCCATAACTTTGTTCAGTGACTCATCATTTGGTTTATTTTTTTAGCCGCACGCAACGTTGCCGTTATCGCATGGCTTACTTTATCACTGTTAAAGCTGCTGGCAAATCCCACCACCCAAATAGCAGCCAAGGTATGTCCTCGCATATCGGAAATAGGTACACTTGCTGCATTGACACCTTGAATGTATTCTTCAAAATCAGTTGCATAGCCCTGCTCTTTTACTATCTCAATTTCCTTTGCGTATTTTAATGGATCAGTAATGGAATATTTAGTATATTTAGGGAGTGGTTTTTCATCTAGAGCACTTTGAAAAGCCTGCTCCGTAAGGCTGGCTAGAAAAACTTTACCAGCAGCCCCTGCAAAAAGGGGTATCCTGGTGCCGACGGGAGCAGAAATCTTGAGTTCAAGTGGGCTATCAACCTTTTCAATAATGGTTATTTTTTGCCCGTCAAAAGTGCCTAAAAAAATGGTCTCCTTAAACTCCCTACATAACTCTTCCAAAAGCGGACGCGCTAACAATCTTAAATCTTCGCCGGCAAGAGCCCAGTTTCCCAATTGGATAAGGGTCGGACCCAGCCTAAATTTTTTATTTAAATCCTGTGTTAAAACTCCTAAATCAAGTAACGCCTGGGTTATTCCATACACTGTGCTTTTAGATATATTTAATTTACGAGCCAGGTCGCTTATTCCGAATCCAGACTGGTCACCGGCAATTTCATCCAGGACTGCAAAGGCCTTGTATAATATTGGCGCACTATATCCACTCGCTGTTTTTTTAATTGTCATTAATGCCTCCCACCTGCAGTACCTGCTAACGAATTATAATTATGCAAAACAAGAAAGCGATAATGTAACCACGAGAAAGTCTAGGTACATGTCATTTTTGAATGCAAAGAAGTGACATGAAGAATCTCTGAAGTCGCTTAGTTACTCAGATTCTTCGCTACACTCAGAATGCACAGTTTAAGCTGTTTGCCGTATTAATTGACTTTTTTAGTACCCCCACGATAATCGCCCTCTTGTTAAATACGTTAAGATTGAGGTTTTTCCTTTATTTTTTCTCTTTTAATGCCCGCCATATTTTTTCCTAATTAAAGGACAGGCTTTTAGTATAACCAGAACCCGTAATCGTAAGCTATTACTTTAAAATCCCTGCCCGATTAGATATCATTACGGCACTTTCTATGTTTTCACTGCACTGTACAGACATAAAAAGGAAGACGGTCAAGTTGTTAAAAAAACAAACTGGGACCAGTCTCCCGGGCAAATGTATTTTCCGGCCAACTCATCTGTTCATTATTTATCAAAGGGACACTTGGGATATCGACATTCATTACAATTCATACATAATCCACCATAGCTTATCATGGCTATTTTCCTCAACGCAATTATGTCGCAATAGCTTGTTTATACCTTTATCATCGCATTGATGTCTTTAGCGGCACGCATCATTGCCGTTATCGCACAGCTTACTTTATCACTGTTAAAGTTGTTGGCAAACCCTACCATCCAGATGGCTGCTAGAATGCGCCCTCTCATATCGGAAATAGGTACACATGCGGCATTGACACCTGGCATGTATTCTTCAAAATCAGTTGCGTAACCCTGCTCTTTTACTTTTATAATTTCCTTTGCGTATTTTATTGGGTCAGTAATAGAATAATTAGTAAATTCAGGGAGTGGTTTTTCCGCCAAAATACTTTGAAACGCCTGTTCTGTACGGCTAGCTAGAAAAACCTTACCCGTAGCACCTGTAACTTTACTTTTTCTCTTTTATTGCACGCCATATTTTTTCATAGGTAAAGGGCAAGCTTTTCACCCGTACCCCGATAGCATCATATACGGCATTTGATATACAACCCATTGTCGGAGTGGTAGCTCCTTCTCCAACTTCTTTAACTCCCCAGGGAGCATTAGGGTCAACAGTATCGACTAGTTCAGAAGCTACCGGCGGCATATCAAGTGCTGTGGGCAATCTGTATTCAGCCAGGTTTCCGTTCATCAGCTTTCCATTCTTATCGAAAAGCACTTCTTCCCAGATGGCTTCGCCCATGCCCATATAAAAGGCACCGTGTACCTGACCATGCAATAGCGCCGGGTTAATTACATAACCACAGTCATGCACGTCCCAGGCTTCAATGACTTCAATCTCGCCTGTTTCTTCGTCTATCACAACTTCTGCAACCTGGGTGGCAGCACTATATGCCGGGGAGGTACCTACTGCGGAACCTTTGTGAACTCCACCAAGTTTGGGCGGCTTGTACGAGCCACGTCCGATTAACTGACCATTTTTTACAAAATATGTCCTGGCCACCTCGGCAAAAGTCTTAGTTATTTCAGGGTTTGATTTGACAAACACGATTCCATCCCGGCAGTCTAATTCCTCGTTGCTAACACCCATTATCTCGGCTGCCGTATCCAGTATTTTCTTATTAACGTCTTCCCCTGCCTGCTTTACAGCCGCCCCGCTCATTAGTGTTTGCCTGCTGGCATACGCGCCAAGGTCGTGGGCGGCCAAATCCGTGTCGGCGGCCACAATCTTCATATCCTCATAGCGATAACCCATGGCCTCGGCGGCCATTTGGCAAAGTACCGTGTCACTGCCCTGGCCAATCTCGACAGCTCCTGTGTAAAGAATAGCCGAGGTTCCATCATCGGTAACCTTAATCGTAGCCACAGAATGAGGCAGGTCAGTCCGGTATATGGCATAACCGGCGCCAGAAACAAAGCCGCCGTTGCCCATCCCAATTCCTCGTCCTTGGGGCAACTTGCCTTTTTTATCCCGCCAGCCTGAAATCTCTCTGGCTTTCTCCATGGCTTCCTTCAAGCCGTACGAGTCTACTCTGAACCCTTGCACAGTTAATGTACCTGGTTTCCGGGCATTGATTATGCGCATTTCCAGGGGGTCAATCCCCAGGTGTTCAGCAATATTATCCAGGTGGCTCTCAAAAGCGTACCTGGGCTGTGGTTGCCCATGGCCACGTTGAGCCCCACAACCGGGAAGGTTGGTTACAACCCTGAGCATATCAAATTTATAATTTTCAAAATCGTAAAGAATGGTGAGCAGAGCGCCGGCATAATAAGCAGAGGCAATCCCAAGACCGGTATAGGCCCCGCCATCCATCACGAAATCGGCGTGCACACCCAAAATTTTTCCTTCTTTAGTCACGCCGGTGGTAATATTCATAAACTGGGGATGTCGGCCACGGTTGTTAAAAAACATATCTTCTCGGTCAAACCACATTTTAACGGGCCTGCCCGTCTTTTTAGCCAGGATTACGGCGCCAAAATCAAGCCCGGATGGGTCCATTTTACCGCCAAACCCGCCTCCAATATAAGTTTTTAAAACCCGCACATCGCCCATTTTCAAATCAAGCACTTGTGAGAGATAATATTGTAGATAATGAACAGATTGAATACTGGAATAAACAGTAACTTTGCTGCCTTCCCAATAAGCGATAGTAGCATGAGGTTCCAGGGGGCATTGATAGGTACGCTGTCCGTCATAACGGTCAGTCCTTACGTAATAAGCGTCTTTAAAGGCCTGGTCCAAATCGCCAAAGTTCTGGTGAATTTCGGTATTAATATTCCCGGGGTACTCTTCAAATATTTGCGGCGCTCCTTCTTTCATCGCTTCAAAAGCATCAAAAACGGCAGGCAGCACTTCGTAATCTACTTTAATCAGCTTTAGCGCCTTGTAAACGGTTTCCTCATCTATAGCCGCGACTGCAGCAACTTTGTCGCCAATATATCGTACCTTATCAATACAAAATATATTTTCATCCCAGCGGGCCGGACTCAGTCCGTATCTTTTGGAAGGCACATCCTTATGAGTAATTACTGCTTTAACCCCTGGTAATTTTTCAGCCTCGGAAGTGTCAATACTTATAATCCGCGCATGCGCATGTGGACTGAGTAAAAGCTTGCCCACAAGCATATTGGAAAATTTAATATCAGCCGTATACTTGGCCTGTCCGGTTACTTTTTCAAAAGCATCAATCCTGGGCACACTTTTTCCAATTTGTGTATAATTATCGCTCATATAAACACCCCTTTCTACAGATTTCTACTGTTCATCGGCCGCAACCAATACAGCTTTGACAATATTGACATAGCCCGTGCAGCGGCAAAGGTTGCCCGCGATTGCCGTCCGCACTTCCTGTTCCGTCGGGTGCGGGTTTTGGGTGAGCAGCGCCTTGGCCGACAATACCATACCGGGCGTGCAGTATCCGCACTGGATGGCTGCATTTTCAATAAACGATTCTTGGATTCGATCGAGTTTATTGTTCTGAGCTACTCCTTCAATAGTGGTAATTTCGTGGCCGTCTGCTTCCACCGCCAGTACTATACATGAGTTCACCGGCTTGCCGTCCATTAGAACTGTGCATGAGCCGCAATCGCCCAATTCACAACCTTTTTTGGTTCCGGTTAGATCTATTTCTTCACGCAAAAATTTTACCAACAGGGTATTGGCTTTTATCACCCTGGTATAGCTGTCCCCATTGATGTTTAGTGTCACTAAATATCTTTTTATGCCGTTATTATCAACAACTACTTGCATTAATACATCCCTCCTTACACATGACCATTATTAATCGCTTTACGCAAAGCTCTCTTTGTAAATACCCTGACCATGTCCCTCCGGTATTCCTCAGAACCGCGTATATCCGAAATGGGGTTACATTCAGTGGACGCGCATACACCCACTTGCTCCAGTAATTCATCAGTTATAGCATTCCCGATCATCATTGCCTCAGCTTTTTTAGCTCTCATTGGTACAGGAGCCACCGCGCCAAGTGCAATACGGGCATCCTTACAAATGTTTCTATCCATTTCAACTGCTACTGCCACCCCTACAACCGCAAGTGCACCCGAACGACGCAGTCCGAATTTTATGTACGTGCTTCCGGTAAAGGAATTATCCGGGATGACTATTCCAGTAAGTAACTCGTCCGGGGCAAGGTGTGTCTTTCCGGGGCCGGTAAAGAATTCTTCCAGAGGCATAACCCGCTCACCATTTGTACTGACTAGTGTTAATAAAGCACCCAGGGCAATGAATATTGGCGGTAAGTCGGCTGACGGAACAGCGTTAACAATATTGCCTCCAATAGTGCCCACATTTCTAACCTGGTTATTAGCCATATGTTGGGCAGCCTCACATACTGAAAGATACTTCTCTTGAAGTAGTGAGGAATTAGAAATAGCATTGTGGGTTGCCATGGACCCAATAACTACGCCTTTGCCAGACACATAATCAATAGAAGTTAGTTGGTCTAGTTTTTTTAGTGAAATTAGCACTTCCGGGGCCATTAATTCATGCTTCATTTTATTTAGCAGGTCGGTGCCCCCCGCAAGCACTTTGGCTCCAGGACCCTTTTCAGCTAGTAAAGCACAGGCATCCTGCAAACTGGCGGGAATGTAGTAATCAAAGTCGGGTAGATTCATGATTTACCTCCTTACCTGTTATTCGTTCAGCTATATGAACTATTGTTCATTTAACTGACTTCATTATGAACTATTGTATATTAAAATGTCAAGGATATTTTACTCAGCATTTTAATAATTTCGGAAAAACCTACATGTTTTTTTTACAAGGCTGTACATTCATTTTGAATTGATTAATAATTTAAAAGAAGGCTGTGCGATATAATGAGGTATTTCATTGCGTGAGATTTTATTCTTATATGAACCCATTAATTTGTCGTAAGAGAGGCGATATCAATATGAATACAATTATTTTTGATAATAAATGGATTCAAGTTCGTAAAATAAAATATTATGTTTATGCACATTTAAAATGGTGTAATGGTATTGGAATAGCTATTTTACCGTACAGAAGGAATGCATCCGGCCTAATAGAGTATTTAGGCCGATTTGAAATGTGCCCTCCCCATGGGGATGGATTAAAACTTTGGACCAAGGGTGAAGAAGGAGCTTATTGTGAATGGGTTAATAAATATGATGCCATGATCTGCAACGACCCTTTACTTATCACAATGGTTTCCAGGTTTGAAGGCTTAGGTGCTCTAAAACCTTTAACGCCTCCCGGGCAAGCAATTTACCCGTCGAAGTAAAGAACCATTCTTCAACAGACTCATTAAGCCATTTCCGGTATTTATTGCGTTCTATGCCAAAGCGCCCACAATCAATTTCAAAACCGCGGGGTGAAAAACGGAATAACTTGTCAGCATCCTTTACAATACAATCGTTTTGAGAAATGGCTTCCAGCCTGGAATCATGGCCATCTATAATAAGCAAAATTTCTTCCATTTTACTTACTTCGTAATTTACTTTTTCAAGTATCTTTCTAGCCATTTTTACCCCTTCTACTTCGTGCACGCGTCTAAGTTCTCTGTCATATTGAGGACCAAAAGCCTTTAGATGCAATTCTTCAGGCACCTGCCACCAGCCTAAATCATGAAGAAGCACCGCCGGAATAACAATATCGTGATCGCCGGCTTCTCTTTTTAGAAGTGTAAATGCATAGCTTAATGATATTTCAATATGAATGTCATTTTTTCTGGTATTTAGAAAAGGTTTAGCCAATTCATAAATTAATTGATGACTTTCTACCATAATAATACATAACTCCTTAGACCAGATTCCAATTAATTCAATTCAGAATTTGTAGGTACCATGAAAAATTCATAAGGAATTACCCTGTTTTTCTCTGTCAGAATCTTGAAAGTATCTATGTCCTGTTGATAACCGCAGCGGGAATAAAACTGCCAGCCCTGCTCCGTTACACTCACAATAAAAAGCAACGTGCCGTCCTTACAGGCCGACTCGAAAAAACTGTACATATATCGGGCCAGTCCCAGGCCGCGCAATTCTTCCTGTAGGGTAATTATGTCTATTTCCACCAGCAATTCCGATTTCGGCTTAAAGACTAATAGACCGGCAGCCCGTCCTGATGGCCAGGTCATAACTAAAACAAAGTTTTGATAAACTTCCCGAAGTCCGACGTAGTAGGGATTGATCTCACCAAAGTCCGTAAAATGATGGAAGATCTGCTCAAAATCTGCTCGCCCAATTAACTTTGCGCCTTGTATTTGCATCTGGCTACCAAAGTAATCCACGAGGCTTTCATCGGCCATAGCCGGGCAATATAACTTATATTTCCACCAGCCGGGATACACAGCGCTCCCCCCTGTTTCTGCTAAGCCTTCTATTTAGAAATTCTATAATATTATTTGGGAAATATAAGAATAGAACAACGTAGATGAAAATCTATTTTTTAAAGACCATCTCATGTCATACTGAACGAAGTGAACAAACTAAATCATTCGTTAATGTCCAGAATGATAACTCGCTTTGTAAAAACAGCTTTTTAGATTGAATTAACTTCTACCCCTTCCATAATAATTTATTAAGATTGAATATTTAGCACTACTCCACGCATTTGATTTCCTTCCCAGCGGTGGAATAACTGGTGTTCAATGCCAAATTGATCAAGGGCTTTGCCGACGGTCTGATTGACAATATCATCAATCGTTTTTGGGTGGTGATAAAAAGCCGGCACCGGCGGCAAAATGGTTCCACCAATTTCAGCCAATGTAACCAACAGCCTTAAGTGTCCTATATGCAACGGTGTCTCACGTACAATTACCAGCAGCTTTCTCTTTTCCTTCAGCGTTACATCCGCGGCGCGGACCAGCAGGTTGTCATTGTACGAATTAGCCATTGCAGATAAGCTTTTAATGGAACAGGGAGCGACAATCATGCCGTCATGCTTAAAGGAACCACTGGCAATGGTAGCGCCGATATTCTCGTTTTCGTAAACATAATCCGCAAGCGCTTCCACATCGTTGATGCGGTAATCCGTTTCAGTGTCTATAGTTCTTTTAGCACTTTTACTGAGCACCAGATGCGTCTCAACCCGGCATTGGCGCAGGGCTTCAAGTGCTCTGATCCCATAAATGGCACCACTGGCGCCGGATATTCCAACAACGATTTTCATGGTAACAAAACCTCCTTTGGGGGCACGGCATATAACCGGTGCGAATTTGATATGATGTGTTACTTGCCTCCGGATGTATATCCACATTGGAGGCAAGTAATCATAACTAATAAAAGCTATATTCTTTATAACATCTTTTCTAACTCTGCCTTAAGGACTTTCTTGTCTACCTTTCCAGAATCGCCTACAGTCGGTATATTTTCCACGATTTCCAAACGTTCCGGCAACTTGAAAGAGGCTAGTTGTTTTTCCTTCAAAAAAGAAACCATCTCTTCAAACGTGAAGACTGTACCAGGTTTGGTGACAACAAATACACACGCACGCTCTCCCAATTCTCTGTCTGGATAACCAACAATAGCCACTATTTTAACCTTTGGATGCTCTTGCAGCAACCCTTCTACCTCCGCCGGGTAGATATTCTGGCCACCTCGGATAATCATATCTTTGGCCCTGCCCATAATCCAAAGACAACCTTGATCCCATTTGACAATATCCCCGGTGGTGGCCCATCCCTCACTGTCAAAGACGGTGGCGGTGGTTTCATAATCGCGGTAGTAACCGGCCGGAGAATTGGGTCCTCTGAACCACAGCTGACCTGGTTCGCCAGGCCCAACAACATTACCGTCATCGTCGATGAGCTTAACTTCGTTGCCCGCTAGCGGTCTTCCTACGGTCCTTCTTCTTAAATCTGCCGGATCGTCCACCCTGCACCCGGATACGGAACCCACATCCTGAGTGCCCAGATCACTTGTAATAACGCCGCCAAACGTACTTTCGGCCGTCTGTCCCACGTCTGGAGGAAGGTAGCCGCCGGCCGAGCGAATAAAGCGCAGGGAGCTAATGTCGTACTTATCCTTCGGTTGCTCAAGCATCCGGATCAGGTGGGTAGGAACAACCCCGATGCACGTCGCCTTTTCTTTCTGGATCAAATCGAGTGCACTTTCGGCAGTAAATTCTTCAAGCAACACGGTTTTCGCTCCTACTATAGGAGCAGCGAAATATGTCAAAGTACCCGCCGCGCCTCCGGCAAAGGGGGCAATAGCAGCGGTAGTATCCTCCACAGTAAGCTTCCAGATATCAACCCGGCCCTTGGCCGTGCAAAGCCGCGGTGCAATGTTCCATTCTACCAGCTTAGGCAGTCCAGTTGTTCCGCTTGTGCTGGTGAGCATCGCCATGTCCCTGAAAGGGTCAAACCGTCGGTCATCTAAAACTGTTAACTTTTCTTCCGGCACCGGCTCCTGTAAAAGCTGGAGCAAGGAATATGTGCCCTCCGGAGCACCGGCAGGGACATCTTCGTCAAGGAGGAAAATATGCTTAAGATCAGGGGATAGTTTACGGAGGTCATTATACATTTCCAGATAGTTAAAGTTTCTGTAGGTGTTGGGAATAACTACTGCCGAAGCGCCTGTTTTTTCAATCATGTACGATAATTCCTTTTGACGCATATAAGCATATACAACAAGGGAAATCAGTCCCGCGCGTTCCGCGGCAATCCTAGCCAGAAAAGCGTTGACATCATTGGGCGCCTGAATAATTATCCGATCGTATTTCTGCAGGCCCAGCTCAACCCAACGGTAGGCCATCCGGTCGATTAAGTCTTTAGCCTGCGCCCAGGTTACCCGATGACGCGAATCCACAAGGGCTTCCCGATCAGGAATTTCTTTAGCGTTTTTGGCCCAGTAGTCGTAAAAAGTCTCGTCAGTCCAATAACCATTATCCTTAAATTCCTTAATCATATCTTCTGTATAACGCATTACTTTCATTGTATTACTTCCCTCCTCTTAAGAAAATAAAATTTTTGCCATTATTAAGTAACTAATCATAATTCTTCAGTGATATCTTGACATATCAGCTATGGTAAGTAAGTTTGAAATTTAATAATGATGCTAATATTTAGCAATGGATGGTGTGCCTTGTTTTACACATTTCCGTCTGCTTTCATTACTTCCTTAAAGGCTTTGATTACTTCTTCAGCAAACCTTTGTTCCTCTAAGTTGGCATCCACTTCTTTTATTTCGATGTCATCTTTTAGGAGTTTTCTTAGTTCATCTATAAAAATGCGGTCGGTTTCAGGTTCATACAGAACGCTTCCCTCTCCGTCTATGCCAGACCAGCCTTTGGTTGGTACTATGATTTTAACCGGCCCTCTGGCCTGGTTTAGCTTTCCTGCAAAAGCTTCTGCAACCTTAACCAATTCATCGGGAGATACTCTTAAGAATGTACGCAATGAATCCATATCGTATCTTTTACGGTTGTAATAGTCAGGCTTATATTTGCTTTTTGGAGGTGTCATTAGGTTCACCAAACAAGGGGCAATAATTTGGGGGATGCCTGCCTTGCCGGCCGCTTCAAGCCTGAGCGGACCAGCCGCCCTGGTGCCGCCGAGCAGTTCCTCTCCTACCGCGCCCGGGGCCAAGTCGATTACTGCGCTAAAAATACCTTCTTTATCTATTAATTCCTCCATGGCCATGTCCGCTACGCCTGTAGCGGAAAAACCAATTACCTGGTACCCTTCCTGCTCCAGGCTCAGCCGCACATGAGTAGCGCATTTTTCACACATATTCAATAGGGTCATGGCTACAAGCGGCTTGCCTTGCTTTCTGCCGGCCCCCACGGTCACGCCGGCTTCTTTCATCTCAACCATGCCCAAGATACTTCCGGCAGCCCGATCCAGCACGTTGCACATGAGATCATTTAAGCTGGTAAAATCTATTACCGAGTGCATTATCGCTATATCGGCAGTGCCAAAATAGCGACTGGTCAAACCCCGTGCAGCCGCCACACTGGAAACCATCAGCTTAGGGACGCCAAAAGGAAGTGCTTTCATTACACCGGTACCCATTATGGTGCCAGTGGCTCCACCGATGCTGATTATTCCGACCAATTTATTTAGATCATACAGCTCTTTAGCCTTTTTCCCCGCACCCTCGACCATTAACTGCATTAATTTAGGCCTGTTTTTCGATAGGTTCTCGCCATCAATTTCCTTACCTGAAGCGGCAAGCACTTCTTCACGCGTGATATCTGCGGAAATGCTAGGCGAATCTTTTGTGCCAATATCCATGATTAATGCATGGTAACCTTTTTTATCGATTTGCTCTTTTAGGTATTTCGTCTCTTCACCTTTCGTATCCAGGGTACTCACTATCATTACTGTTTTTTCCATCAAGTTCACCCCTCTATGCCAACACCCTGGCGATTTGTCGCGCTCTATTCTACGGTTCTTGCTCATCGTCCATTCAACGGAAGTTCTTCACTGTTGCTCTTTAATTTACCGTTACGGTGCTTGAATAAAGCACCCGTAACGGTAAATTTTAAGGTCGCCTAAGTAGTGTTAGCGCAATTAGGTTGCAGGATATAGCGTGTCTTAGAAACCATACTCCTGCCACTTGCTTCGAACCGTGTTGGCCATATCCTTATCAAGATAAATCTCAAACGGTTTTCTTTCCCATTCAAAGGGTATGCAGGCATCAATAATAATCCTGGAGCAAATTTCCCGGGCGTTAATCGGCAGCGCAGGGTCAAGCGGAGTGGAGCGTCCCCTATTAATAATCTGGGTGCGTGCAACCGGATCGTAGCGCATGCTCATGGCCCATAAAACCTTGGTCCAGTCATCGGCTGGAATGTCTTCTTCGACTACGATTACACCTTTTAAGCCGTAGTGACCGGTGGTGGTGGATATAACCGCTGTGCCTACATGCATTGAGTGACCGGGATACATTTGCTTCACCGACACAACGGCCCAGAAACGGCCGCCGGATTCGGGTGGCAGATAGACCGACTGAATTCCAGGTACATGCATATTTTCCAGGTCAGTCCACATGGTGGCTGTGCGGTTCAGCGACTGGATCATATGGGTATCGGTAATCGGTTTTCCAACCGTGGTAGACCACAGGATGGGATTGTTACGGTGATACACTCGTTTGACATTGATAAACGGCTTGGGCCACTCTTCACTTTGCTTGCCGGAATAGTAACCGGTGTATTCACCGAACGGACCTTCCTGACGCCGCTCCACCGGGTCGATTTCACCTTCAATGATAATCTCCGCATCGTACGGCAGCGGTAGTCCGGTCAGGTCGCTAATGAAGACCTTGGCCGGCTCGTTACGCAGTGAGCCGATGATATCGTATTCAGAAATGTCGGCCGATACCAGGGTGCTACCTACCAGGAAGTTCAGGGGGTCGCCGCCAATAATCGCTGCTACCGGCATGGGCTTGCCTAGTTCCTTGTAGCGGTTCATGTGGAAATCAGCGTGCTTGCCCTTAATAATCTGGACGCCCACACTTTTTTCATCTAGCACTTGCATCCGATAGGTGCCCAGGTTGACCCATTCACTGTCTGGATCTTTGGTTACCAGAGCCACCGCGGTGCCAATGAATCTACCGCCATCCTCGGGGTAGAATTTGGGCACAGGGAAATTAAACAGGTTTATGCTTTCGCCTTCCACGACGTTTTCAAAGACGGGGCCTGTGCTAACGATTTCCGGTGGAATTGTTCTTTTCGTGATCAGTTTCATCCAGCTTCTGGCAAGGTCGCATAGCGATGCATTTTGCGGCTGGCCCAGGGCGATGGCTAAGCGTTTGACTGTGGTAAATGCGCTGGTAAGGACGGGAATGTTATAATCTTTAATATTTTGAAAAAACAGCGCCGGTCCTTTAGCCTCCTCGTTAAGCTTGGCAATGTGGGACAATTCAAGATCCCAGTCTACCTTCGCCTCAATCCGCTTAAACTCGCCGGCTTCTTCACATAGTTTGATAAAATCTCTTAAATCCATAATAATCTCCTTTCTCAAACCTTTTTTTGTATTGCTTTTTTTGTATTTGATTGATTATTTTATTTTTTTGCCAGTTATGAGAGTGCTGGCAATATGATTAAGCGCGCTTACGTTTGGTTTTACCAAGGGTTTGGCCTCCTTTTTGTTCCATACAGTCTCCGGCCTGGTTTGCAATAAGATAATGTTTCGGGGAAAGGGGAGATCCTTATCTATGGCCCATTCAATATCCTGTGGAAGTTTATTATTTGCCTCCACCATTTTACCGAGCCCGCCCAGTTGAACAATCTCTTCATCGGTAAGGCATGGTGCGTTTTGCCTGTCCGGTTCGACTTCTAACGGCACCACGTCACCTTCCGGCCCGTAGACCATTTCGATGCCCTTGTTGCATATTATCCGCTTTGTAATAGCCAGCGTTACTTTGTTTAGTGCAAATTTATCAGGTGTGACCTGGCCGCTAACCAAACTTTCACCCAGCCCCCAAGCTGCTTCAATAAAAATGGTCGAGCGGTCCCCGTTTAAGGGATCTAGAGTAAACATAACCCCGGCTGCCTTGGCATTGACCATCTTAAGCACGGCTACGCCAATGGGGGAACTTTCCACAGGCATGGCGCGCTGCAGCCGATAATGCATAGCGCGGCCGTTAAAGGAACTGGCCCAAACTTTTTTTACCCGCTTTAAGAGTTCTTCCTCACCCTGAATATTGAGGAATGTGTCAAATTGGCCGGGCATGCTCACCGGGCCGCTCGAACGCACGGCCACTTTTACATTTTTTACATTGCTCCGTTCACAAAGTTCTCGGTAGTAATTCAGGATATAATCTTGAATATCTCCGGGCATTGGCCTTGATTCAATAAGCTGGCAAATATACTCACTTGCCTGGTCAAACAGGCTGACATCTTCTTGCAACCTGTCTTTTATTCCCTCAAAGTAACTAGATATGGCCTTACCAACCCCGGTTTCGTCAATAAACTTCTCGTATGCTTTAAGAGAAATGGCGAAGCCAGGGGGAACCGGTAAACCAGCTCTTATCATCTCGCCAAGGCCTTTGCACTTTCTTCCTGCAATGAAGACATCGTCCTTGTCAAGCTCACGAAGCCAGTAAACATAATTTTGGGAATCCACGGTTTGCCCCCCTTAAAACATCTTTAAATTGTTTTTCATGAATATTTCATTAACTCATTAATCCCCTCAATACGAAAATAGACTTTTTCATAAGCAATTGTGCCCAACAGAGGTAAGCTGTCATCCTGAGCGTTAGCAAAGGGTTTAGACTCTTCACTTCGTTCAGAATGACATGACCCTGTACCACTTACTGATTTAACGGTATAATCATATTGTTTTTAGTCTTGTAAAATCTCGACTTTCCCTGTATGGCCATCCACTTTAATTCTTTGGCCGGTTTTAATCGCCGCAGTTGCATAACCTGAACCTACCACAGCAGGTAAGCCGTATTCGCGGCAAACGATGGCGGCATGGGACATAATCCCACCTACGTCTGTGACCACCGCTTTTACCTTGACAAATATAGGAGCCCAACTTGGCGATGTAGTTGGTGCCACCAGGATTTCACCTTCTTGTAACAACCCCAAATCCGCTGGACTGCGCACCACCCGGGCAATTCCTTCAACTATACCGGGCGAACCGGGATGGCCTTGTAACTTGCTCATATCTTCTGCCTTTACCGAACCAGCGTCCAGCCAGTCCGACAGGCGGTCGGTGGTAATCCCCCACAGCGTAATGGTGAACGGTTCGGTTACAACTTCAGGCGGCATCCCCAACGCCGGCGGTGGGGTATATTCCCGGAATTTTTCTATTACCCCTTTGCGCCACTCGATTTCCTGAGGCCAGTAGGAAGGTCCGCAGGCTTTTACCCCGGTTCCCCAGGCGCACACCAGATCGTAAAGTGCCTGCCCGATTTCAAAACGGTTTAAGTACCAGATGTCCTCTATATCCTTAATCATCCCGTGATTGACAAAAATTGCGGACAGTTCTCTCATTTTCCCGTAAAACAAACTATGGGACCAATGTTCAACATAAAACGTATGCTCTTCAACAAAAGGAAACACTTTCTGGGAAATAGCCAACAACTCGTTGTAAGCATCCTTGTCTTCTTGAGTCCGCAAAAGCGAACCGTATTCGGCAACGATCCTATCTCTTTCCTCAACTAGCTTCTGAGTCGGTCGCTCCAGGCTTTCCCCTTTTTGTGCTTTTTTAATGTAACTTTTAATGGCCATGAATGGAATTTCAGGGCGGTCAAGCCAACAGTAGTGGTCGTGATACCACCCCGTTCCGGAAGACATGTAGAACCAAGGTTTTTGTGCCTGTTCATACTGTTCAAGCCATTTTTTACCTGCCTCGTTTTCACCGAGGGCGGTGATAATTTCAGCCGGAGTGGATTCATCCTTGAAAAAGTCGGTTACTTCCAGGGTTATGGCTGACTTGGCCAGTTTTCTTAATTGCATGTCCGGTTGAAAGAGGATAACGTCAATCCCGGCAACCATCCTGGTAATCGTGCCATCATCTATACCCGGAAAAGCTTTCCGGCAAAAATCAGCAAAGGTAACGAAGGCAGCGTAACCGAGATTCAAAAACTCAAAATGGTACTGCCAAACCAGCAACGCGCGGTCAATCAAATGGTCATATTTTTTTACGAGTTCGTAACCGCTACTGCGGCCAACTCCCTCATGCACAATGGAGATATCCTCCATGTCCGGCAAGTCTTTAAACTCAATGTTGTCAATTTCCTTAATCAGCGTTTCCATCTTACTCTTCCAACGGCCATATAAATCTTCCCAATTTTCGTAATAATATCCAGCTCTTTGTAAGAAATGCTGCAGTCTTTCTTCAACCTGCTTCGGGTCAGTAACCGGCACAGGCGATATATAAATATAGCCGTTTGTTATACGGTGATCGACACCAAATGCCGGCGGAACCATGAAAATACGGGTATTGTATTGCGATAGGCCGAGATACCACGCTTCATCCCAAATCAAATCAAACGGGTACATTGGTTCCGGGTAATGAAGTCCGTCGTAATACCAGAGCATGCTGTTCTCGTAATCTTCCCTTTCCTTATCCATGCTAAATCGGTAGTAATACGGGTACATTCTTTCCCAGCCTTCCGTACCAGGAATAACAGGAACCTCACCCGGGTTCATGAATTTACTGTCTGCGGACATGGTTTACCCCTCCTTTAACAAATTTATTTGTTATACTAATGTCCATTTGGTTTAATAAAGTCCCTTATGACTTTGTAAATTCAGTATGCTTAATCTCTAAGACCACCACCTTGTTCATTACTGCGTGTACATCAAATGGCATCCCTTGACACTGGCATGTCGTAGTGGTAAAATTGGGCATAGCAAAGCTGTAGGTGCTGGATATAATAAGCCATGCGCATGCAGCCTTAGCGCCGCACCGATTTGAACCTTGGCCAAGGGGGAATCGGTTGCGGCAATTTTTGTTTAGATTATACTAGTTCAGTTAACTCAAATTCCTTCAATTAATTTCAGGGCTAGGTGTACTAGAAGAATGGTTTCCGAATTGGTTAAATCTATGTTACCAATCTCTGATATCCGCTTTAATCTATATTTCATGGTGGCGGAATTCAAAAAACCATTTCGAGAAGCCCTCTGAAGGTTGCAGTTATTATTGAAGTACAGTGTTAAAGTTTCGACCAACTGCGATTTGTTTTTTTCATCATAGTCAATAAGAGGACCAATTACCTTACGGATAAATTCACGAAAACGGTCAGCGTCTATGTTTATAACACTAAATATTCCTAATTTTTCATATGCCAAACAGCGGTTTTTGCGATTTAGTGCTTTTGCTATATCGATGGTGGCGCGGGCCTCATGATAGGAGTTGGCAAAATCTTTTAACCGACTGCAGGGTGAACCGATACCAACCCACCACTTGTATTCAGGCAAATGCGTTTTTAGTTCGTTTTCTATTTTTTGTAAAACACTTGTAAGGTTATCGAGCTTGGGGTCCGCTTCATCTTGAACCGGCAGCAATCCAATTGTTTTTTTCCGGTTGCCACTTAAAAAGAAGCCGGGACAAATGCTTTCAAAAACATAGCGCACTGCTTCAAAGAAGCTTTCCGTCATGCGCGCTTGTCTATATTGCCTCTTTTCATCATCTACAACTTCCTCAAGCACAATGTCTATGGACATCAAACGATAGGTTTTGCTTAAATCAAGCCCTAATTGATTAGCACGCCATAAAACAATTTCCTCGCTTTCATACTTGCCCGCCAGTAATGCTTCAAAAAAGTTCTCCCGGATCCTTAGCTCGGTCTCAAAAGAGGCTTTTTGCTTTAACATTTCCAAAGCTATCACCGTTGCGGCATGCTCCAAGGCAATACAGTCCAGCCTGCTCAATGAATTTTCTTCCAGGGCGGTCACGAATCCAAGGTGATTATTGCCAGCAATGATGGGAACCACCGCCATATCTTTTAAGCCATCGGCGACCAGTTCGGGGAACATAAGCCTAAAGTAGTGAGTGCTGGAATCCATAGTCAGAAGAGCTTGGCATACCGCTGAATCGGCGGCCACATTCCTCCAGACCAGTTCAATATCATCCTCGCCATCATCTTCTTTTTTTAGTAATGGTTTGGAGCAAGATAGGACCTGAAAGAAACGGTCGGCCACCAGTACTGACCGGTCAATAATATGGGCCAGGTTTCCAGTAATTTTGGCAAGCCCTTGTCCTTCCAGTACCAAAGATGTAAGCTGATTGTGAATAGCTGCGGATTTTTGCATCGCTGCCTTTTCATGATACAGCAAATTATTAACTCTACTCAGTTCCGAAATTTTTTCTTTCAGTATTTCATTGGTGCGTTCTAGAACAGAATTACTCATCCCCCGCCAAAGGGTAACACGCTTCCGCTCTTCTTCCGCCAAGCACTGCTCTAAGTCCTCAATATTGCGGAAAGCGGCGCCATCCCATGCTTCAGTATTGCGCAATTCAAATTGGCAATGGGGGTCTCCCATACCCTGACACATTGTTTCAACACAAATTACCTGTCGCCCCAAAAAACCGGTACTAAAACCACTGGCGTAGCCACTCAATGTCCAACAAACGGGGTCTTTAGCCGGGCCGAAAAGACGTAAATGATGCTCGGCTTCATACGAGTTGCGCCAGATGCCCCGCATTAAGAAAGTCCCTTTCTGCCGGTTATATTCAAGAGTTTTAGTAGAGGCGTGCACAATACCCTCTAACTTGTGCATTAACGGCCCGGCCAGCATCCAGTTGGCATCGTTTTCAAATTCGAAAGAATTGCGCAAGGTAGTTGCGTCATTAAAGCCACAGCGGTAGCCAAAACGTGCTAGAATACCGCGAACAATGTCTTCCCCCAGGGTATGGGTCATTTCTTTACGTAATTCACAAAGGGCATTCGAATTAAAAATTAACATCCTGTTGCCGCAAAAATTGATTATGCCATCATCCTTGTTTATGTCGAGAAGTTCCGTTAGTCTTAATTCCTGTTTCACGGAAACCCTCCTGACAAAAGGTATTATTTAAGTATTCAAACTATTTTAAATTATCAAACGGGATAACTGAATATTAACATAGCAACCAAAACTAGTCTATACCTATTATAGGAGAAATTACCTCCTTGGTTTTATCTAATTTGGATAAACCATCAAGCATTCAGAGAGCAGAAAGGACCATTTTAAGATATAATTAAGCGCTGAAAAAACAAATACTACCTACTCCCAATCTTTCCACACATCTGGTTTATAACCCACTGTAGCCCGTTTACCATTTCCGACAATAGGTGATTTATAAAGTTTCGGATTTTTAAAAAGAATCTCTTCCGCAACGCTTCCACTTCCAAGGCGCTGTAAATTAAACTCCTTATACTCTTTCGCTTTTGGGTTTATTAGATCTTTAAGACCTATGGAAGCTCTAATCTCTAAATTCCTTCCACATCGTAAATCCTCCAATATAACCGATTATTTTTAAAACTTGCAGTGACTAATAGGGGTAATTCAAGAATCGCCCCTATTGGTCACTTAATTTCTTAACCGCCCCCTCCTTCTGCATACCCATAAACACTTTTTCAGGCGTTACCGGAAGCTTTGTTATTCTAACACCCACTGCATTATAAACCGCATGTACGATGGCCGGCGCGGGCGTATTGGTTACAACTTCGCCGATCGACTTGGCCCCAAAGGGACCTGTGGGTTCGAAACTTTCTTCGAAGGCCACCCTTATATTTTTAATGTCTTTGCGGCATGGAATCTTGTACTGCATAAAAGAATTTGTCTGCAGAACGCCTCTTTGGTCATATCTTACTTCCTCAAACATCGCCATCCCGATGCCCTGAACAATGCCACCTTCTGTCTGGACTCTAGCCAAATTTGGATTGATCACCGTTCCGCAGTCCACTACCGCCACATAATCAATTAAATCTACCTTGCCGGTCTCTTGATCCACTTCCACCTCGGCAAACCCGGCCACAAAGGGTGGTGGCGACACCGGACTCCCATAGGTGGCGTTGCCGACCAACTGAAGTTTGCCGGTCCCCAGAATCAGAAGTTCAGCCAGTTTGGTCAAGCTGATGGATTTATCTCCATCAATGGACCTGATGGTTTTTCCGTCAAAATCCACTTCATCAGGCGGCACTTTTAACAAGACGGCCCCGTTTTGCATAATTTGCTGCTTTAAATCTTCTGCCGCTTTAACCACGGCCATTCCCGTGACATAAGTCGTGCTGGAAGCGTAAGAACCCGGGTCGTACGGGGAAACATCCGTATCCGCGGCATTGACAATAATGTTTTCCACCGCAGTTTCTAAAATTTCGGCAGCCATTTGGGCCAGTATAGTATCGCTTCCCGTTCCCATGTCCGTCGAGCCAATAAGAAGCGTAAAGTTGCTGTCATCATGCAAACGTATTTCGGCAGAGGCGGTTTCCAGACCAGCGATCCCCGACCCCTGCATGGTTACTGCCATGCCCACCGCTCTTACTTTATTACTGCCTGCATCTCTCCTAGGGTACTTTTCGTCCCATCCGATCATTTCCTTACCCTTTTCTATGCACCGGTGCAGGGAAGAACTGCCTAAAGGATGTTTGGTGTGGACCAGAGATGTTTCACCTGCCCTGATTAAATTTTTCAACCGCATTTCCGCCGGGTTCAGGTTCAGTTTTTCCGCCAGCTTGTTGACGGCTGACTCAAGGGCAAAAGTTCCTTGGGTGGCTCCATAGCCCCGCAAAGCTCCCGCCGGCATTTTATTCGTATATACTGCATGGCCCATATAACGGACAGCATTTGTTTTATTATATAATGGAAGAGTTTTTTCTCCCGCCACCGCAAATACCGTGGGCGCATGCTCCCCGTAGGCCCCTGTGTCGGATAAACCCTGAATATCAACCGCCCTGATGTACCCTTCCTGATCGGCTCCCAGTCTCACCTTTAATCGCATTGCATGGCGGCTATTTGTAGAAGTAAAGGTTTCCTTTCTTTCATACACAATCTTAGCCGGTTTCCCTGTCTTTAAAGTAACAATGGCCGGAAATATTTCCGCTACAGCAGTCTGCTTGCCTCCGAAACCTCCGCCTATTCGCGGTTTAATGACCCTGATCCTACTTGCAGGTATTTGTAATGCTCTGGACAGTATTCTTCGCACATGAAATGGAATCTGGGTGGAACTTACCACCACAAGCCTGTTAGTATGATCAAGGTAACTGAAAGCACGGTACGTTTCCATCATGGCTTGGGCCTGGGCTTGGGTGTAATAGGTTTCTTCCACTAGCACCGCGCACTTGCGCAATTCTTCCTCGACATCACCAACTTCCACCTTGTGCATTGATGCAATATTCTTTTCCTGTTTCAACCCGATATCGAAATTGCAGTGCAGATCATCTTCAGGATGAACGATGGATGGATGTCCGACCGCCTTTTCAAAGTCCAAAACAGGGTCCCATACCTCATATTCAACCTTGATCAGGCCCGCGGCTTTTAACGCCGTTTTTTCACCTGCGGCAGCGATGATGGCCACTTCATCGCCCACGTACCGGACAACTTGATCCAATATTAACCGGTCATAAGGCGAAGGTTCCGGATAGGATTGCCCGGCTGATGTATATCTGATATTGGGCACGTCCTTGTAAGTAAGAATACACTCAACACCATCCAGTTTTTCCGCCTTGGATATGTCAATGGATGTTATTTTGGCGAAGGCGTGCGGGCTCCGAAGTATTTTGACTACCAGAGTATTTGGCATGGCCAAATCATCCGTATAAACGGGTTTGCCGGTGGCGATGGCTATGCCATCTAGTTTTGCAATACCCTTACCGACGATATGCATATTTAGGCCACCCCCAGATACTTCTTAACTGCCCGTAGCTGTCCCATATAGCCCGTACATCGGCATAAATTTCCGGTTAGGTAATGTTTGATTTCTTCTTCAGTAGGATTCTTTAGTTCGTTTTTCATGGCCAGTACAGTCATGATGAAACCGGGACTGCAGAAACCGCACTGGTCTGCGCCTTCGGCCCCAAGTACTCGGGCAAACTCCTCGGCTTCCTTTGGAACTCCTTCAATTGTGGTAATACTTTTACCGTGCACCCGGAAAGAGAGAGTAGAGCAGGACAAGGTGGGTTTCCCGTCTATCCACACGGTACACAGGCCGCAACTGGAAGTGTCACAGCCTTTTCTTAAGCTTAGCAAGCCAATAGCCCTTAAAGTATCCGCCAGTAATTCGTCGTTTTCTATCTCCAGGCTAGTCTTTTTATTGTTGATGGTGACTTCTATCTGCATTCCAATACCTCCGTAACCGCCCTTTTAACTAGTACCTGGCATATTGCTTTTCGATATTCCGCCGTACCCCTAATGTTGGTTCCAAAAGATAACTCCTCTGCCGCCATATTGGCTGCCTGGTCAATAGTTTCAGGGCTAAGATTCGCTTGGGATAGATTTTCTGAAGCTATGGGGGCAATTTTAGCCCTTTGCGGCCTGGCTCCGACAACAATGCGCCACCCGTCATGCAAATTGGAAACGGCGACATTTAAAATAGGATAATCAGTTGCCGAATTTCTTATATTGTGATAAACGGCTTTTCTTGGACTTTTCTTAATCAATATGCTGGTGAGAATATCCTTGGCGCTGGATTGAGCCAAAAATTGATCCAGTGGCATTCTTCCGCCTTTAAACAACTCTACCTCTGTATCCAAGGCCAATAACGGTGTTATCAAATCAGAGAAGCCGTACTTAGCATAAACGGTAGCCCCGACAGTAGCAATATTTCTAAATTGAACGCCCATTATATAGCTGACTGATTTGGATAACACTCCGTTAAAATAATCAGCTAAAAGAGGACTAGTCTCAACAGTTCTAAATGTTGTCAGTGCTCCTATCTCGATATGCTCATCCAGCTCTTTTATATAATCCAAGTTAAGTTTTGACAAATCTATAGCGGTACCAATCTTTTGGGAGCCTAATCGCAAAAAGGCGCAACCGCCAAGAACCGTGCTGCTTTTATTAGCTGTCAATACTTGATATGCTTCAGCAATGGTATCTGGTTGTACTAAATCGAGTATAGTAAACACTTTTGGTTCCCCCTTAAACTCCGGTGCTAGTGGCATTGTAATCTACCGTGGCACCTATTAGTAACCATCAGTTTCTAACAGCACTGGGATTTTTACGTGTGTTTTCTTCTGTTCTTTTAGATGATGAACTTCCTGGCATTTTTCTCTATTATGCGCCAGCGCTAACACTATTTACGATTGTCTTTTGCACTGCCCTATGCAATCTTTATTTATTTTCGTTCTATCCTTACCACGCACTCGACATGAGGGGTATGTGGAAACATATCCACGGGCTGGACCTCAACTAGTGCAAAGCCAAAGTTAGACAGACGGGCGATGTCCCGGGCCAGGGTGGCCGGGTCGCAAGAAACGTAAACTACACGCCGGGCGCCGCTTTGGGCTACGGCTTGCAAAACCTCTGGTTGGCAACCCGCCCGGGGGGGGTCCAGCACTACCACATCCGGTCGGTAGCCGGCAGATACGTGCTCCGCTAGCACTTTATCCACCGTACCGGCGTAAAAACGGGCATTTTCTATGTGATTAAGGGCGACGTTGGCTCGGGCGTCTTCAACGGCCTTGCGTACCACCTCGTAGCCCCGTACCTCTCCGGCGAAACGAGCGGTGTACAGGGCGATGGTGCCCACGCCGCAGTAGGCGTCGGCTATTTCCTCACCGCCCTGCAGATCGCAGTATTCAAGCGCACTGCGGTATAGTACCGCTGTCTGCACCGGGTTTACCTGGTAAAAAGACGGGGCGGAGATGCGAAACTTAAGCCCGTCCAGTTCATCTACTATGTAATCACGCCCGGCCAGTGTTAAAAACCGATCGCCGCCGGTTTTCTTGCCCCGGAACGAGATGTGTTCGACCACCGCTACCACACTTGGTATGGATATAATTTTTTCTGCTAAGACTTGATATCGGCTTCGAATATTGGTTTTTGCCGTGTCAGTATTATTGCTTAAGATAACCATAATTTCGCCGGTGCTACCCCGACGCAGAGCTACCTGCCCGGGCAACGGCATAGCTTGATACAGTTCACCAAGCAATATCTGCACCGCGTTCGCCACCCGGTTCAGTTCCCGGTGCGCTAAGAGACAAGTGCCTTCTTCCTGGTCATCGTTCTTAATAACACTGTGCGACTCCCTGGCGTAGAAGCCCAAAACAACTTTGCCCGCATCCCGTCGCACCTTGAATTGCACGTTGTTCCGGTAATGCCAGGGGTCCGTCATGCCAATGGTATCCCGCACCGGGAAATTTGCAATGCCACCAGTGCGGGCCAAGGTTTGCCGGACCAGTTCAGTTTTTAACCGCAGCTGTGCGGGGTAGGCAATGTGCTGCAGAACGCACCCGCCACAGTTCTCTGCCAAGGCGCAACCCGGCGTCACCCGCTCGGTGGAAGGTGCTTGATTATTCAGCAGTATCCCCCGGGCAAAACTACGGCGAATATCAGTCAAGCGGACTAAAACCTGTTCACCTGGCACAGTACCGGGCACGAATACAACCAATCCTTCATGGCGGCCTACTCCCTCACCCTGGTGGTTAATACCGGTAATCTCAACCGTAGCTTCTTTGTCCATTATCAATATCAGCACTCCCGACCGGAAAAGAGATCCCCATATTTATATACCACTGTTTTATTTTAACCACTTTTGCCAAATCCCTGCCGGTCAGACTGCCATCGCAGAAAATTTATAAGTTTTCATAACTGTCACTGGCCATGATTTAAAAGAGACGGTTAGAATTCGCATTAAAATGAACCATGCCGGCCCTCTGTACAAGTAAATTTTTAGGTTAAAGAAAAATTATAGCAGAGGAAAGACAATCTTGGTTAAAAGTTCACTTTCCGGTGTTTTACCGGGTTCATTCAGGTAAAAATCATGCTCTACACCTGTCGCGGTGTACTCGTTTTCACCAATCCACTGCATTAGAGCATGATAGGCGGGTTCAAGTTGGCTGTATGGGCCGAAACAAAATCCTATTTCTAAATCCAGGGCCTGCATGTCCATGTTGTAATATGCCACAAACGGTGCGTCTGACGGTTGTTCACCCAGTTCATTCAAGTACAGTATAATAGCGCCGTAAGCGTTTCCCAGCACCTGCGGCAAATTGCCCACTGCAGCCCGGGTACGCATGGAAAGCACGGGCTGGGCCGGCTGCTCAAATAATTCTATTTATATTGCATATCAAACAAACAACCGCCGGGCAGTATAGCCAGGCGGTTATATTTACTACAGTATGCAGTTCTATTTTATCAGTGCCGGGACACCCAATAGCGGCCAAACCACCAGCGCAAACAGTGCCACCATGGCCAGCACGATTAGAGTGAACGGTATGCCCACCATAAAGAACTGACCGGTGGTAAATTGCTTGGATTGATAGGCAATGGCGTTGGGTGCCGCACCAACCAGCAGCATGAATGGCAGAGCAGCCATTGACAGGGCAGCGTAAAGGATTAGGTACGGGTTTACTCCCATATATTCCGCAACCACCAGTGCCACCGGTAAAGTAATGGCTATCGCCGCCACGTTCATAATAAAGTTAGTCATTACTATTATCAGGAAGCCAATAGCCAGAACAAACACCAGCCAGTGGGCATTTTCAAACATACCCAACCAATTAACAGCCATCCACTGAGCGGCGCCGGTTTCCCATAAAGCATAACCGATACTCATGGCTCCACCGAAAAGTAGTACAATGTTCCAGGGAATACCTTTTTCCAAATCTTCCACCGTAAACAGTTTGGTCATGAATAACAGTATCGCCGCCACCAGCATGGGCACAGCCTTGTTCATGCTTTGCAGAGCCGGTACAAAATTTTGCAGTGCCAGGATAGCTACCACAGACAGTGTCAGTACGATAACAAAAATTTCCTTCACCGACATGGGTCCCATTTGTGATTTAACTTCATCAACCTTTTTCTGTAAACCTTCAATCTTAAGTTGTTCAGGTTTAAAGAAGACATAGCATAACAGGAACCAAACCAAAAACACAGTGACCCAACCGAAGAGAAACATCACCTTGGACATTTCAATAAATGAAACGGAATTGCCCGTAAATTCTTGGAAAAACCCCAGCGCTACCGGCGCCCGAGCCGCCCCCAGCAGTGTAATCATACTGCCGGCCCCGGCCGAATAGGCCATCCCGATAAACATTGCCCTACCAAAATTGGTGGGTTCATCCACTTTTCCGTACATGCTCATAATAACTAACATTAAAGGAAACATAGTGGCCGCCACCGCGGTATGAGCCATTAAATGGGTCAGAGCGGCGGTGACAATAAATACACCAAGTAGAATTTTTCGGGAATCTTCACCCACAATAGTAAGCATTTTGAATGCCAACCGCGTGGTGACGCCAGCCTTGGTAAATGCCAACCCCAACATCAACGAGCCGAGAATGAATAATACCGAGGGGTCCATAAAATTGGCAAATGCAACCGCTGCCGGGCGAATCATAAAAGCTGCCTGAAATACACCGATGGCGAGACTAGTAACACCAATGGGTATGACTTCAAAAACCCACCAAATTCCGGCCAGAAGGAAAAGTCCAATAGCCAACTGCGCTTCCCGGGATAATTCAAATGCCGTGCCGGTTGGGTCTATCGCCGGTGGCAGGGCTGGCATAAAATAGAAGAGTGCAAAAAGTGCAATGCCCAGCAAAGCAAAGGCTAATCTACGACCTTCTCCCGTAAAGCTTTTTGATTTTTCGGTTATAACCAGCGGACCCGCAGTTGCTTGTGTGGTATTATTAATTTTAACCACCCCACATATTAAAGATTTCTTTTTGTTCAATCAGTTACATGAATAAGTAATTAAAGCTTACAACAATAGTGAAATATATCACTTTGATAAGTTTAAAAAAATGTTACTCCAAGCATCCCTCCCTGTAACCCCGCTTTAATTCTGGCTTTCCGGTCAATTGCAGGTTTTTATTGAATTTGTGCAAAATGTAACTTATAGAGATTATAGCCGTTTTTAGATGATTTGACAACTACTTTTTGTCACTACCAGCAAAAGTTCCAGAAATATTTTTTACTTCACGAAAAGAAATAAGTGCCCGATATATTAGTTTAAACCAGTGCTTAATTAACTGCGGCACCCGTCGCAGTTACCCGCCACATTCTTTTTGTCACGTATTTTTAGGGGCGGCATCAAATAATTTTGAAATTATTTTTTTGGGAAGTTAATAATCTTCTTTTTAAATTCCCGGCATGTCGATTATAATAAGTATAGCAACAATAACCATAAGAAACGGGGACTTTTATAATGAAAAATTTTCTGGGCATGAAGGAACCTGTCAACACCCTAACCCATTTTATTGCCTTTTTAACTGCCATCGCCGGACTAGTGTTTCTGATCATCGCCACCTGGGATGAACCAGCCAAGCTTTTGGTGATGACCGTGTACGGTACCAGCCTGGTGCTGCTTTACGGGGCCAGTTCTTTGTACCACTGGATTAAAACGTCACCAAGCAAAGAACTAGTCCTGCGAAAAATTGATCATATTGCCATTTACATATTGATTGCAGGCTCGTACACGCCGGTTTTCTACTACGGTCTAGGTGGTGCATGGCGGTGGACAATGCTGATTGCCATTTGGATGCTGGCGGTAATCGGTATTATCTTAAAAATGTTTTTCCTGCACGCCCCGCGGGCGGTATCTACGGCTTTCTATTTATCCATGGGTTGGATTGCTCTGGTACCCTTTGCCATACTTATTAAAACCATACCGCTGGGCGGCATTATCATGATGGTGGCCGGCGGGGTGGTCTATACCGCCGGGGCCCTGATATACGCCACCAAGTGGCTGAACTTTTTTCCCAACCGGTTTGGATTCCACGAAATTTTTCATTTGTTTATCGTAGCGGGGAGCGTGACCCACTACTTGATGATTGTTTTTTACATTGTACCGGCTTAGACCCAATCGGCATGAATAATCCCCCATTTCGCGATCATGCGAAAACGGGGGATTTGTTTTACCCGGCTCCGGGCCTTTTTCTGCTTTCCTGATTCCCATCATCCTGGCCTTCTTTCCGGCGGCGCTTAGCCGCCAATAGGCGGGATGCGGTTCCATCTTTAGTAACAGCATTCTGCTTCAACGGGTCGGTGTTATTGGCGGCCACGTCCAACCCGGCCAAAGCCTGGCGGGACGTGGCGGGTTCGATTCGGGCTGATACAGTTGTGTTTTGTTCATCCAAGCCAAGCCCACCGGCCTCTGTCCGCTGCATATCATCTCGGCGGCGGCGCATACCCTGCACCCGGGAGAGGGGTTCACCGGTCCAGGCCGGGTCGCCCTCTGCCGCGGGGCGTATCCGCAAAAAGCGCTGGCGTATAGATTGCTTGAGCCTTTGCAAAGCGACACGTTCTTCTTCACCGAACACCAGGCGCCGCCCCGCCACATCCACCAACCACAGGAAAGCAGCCAATGCCAACAGGTAGGGGGCTAGATCGCGCCTGGCCTGCACCGGAGGCAAGTTTTCAGCGTAAGCCTGCTCCGGATTCTCCAAAACCGTGCCGCCGCCGGCGGCGGCTATGGCCCGCATGGCCTCTGAATCCACGCCGGTATCCCGGTATTCATCGGGGTAGGGCACTACCGCACCGCCCCGGCCCATGATCGTTTCTTCATCAACACTATCTATATTTATTAGATAAGCACCCGATTGCTCCACAGTATGCCGGGCCTCGTAGCGTCCCGGGCCGGCGGGTTCCAGGGCCACAGTGGTCACTGAGCCGTCCGGTCCGGTAACCAGAGCACTGAGCCCACGCACCTGCTGCCAGTCGCCCGGATCTTCCACCTGTATTTCCAGCACCTGGCCGCCGACGGGGGAACTTGTTACATCGGTTTCCACGTACAGCGAGCCGGTGCTGTCAGCCGGCAAAATCCAGGACAACACGTTGCCCCACAGCCGGGGGAACATTTCGCTGCCGGCCCAG
>JAENYQ010000030.1 GCA_016841675.1 Desulfotomaculum sp.
GGGCTTTAAGATTCTTCGCTGCGCTCAGAATGACAGGCTTAATGACAAGGTTTTTTACTTCGTTGTATTCATAGCAATGACAATCCAAAATACCCTGAATTACCCCCACCAAGAATTTTTCAGGGGATATTGGTTAATCCTGAATTATTTGGGCCGCTCCCGACTGTTCCATAATAGTTCTCACCCGGTCGGTCTCGTGCTTGGGAGTTTTTACGGCCACCACAAAGCCACTCTTACCCTGGGGATTAAAACCTTTAATTCCATCAACATAAGCGCCGGCTTCCCATAATCCATCCCGCTCGGTTTTAATGAACGCCACTTCATTAGCTATTTCATCAGGGTCGTCATGGCGCTGTCTTTCCGCGTCCGCCAAGTCGGATATAATCAGGTCCTGGCGGTCAAAACCGGCATTGCGCAGCGAATCCACCAAGAATCCTACTTGGTCCTGGTCAGGCATCCACGCCACTATTCGCATTCACTCACCCCCGGGAGTTTTCGTTACTGTAGTTTGCTGTCCGGCCTAAGCTGACGATTGCCGGCCAGGTTATCTTGGGCATTCAAAAGGTGCTGCATGCCGCGCACCAGGGTATCGTCCTCCAGCACACTGTACAGGTGATAACCCAGGTCTTCGCGATCTTTAAGTACCTCTTCCAAAACTTCCACGGTACCGAAATCTTGCAACTGATGGGCCCGGGCAATGGTCTGGCGCAGCATCTCCTGAATCTTAAGCTCATGCTCCAGGTCGTTGCGGATAAAATCACGCATGGTGTAACGACCCTCAACTTCATGTTTAATGTAAGATAATTCATGCTGCGTTACCGGGTGCGCCGTGGGTACAACCCCCAACCGGGCCACCCGCTCACCCACCGAGTCGATATTCTTTTGGGTCTTATCAATATGCTCATCCAACAGATGATGCAGGCTTAAAAACGATTCCGCACCTTCGGTCATCCAGTGGTGCTTGTTATACTGGTGCAGAGCCACGGTGAGGGCGCACTGGTGGTCGTCCAGCATCAGGCCCATTTCCAAACGCACTTCGGGGGAGAGGCCAATGCCCGCTCCGGCGCTTTTGGCGGTACGCGGCTGTTGCCGGGTAATCATAGTGTGGTTGGTAGAGTGACCGGGCATGTTGGGATCAAAACCCGATTTGTCCAGGTTGAATTTGCCTTCGAAGTTACTAATATTGGCCATCACTTGGGCCACGTCACCCGGAACGGCTGTTTGCATTTGCATATTATCCACTACAAAACCCTCCTTTACATTTTTTGTTATAGTAACCGCTCGGGCAGTTTGTTATTCCCAGCGTTAAATCTTTGGTCGGCTACTTAAATAATTAGATTCTTCGCTACGCTCAGAATTACCACGCGTACCCGCACCACGATAAACTAATACAATCTACCTTCGTCAAGATTAAGCTTGTCATCCTGAGCGTAGCGAAGGATCTAGTCTTTAAGATTCTTCGCTGCGCTCAGAATGACAGATTCGTTGTATTCATAGCAATGACAACGAGTGGACAAGGTCGTCCGCCCCTACAATGGAAAACAAAAAGGGGACAGGCATTTTTTTAAAAACCGAAAAAAGCAGCCTGTCCCCTTTTTGGCGCAGAATGACCAGTAACGACTTTGATGGTTTGGATCAATTAACACTTCCAAAATTAACCGGATTTAAAAACTTGTTTAAAGGTTATTGCTAGACAAAGTGTAAATAATTTATCTTACAGGGGGTAAACAATGACGGTTGCAGCACAAGTAAAACAAACTTTAGCCGGACTCAAAAGCGCTCAGGCCAGTTTCGAAACTTTTGCCTTACAAACTCAGAATCAGCAAGCCAAACAGCTATACACCAGCGCCGCCGAACAAACCAAGACTATTGTGCAGAGCATTGAACCACGGATTGGCGAAATAGAAAAGGAAGAGCCACAGTACAAAGGGTTTTAGAAAAACCGGGTCGGTTGACCCGGTTTTTTTGTGTATATTAAAAACCGTTTGATACAAAATATTTGCGAAGGAGGCCACCATCATGACTATCGGAAGTCAAGTTAAACAAACCATTGCCAGCTTAAAAGGAGCCAGATCTACATTGGAGTCATTTGCCATCATTGAAACAAATGACGAGGCCATCAAAATAATGAGGCGCAATGCCTCGGGCATTGGAAATATTATTAATGACATGGAAAAAAGGCTAAGTGAACTCGAATTTGAAGAACCACAATATAAGGGGTTTTAAGGAAAGAGGAATAAGGAAGGGAACACACCTCTGCTTAAGGGTCAGTGCTTTGGGGTCGAGGAATGCCCCCAACTTAACGGGAAAGGGGACAAACCTCAGATTTCAGGTATTTCTTTGCGTTCAAGGATTTGCCCAGCTTACAAATATCCTTAATTAAAGGAGCAATTACGGTGCCTGAATGGTTAAATATACTCTTTCGTTCCGCCGGTCTCTTCGCTGCTACACTATTCCTGGTCCGCCTGATTGGCAAAAGACTAACTTCGCGGTTAACTTTTTTTGATTTGGTGACAGGGATAGCAATTGGCGTAATTGTCGCCGCCATTTCTTTAAATCTGGTGGGCAATATAATCCACGGGCTCATTGCCCTGGCGGTATGGACGGTGCTGCCGGCCTTAATCTATGTCTTGTCCATTAAATACAAAACGGTCAGAGATATCGTCCAGGGGTCTGAAACTATTCTAATTAACCATGGCAAAGTTCTGGAAGACAAGCTGATGGAGGCCCGGTATACACCGGAAGACCTGCTGAGCCAACTAAGAAGAAAAAATGTATTTAATTTTGCCGACGTTGAATTTGCCGTCCTGGAGCCCGCCGGTGACCTGAGCGTGCTTTTAAAAAAAGACAAACAACCGCTGACACCAAAAACAGCCGGCCTAAACGTAGGCCTGGAAAGTGTACCGCAAACTGTGATGCTGGACGGGATCATCATGGACGAGCCTTTAACCGCCATGGGCCTGAACAGGAACTGGCTGCACACCGAGCTGGAAAAGGTGGGCGTGGCTCCCGAAAACGTTTTTATTGCCCAGGTTGACTCGATAGGACAACTTTACCTGGATCTATTTGATGATGTGGTCAGAGTCCCTAAACCAAAAGCCAAGGAACTTCTATATTCAACCTTAAAAAAATGCCAGGCCGATTGTGAGTTATACGCCCTGGGCACAAAAAACCAGCCGGCCAAAGAAATGTACGGTAAGTCTGCAGCAACACTGACAGCAACAATCAGCGAGCTTGAACCCTGGCTAGTTCCCTCTGGTAAACCATTTTAGGAGGGGTTTGCTGTTATCGGAAGGATGCTTAGGAGCAATACCCCTTACCAAGACTATTTTAGGAGTGCTAATAAAATAGGGGCGTGATGCATTGTCCAACAAAAAAAAGAAAAAACTAACTCCGGTACAGCAGGAGTATCAAAGTTTTTCCCAGGCCAGAGAACCAAAACGCCCGGTGCTGTTCAATTGCCTAAAAGCATTTCTGGTTGGCGGCCTTATTTGTATGATCGGGCAGGGCGTATCCGAAATATTTTTGTGGAATTTCGATTTCACAGAAAAGACCGTAGGCAACCCCACCGTGGCAATAATGATCCTGCTTTCCGTAATTCTGACCTCGGTAGGTATTTATGATCATATTGCTCAGTGGGCTGGCGCCGGCACCGCCGTGCCGGTAACAGGATTTGCCAATTCAATGGCCTCGGCCGCCATCGAACACCGCAGTGAAGGGTTTGTGCTGGGTGTAGGGGGCAAGATGTTCAAACTGGCCGGTTCCGTGATTGTGTTCGGCGTATTTTCAGCATTTGTGGTGGCCCTGGTAAAAACAGTGCTAGCCAAACTGGGGGGGGCGTAGTCAGTATGCTGCACGGCCACCAAACATGGCTCTTCAAAAACAAGCCGGTGATTATCTCCACTGCCACAGTAGGCGGTCCCTATGAAGCAGAAGGACCGCTGGCCAATGACTTTGACATCCTGCACGGTGATTTGTGGCTGGGCCAGGACAGTTTTGAAAAAGCGGAAACCAAGATGCTGGAGGAAGCCTGCGAAATTGCCATCCGTAAGGCCGGGCTGCAAAAACAGGACATCCAGTTTTTCCTTAGCGGAGACTTACTGAACCAGATTATTTCAAGCAGTTTTGCCGCCAGGACACTGGCCGTCCCATTTCTGGGTCTGTACGGGGCCTGCTCCAGTTCCATGGAAAGCCTGGCCCTGGGTTCGTTAATAGTGGACAGCGGGGGCGGCAATAATATTATCTGCGGTACCGCCAGCCACAATGCCGCGGTGGAAAAACAATACCGCTATCCCACTGAATACGGGGCCCAAAAACCCCCCACGGCCCAATGGACCGTAACCGGCGCCGGCGTGGCCCTGCTCAGTTCTGAAGGAAAAGGTCCCCGGGTTACATCGGCCACCATCGGCCGCATCCTGGACATGGGCATAACCGACCCATACAACATGGGCAGCGCTATGGCGCCGGCCGCCGTAGACACTATCACCGCCCACATCAGGGATCTGCGCATTTCATTAGATGAATACGACCTCATCGCCACCGGGGACCTGGGTCGCGTAGGGCACCAAATTGCCTCCGACCTGCTGAAAAAACACGGCATAGACTTTCCCCAAGACAGGTTTACCGACTGCGGGATTTTAATTTACAGTGCCGACCAGCCTATGGTGCTGGCCGGGGGAAGCGGATGCGGGTGCTCGGCCACCGTTACTTTCGGTCATATTATGAAGCGGATGAAGCAGGGCGAACTGGGGAAAGTACTGATCATCGCTACCGGTGCGCTGTTATCACCGCTATCGTACCAGCAGAATGAAAGTATCCCTTGTATTGCACACGCCGTTTCAATCGAACACGTCCACTAAAGGAGCGGTTCACTTGGAAGTATATTTCTGGGCTTTTGTAGTTGGCGGACTAATCTGTGTGGTCGGGCAGTTACTTCTTGACGTGGGCAAATTTACTCCGGCCCATACCATAAGCATCCTTGTGGTTGTGGGTGCTGTCCTGGCCGGCTTCGGGCTTTATGAGCCGCTAATTGATTTTGCCGGGGCGGGTGCCACCGTACCGATAACCAGTTTTGGCAACTCCTTGGTGCATGGAGCACTGGGTGAGGCGGAAAAAACCGGCATGGTGGGCATACTGACCGGTATATTTGAAGTAACCAGTGCCGGTATATCCGCAGCGATCATTTTTGCTTTCATGGCGGCACTGTTTTTTAAACCTAAAGGATAAAAGGTGATCGCAGATGAAATTGATTACCGGGTTAACCGTTTGCTTGCTGCTATTTATGGCCGGGTGTACCATGCAAAATTCACCGGCCCAAAAACCTCAGACCCAAAAACTTGAGACCCAACAACAGCAAACATTAAATGAGGATGTGCTTCAAAATACCGAACTGGCCAGCCGGATTAAGGAAAGGGCCAAAACAGTGGACGCGGTAGAAGATAGTGTAGTAGTGGTTTTGGAAAGGGAAATTTCTGTGGCCGCCAAAGTAACCGGCTTCGACAGATTAAGGTTAAAATCCATCCGCCAAGAAGTATACCAAGAAATAACCAAAATGGCCCCTGAGTACAAAATCTACGTGACCACGGACAAAAAACTGTTTGCCGAACTTCAGAAATTAAATGGCCAAATTCAGCAGGGCAAAGATCCGGCCCAGCTTAAAACTAAATTTAAAAAAATCAATAAAAATATGCGGGGCTGAATAAAACAGCCATCTGCATAGGTTAGGGGGCTGCAAAACCATAAAAAACTAGATTCTTCGCTGCGCTCAGAATTACCACGCGTATCCGCACCACGATAAACTAATACAACTTACCGGTCGTTATTTATAATTGACAAAATTATTCACTCTGTTCAAATTAAGCTTGTCATCCTGAGCGCAGCGAAGGATCTGGTTTTAAGATTCTTCGCTGCGCTCAGAATGACAGGCTTAAAAGGTTTTTCAATTCTTGTATTCATAGCAATGACAATCAAACATAATCGTGCCAGCCTTTATAGAACCGGTCGTTTTAAAGTTTGCTCATTACTTTCCTGCCACACACCCGGTAGAAACGGATATTGTTCAGCCTTGGGCAAAAGCTATTGAGGAAGCAACAGACGGTCAAGTACAAGTTAAAAGTTATCCTGGTGAAACATTGCTTAAAGCAGCTGAAACTTGTGATGGGGTTGTAAATGGTATTGCTGATGTTGGGCTTTCCTTTTTTTCACTATCAGTGGGGCCAGCCTCTTCTCCTATTCCCTGGGCTTAAACGCCGGGGAAGGGACCATCCTTTTCTTAACGTAACCGTAAAACAAGCCGCCCAGCATCAGCAGGCCGGCATACCCCACGGCCGGATAAAGCACCCGCACCAGGGTGGAAAATCCCAGTTGTCCTGCCGCAAAGGCCACCGCCCCGGTGCCAATGACCAAGTTGCAAAATCTTCCCCTGCTATCCATTCAGCGAGTTTAGCTCCCATTGATTCATACACCTTATTAATTGATGGAGGTGTCGAAGGGAACCCAATACTGGTTTTCAGCGTCTAGAAATAATAAAGAATAAATGGGAGGTTCTTCCGTTGAAGAAAAAAGGGTTGGCAATTCTGTTAGTTGGATTATTTTTAATAGTTAATTTACCAAACAGTGTTATGGCGGCTCAGCCAGTTAAAGTATTCATTAACGATGTGCAGCTCCAGTTTGATGTCCAGCCGGTTACTGAAAACGACCGGGTACTGGTGCCACTACGAGCTACATTTGAAGCCCTGGGCGCTGTAGTCGATTATGATACGACGACTGAAACTATCATCGTTACCAAAGGGCAAACCCAAATACGTCTGCAAACATTTGCAACACAAGGTTTTCGGAACGGAGAAGCTATTCCTATTGATGTTCCGGCCAAAGTCATGCAGGGTAGAACTATGGTTCCGCTTCGGTTTGTTGCTGAAACGTTTGGTGCTGAAGTGGATTGGAATGCCACGCATCGCACCGTGCAGATAAATCCAGCAGGCGAACCTGCCTTGGAAGCGACAGAAGCATCAAATATTGCTAATAGTATCGCATGGGAATTTATTAGAAACGATATTGCTAATTATGAATTAAACCAAGAAGTGAAGATTATCGATAACAAAGTAACCCGACTAGATTTGGTTAAGCGCTTTGATGGGCTGGCCGATACACCCCTTTATGTTTACGCACTGGAATACCGTCTGTTACCAGATGATTTAAGTAAGGTGGTTCTGGCCGGTGGTATGCAGTATGATGAAGACGGATGGCTTATGGAAACCAACAGCATGGGCAGCCCGCTGCTGGTTATAGCTCTGCAGGACGGCGAGACATCGCACATCGGCACCCTTTGGACGGGAGGAATAATGGAGGAAGGTGGGGTCTTAGAGGCATCCTTAAAAGCCCTACTGGAACGCAATTAAATAGTAGTTTAAATACACCGGACAATTCCGGTGTATTTTTTAAGTGGCATAGAGGTCCAATGGGCTGCTATAGTGCTAACTACTAGAGAAGAAATTGTTATAAGAATAAATAATTTTAAACGTAGCTAATTAGTTATTATTGCGCACAGGTTTAGAGCCCTAAAAAGTGTGTCCCTCTTTGATTTTAGGATGTCGTACAATTGCAAAATGCAATTTTTGCGTTATAGTATAAGAGTAACGATTTAGCATAGGACGAGAGTCGGTAGATCTCTAAAAACCTAACCTGGTAATCAAAAAATGGTTTGAACAAAGCTGCATGTAAACCATACAAAGTTCTTAGGCTGCGATAAGGACAAGGAAACCTGATTATCAATGGGCAACAAAATTGGAGGTGAATAATAAATCAGTTAGTGAAGATATCTAATGAAGATATTAATAATTCTTACCTGACAGCAAATAAGGAACTGAAAGCATAATGATTCTTGGTTTGGGTGCTTAGAGTGTTACAGAAGTTTGAGTAATACATAATAAAAAGTAGGAGATGACCAGAGTGTTAAGAAAGAAATATTATTGGCATATTATGGCATTGGCTATGGTACTGCTCTTACTGGCAGCCGGCTGCGGGAAAAGCACTGCAGGCGATACTACCTGGGACTACGAAAAAAGTATCCAGAATCCCCTGAAAGCTACCACAGGAAGCAGTGAAATTAAACTGGGAAATATTGAAACGGATGGCGTTGAAGTCACGATTCCGGGTAATGCCTTTGCTGCACCGACCGAAGTTAGCCTGGTCAATCCTGATCAAGTCCCCCAATACATAGGCGCGCAAATGACTGGCTTCGGTGCTCCTATCGATCTTTCTGCCGGTGAACAACCTGTGCGACTGTTGCAGCCGGTAACAGTCAAAATGAAATATGATCCGGCCACATTGGGAACTGACCTGGAGTCCGGGGCTCTTTACATGGGCTACTTTAATGGGACGGAATGGCAATATGTTAAGCCTCAGGTGAACAAAGAGCAACATATTATGACATTTACAACGAGTCATTTTTCTCTGTTTGGCCAGGCCAAGCTCACTGTTGATCAAAGAATCGAACAATTTACCAGTAATGCTGCTCTGGCCGATTGGGCACAGGATCAGACAAACAGTATTACTGATGAGGCTATGGAAAGAGTAATCGATCATATCTTAAAAGATAAGCTCAAGATCAACGACGAAGCGGTGAAAGGTCAGATCATTAACAGCATCATTAAAGACGATGAATGGGGTGGCATGCTGGAGAGCATTGCCGGTGGTGACCCCGCCCAATTCAACCAGAATTTGCAGGTTCTCGTCGGCAAGAAGATCGTCGAAAATGTGTCCGTTTCCAAGCTTTCCAGTGCTTTAGGGGCGCTCACAGATGATTTCGGCATTGCCACAGTTCAAAAAGCCAGCGAAGCTGCCGGCTATCTTGCCGAGGGTCGGGCAACAGACGCCGCAAGAATCATCGGTGAACATATCGCAGACCAATTTATGATTACCTCCGTCGGAAAAATTGCGGTAGCAGCAGTGGACAACCAGATCCAGAGCTGGAAAAACGAAGAGATCGAGGCTGCCTACCAAGCGTACAAGAATGGAGCTAGCAGTAAGGTTCCCTGGTGGGGCTATCAGGTTGAAAAAAATAATTTCGATGATGTCTGGAGTCAGATGGGCGGAGCCGCACGGCAGTTAGAAATAGAAGCTGTTGCTGCTCAGGAAAAAGTGCGTAAAGAAGCCGGAATGCCTGCTTTAACAGATCAGGAAAAAGAAAAAATTAGAACTATGGTTCAAAGAGATCTCAAAAAGCAATTCGAGCAGCGTGTAAAGACAGATGCGGAAATCGATAAGAAAAAAGCCGAATTTGAAATGATCATGGAAATGTATAAATCCTCGGGATTTATGGAAAAAGGACGATGGGGATGGGAAAAAGAATATGAACTGGAGCAACGCCTGGGTATACTGCTCCACTTCAAGGATAAGCTGCTCAAAGATACCGGCAGGATATTCATTAAAAGTGGCAATAGCCATAATGAAGAAGCAATTTCTGTGGAAGAGTTAAAGTCAATTGCTATGAAATGGTTCAGTACCACCGACCCAATTAAGCGACAACAGGAATATGAAGACTACCTGCAGAAAGAATTTGGCATTACGTTTGCTCCAACGGTAGCTTTATTAAATGGTCAATGGACATCAGCTGCTCTAACCATCGAGGAATATGATCTCGGACCTGCGCCGGCAGCAGAAGAAAAAGCATCGGAAGAAAAATCGGAACTCGGATGTGATTTGACAGATTTAGATGTTTACAACATGATCAAAGCAGGGTTGGAAGAAAACAAGGGTAAACCCAAACCCCTAAAAATAGGATTACAACTGGATGACAATGGTTCAGGAACCATGAGTTTTACGGATGAGGACGGAGAGAAGAACAACCTGTCGGCCACCTATAAGGATGGTACACTCACTGCTTCCACGAGCCAGGAGGGTGCTTCTATTACCATGCAGGCAAGAGCAAGCGAAGCAGGTGGGACGATCTCTTTAAATGGCAGCTTTGCAATCAATTTGCCACAAAAAGCCTGGATCAAAGGAACCTGGTCAGCAACTAAATAAACGATTTGTTGAGGAGCAACAAGTGCTGAAAGAGCTAATCACATTCAATTTATGGGGACAGCAGTGGGTGGTCAATTCTTATGGATTTTTCATGGGATTAGCAGCCATTGCTGTCCTTTCCCTTGGCTTATATAGTGCCCATAAAATGGGACTTCCCTTGCTGCGTAGCTTGATGTGCTTAATTGTGATGACCATTTCTGTTCCCGTGGGAGCAAGGGTATTGAATGTTGCTATCAATCCAACCGTTTACGCTCAAAACACTGGTCGTATCATGGCATTTGAACCAACCGGTTTTTCTTTGCTAGGCGGTTTGCTTCTGGCTGCGTTGACAGGTCTGTTCACCACCCGATTATTGAAAATTTCTATGTGGCGTCTAGGAGATGCCGTTGCACCAGGGTTGGGGATCGCGCTAGCCTTGATGCGATTAGGCTGTTTTTTCAATGGATGCTGTTATGGATTGCCCAGCTCATTGCCCTGGGCTGTGCGCTTCCCCTATGGGAGTCCGGCACACAAGTATTATCTGGCGCACAATCATTCCATCGGCGGAGAATTTCAGCTGGGGCAACTTCTTGGTTCTCCCGCCCTTCATCCGACCCAACTATATGAAATGCTGGCGGCACTGATTGCCGCTGGTCTGACAGTATTTCTAATTAGAAAAAAGACTCCCGTTGGTGTACCTTGCCTTGCAGCTGTAATACTCTTCACCCTGACTCGTCTGGGTAATCATTTCCTGCGGGTGCAACCACCAACCAATGAGGTTTCTTTATTTTTTTACCCGATTATTTACGTTTGTATTCTTTTGCTGGCAGCTATCCTTCTCAAATTAAGGGTTGAGACAGCAAAGCATAATCGGCAGTAAACCAATGTTCAATTACTACCGGGTGCAGTGCAACAATATTTGTTTGATGCTTTAATCGAGCAAGACCTGAACTTACCCGTCCTTTATGATGGATCCCAACGTCGAAACAATTGGTGTTCAATATCAAACTGATCTAGTATTTTACCGACGGTTTGATTGACTATATCACTAATACTAGCGGGTTGATGGTAAAAAGCGGGCATAGGCGGCAGAATAATTCCCCCGACCTCGGACAATGCAACCAGCATCCTAAGGTGACCAAGGTGCAGAGGGGTTTCCCTAACCATTAAAACTAACTTTCTTTTTTCTTTAAGAGTCACGTCGGCAGCTCGAACCAGTAGATTATCGTTATATGAATGCGCTACCCCGGACAAACTTTTTATTGAGCAAGGCGCTATTATCATACCATGATGCTTAAATGAACCGCTGGCTATCGACGCCCCAACGTCTGCGTTATCATAAACGAAGTCTGCCAGTGACTCCACCTCGGATAACTTGTAGTTTGTTTCAAGATTAATTGTTCTGTGGGCGCTTTTACTAATGACCAGGTGCGTTTCCACTTTGCATTGCCGCAGTGTTTCTAGGAGCCTAATGCCATATACCGCACCGCTAGCACCTGATATTCCTATAACCAGTTTCATGATTAAACCCCCTTAATTTAACTGTCATGGACATAATGGATATTTGGAGTTCCAGTGCCGGGCAATTATAATCAATCCTTACTCGGAAGGAGATTCAACTTTCTTCCTTTCCCAAAAAGCAATTATGATAAAGTAAAATAATAAAAATGCTATAGGAAAGATTTGAAAGATCGTCGCCAAGCCTAAAACATGGCTCATGAGCCCGCCTAAAACAGGCCCTATAACGCTTCCCAAGTCGAGGCCGACATTATATACAGCTGAAGCAATACCCTTGGAACGCAAATCTTTGAAACTATGATCGGCCATAAAAATTGCGCTTGTGGTACGCACAATTCCACGCCCCATACCGGTAGCAATGAATAGAATCGTTAATATAAGAACCGAAGTACTGACCGGAAGTAAAAATACTCCTACGGATAAAATTATAAGTGCCGTATTATTTAACGTGCGATAGTTCACCCACTTCACAAGCAGGCCCAGCGACATCCTTATTAATGTGGCTGCTGTTCCCATAATTCCCTTAAGAAAACCGATTAAACTCAAGCTAATGCCCTTTTGTAAAGCTAACAGGGGGAAAAAAGTATTCATCATGTTATTAAGGGCATTAATAATAAAACCAAGTAAAGCGGCCAGGATAACTCCTTTGGGAAGCTTAGTCATTTCGCTAAATGACGGGATTTTTCCTTTAAAAAAATCACCCTTATTATTTTTTCCTGGTTGTCGAGCCTGTTCGGCCTCCAATTCAGGCCAGGAAAGTTTAGTTTGCAGCAGTATGGTCATCCCGGTAACCAGACCCATAATCAAAAAGCATTGTTTAAAGCCCAAGTAATCCGCCAGTACCCCGCCTAAAAAATTACCCACGGCATGACCGGCGGAATTAAAAGCCATGTACCAGCCCATAATCTCGCCTATTCGCCGCTTCTCAACCTTTATTTCCAGGCAAAGGGCAAGTAAGATAGTAGTAAGTAATCCAAAACTAAAACCATGAGCAAAGATAGCAAGCCCCAAAACAATGGTATTGGTAGAAAGGCCTAAAACAATTGTCGATAGCCCAAATAATAGGGTGAAAATGAAAAAAAACAGCTGTTTTTGAGAAAACCCGTAAAGCATACCGGCCGGTAGGCGGGAAAGTAACCGGGAAAAAGACATCATTGACATGAAATAACCGATAAACATTAAGGAAAAATGAAGTGATTGCAAAAAGGGCGAGAGAATTGCGTTTACCCCTCCTTCAGCAATCGTTAAAGCAAACACGAAGATGTAAATAAGATATTCTTGTTTCAAAAATTACACCTCTTAACTGTTAGAGGTAAACGGATTTGTTGTTTTTTGGTATAGCTGAGCTAACGGTTGATCATGAAGATTAGATTATTTGATAATAGTAACTGGAATATTTGTTTTCGCAAGCACTTTATAAGCTACGCTACCTAAAATAGCGCTTTTGAGAACACCCATACCCCTGCTTCCCATAATTATATTTTCAAATCCTTTGTCTGTTATATACTGTATAATTCTATTGGCCGGATCTCCTATTAACATAACAGTCTCAACCTGAATACCAGATTCTTCAAATAGTGCTTTGACATTCTCAAGAACGGATTTGGGAGCCTCTTCAAGTTGTTTTTGCAATTCAGTAAAATTAACTAATTCTGAGTCATGTTTTTGCAATTTAGAAATATTCGCTAATAACTCTTCCATTCTCATAGTCGCTACTGCAAGCAGGGTAAATTTAGTGTCAGGATTTTTTTTTGCCATTCCAAGCGCGTAGTTAACCGCCCGCATTGAATTATCGGATCCGTCAATCGGTACTAATACTTTCATTTAACATACCTCCTAATTTGCAGATCATAATGATAGTTAAATTTATTATAAGTAAATCATGTTTATTTAAAATCTTCAATGTAAATTGAGGTATAGAAACCGTTTCCCGGGTATGAACCCGGGAAACCTATTTATTTAAAAAAATGGTTATACCGTTAACTCAGTAAATGGTACAGCGTTGTGTCATTGCTATGAATACAACGAAGTGAAAAACCTTGTCATTAAGCCTGTCATTCTGAGCGCAGCGAAGAATCTTAAAGCCCAGATCCTTCGCTAACGCTCAGGATGACAGCTCTCCCCAATGGGGATTACTGAGTAAAGGGAATAATCATGTTTAAAAATTCAACCCGGTTTTTAAAAGAAAGTAGTTCCATACCTTTTGAAACTGATTTTCCTTCCAAATCCCCGCATAGCCTGCTTCAATTTCTTCCGGCGGTAATCCCTTTGGTGAACCCATTTGATAGGCACGGGTTAGTTTTTCAGCGTTATCTTCGAGGTAAATGGAGGCAAAGAAACAACTTTCTACACTCTCGGTGGCTACGGCACAACCGTGCCCACGTATAATTACCACCCGCGCATCACCCAATGCTTTAGCGAGCCGGGTAGCCTTTTCAGCAGTGTTTATATGCCGGCTATCATCATGTACCGGCACACCCCGGGCAAAAATTGAGCCGTGGTATATAACGGGTATAAACTCTTTCTGCGCAATGAAAAGAGCAGTAGTAACCGGAGGATGCAGGTGCGCCACGGATAAAACATCCGGTCGCTCTCGATAAATGGCCAGGTGAATAGGTGTCTCAGTAGGCGCGGGCCCGTTGCCCTCTAAAAAATTTCCGTCCAGATCTACCTTTACTATATCGTCCGGAGTGAGAGTGCACCGTGGCGCTCCCCAACTATTGATCAAAACCTGATTCGTGCCCGGGATACGTGCGCTGACATGACCGCTGAAATCAATCAACCCGACATATTCAAGCATGCGGCAGCACTGGGCTACCTTTACGCGTAGTTGTTTTATTTCGTCCATGAAACATTCCTCCTAAAGCACCGGACCCCCGGTATTAACCAGGGACCGGTGTTTTAAAGTATTTCTCTTAAGCTTTAAACATACAATGCCTACAGTTATACAAATTTTATTGCTTGTACTTATCAAGGGCGCTGGTCATATTCTGCTTTTCCTCTTCAGACATATTTAGTCCGGAATTTATAATTTCCCTTAATTCAGCTCCGGTCAACGGGTTAATGTCTAACTCCTGTTTCTTGGCGATTTCAAGCAACTCAGGATCCGCTAAAGCTTTACCAAACGCATCTTGTAAAAACTTTAACCTTTCTTCCGGTACCCCCTCGGGGGCAGCCACTGCCCGGCCTACTTCGTTAATTGATATAAGAATGTCTATAAGTTGCATACTCTTGTCGTTAAGTCCGGGGAGTTCTTTTACTGTTGGTAGATCGGGCAGTGCAGCATCCCTTTCATCAGCAATTAACGCCAGAGGCCTCAAATCGCCGTTTTTTATTTGGTCGTATAAACTAGAATAACTTCCGCTGGTAGCTTCTATGTCTTTACGAATGACAGCCATTTGTGAGTCCGCCTGGGTTTCATATCCCGTTATTATTTCCATTTCATGACCCAGCGCTTCCGCTAGCAAAGCCGCCTCCAAAAAGGTTTGGGCGCCTGCCCCCGGGGCCCCGTAGCTTAACTTTTTACTACTCTTTAATACATCTTCCAAGGATTGGTATGGCGTATGAGATCCTACAACAACCAACCGGGGCTCAGCAGTAATGCGCCCCAACCAGTCAAACTTTAACGTATCATATTGCACCCCGGGATCTTTACTTAGTTGGGCCTGGACGATGCCAGGGCCATTAGAGATACCAATTGTAAGACCGTCCGGTTTAGACTTATATAATTTATTAGTACCGATAAGATTGCCGGCTCCCGGCTCGTTTTTGCAAACCACTGTGGCTCCGGTATATTTTTCAAAATAAGGTGCTATTACGCGTACATAAAGATCATACCCTCCGCCGGGTTTATAAGGGATTATCCAAGTAATATTTTTGCCCTTATAAAAACTAGCTACGTCTTCCTTTGTTGTATCCGACGCATTTTCGCTGCTTTGCTGGTCCCCGCCCCCGCAGGCAGTCAAAGATACTGCTAATAATAAAATTAATCCCACTAATATTAACTTGCGAACCATATTTTCACCCCACTAATATATTTTTTGTACTAAGGACGCTTCTTCCAACCAATTTCTATAACCAATAGCTCTTATGAAAAATTCCAGCACCACCTCTATTCAGCTATCATTGGTTAATAATTGCACCCCTAAATACCTACCGCTATGACTGTTGAACCAGTTCTAGAATTAACCCGCCATAGAAATCAATATTCAGGCCAAACACAAATGCCAGGTAAATAACAATCAACGTACACCCGGGCATAATAATGGAAATCGACCAACTTTCTTTACCCTGCAGTTTTAGGTACAGGAACATAAACAAAGCAATCGCTGGGAAAAACCCGATCAAAAAAAGCATTACGATAAGCAGCCCAATCCAAAATAGTATCGTCCAATAGCCTTTCAGATTAGTTTCTGATTCTTTCAGCACATCTTTGGAGTCATTGGAACCCTTCTTTTTTTGTCCGATCACACCAAACTCTCTTAAAATTTGGCCAATCGTTAGAGCCAGGGTCGGGAAAGCTATTATCAGTGGCACAAGCCTAGCTTTTGGTGAGTAACCCAGAGAAATTACTATTACAACCACTAACACTAAAGCGAATAATAAGGCTATAAATTTGCCCGCAGTCATCCTCATTACCTGTCCCTCCTTGCTCTGACAAAGTTAGCAATTTGATTAGAAAATAAGGTAATAATTATGGTAACTAAAAGAATCAGGGCAATAGGCCGCAGGAAAAATGTGGGGCCGAAAATCTGCATGGAAAGGTGAAGATTTAGTTCAGCAATCTGGCCTAAAACAAAGCCAATTAATAATACCGCCCGCGGGTAATGCTTGATCTTCATAATGTAACCAACAATGCCTAATACAAAAGTAGCTAACACATCGCCCATAGAGCATTCCACCGCATAAGCCCCAATGGCAGTCAGCACTAAAACCGCAGGCACCAACAATGAACTCCTGACATTAGTAACCCGAGCCAATGTGCCTGCCGAAAGTAGACCGATTACAGCACCAATAATGTTTGCAAACACCAGTGTAGCAACCATTGTAAATACCAGATCCAGGTTTTCATTAAGCATTTCCGGGCCTGGTTTAACTCCGACAATCAGGAAAGCGCCCAGGAGAATTGCCATGGAAGAACTGCCTGGGATCCCGAACCCCAGTGTGGGTAATAAGCCTCCTCCTTCTTTGGCATTGTTGGCACTTTCAGGTGCAATCACCCCTTCAGGATGCCCTTTACCAAATTTTTCAGGGTGTTTGGATGTTTGTCTGGCGTGCCCGTAGGCCAGGAAACAGGCTACATCACCACCCAGTCCCGGTATAGCGCCAATTATAGTTCCTAAACTGCCACAGCGTACTACCAACCACCAGTGTTTGAAAACATCTTTGATGCCTTCCATAACACCACTCGTCGAGCCTTTTACAGAACCCTGGGCAATAGTACCTCCTTTTAAAGCCAAATGAATCATTTCTGCCACGGCAAACAATCCCAGGGTTAGCGGTACAAGTTTAATTCCGTCATAAAGATACAAAGAATTAAAATTATATCGAACAATTCCGGTCATGGGGTCATAACCCACCAGAGCTAAAATTATCCCCAACCCCCCGGCAATTAAGCCTTTAGTTAGGGAACCCTCTCCCATCAGGGCAATAAACGAAATACCCAGTATGGCCATCATAAAGAACTCCGGGGGACCGAATGCCAGCACCACCGGCCTAATCACGGGAATTAAAAGGGCTAGGGCTATGGCGCCGAAAACACCACCCAAAGCTGAGGCTGTCAACGCATTTCCCAAAGCCCGGCCCGCCTGGCCCTGCTGTGCCATGGGAAAGCCGTCAAAAAGAGTGGCCGCATTAGGCCCGGAACCTGGAGTGTTCAACAAAATTGCGGTAATGGAACCTCCAGTATAAATAACTGCGTGCGCTCCCAGCAAGAAAGCAAATGCCTGGGCTGGTTCCATACTGTAAACAAAAGGTATTAATACCGCCAGGGCAAATGCCCCGCCCAATCCCGGTATAGCTCCCATTACCAAGCCTAGAATAACCCCAAGCAGCATTAAAGGTAACACCGAAAATTGCATAACACTCGAAAAACCCTGAATGATAGCTTCTACCATATTACCACCTTCCCGTTTAAGCCTTTTTCTATAAGTGAATGTAATTAGCAAATTAGCAAATAATATAACTTAGCAATGCAGATAGACAAAACTTTAACATTTTTCAGTAAATTAATCTTCTAATACCCTAGCAGTACATCCCATTTCCCTGGGGGATATTTCCGTAATCCAGGCAAGGAAGGCTCCAGAGTTTACCCATCCCTCATCTGGATCACGGATAATAACCATAAAGGCAGTATTTTGAATAACTTTTATTTCTTTTCCATGTAATCAGGGGCATCTTCCAACTGGTCCAGCCAGTCAAATCCCATAGCCTTAACAATACGACTGGTTACCGATACAAATCTGGCCTGTTTATTTGCATCAGCATTAAAATGTTGATGGATAGTATAAGGCGGAATATAAATGAAATCTCCTTCCTGCCATTCAAACTTTTTCGGCTCTTTTTCCCAGTCCCACTCATAGGCATCTTTACAATCAAATAACACGTCCCAGTGCAAATCGTAGCCTTTCCCTTCAAGAATATAAAGGATCTCTTCTGTTAAGTGTCGGTGTTTTCCAGAGCGTCCTCCCTGAGGCAAATATTGCTGATACATATCAAGGCAATACTCACGTGTGTTCATAGTTTCATTAACCAAGTGTTTAAGGATACCTTGCTGACTTTTTTCCCACAGCATTTCTTCAGCTTTTACAACAACTTTCTGCGACTTATATAATTTTTTGAAATCATTCGACTTTTTAATAGATTCTTGATAAAAGTTACCCTCAAAAATACCTACTGCTGATTTCTTGGCCTCTTCAAACGGCATTTAAACAACCCCCTACATTATTTAATAAACAAAACTATTCTTCAGGTTTAAAATCCTCATAACCTGGTACCGGTTCCGTGGAAGGCCATTCCACAATTTTTTGATAAAGCAGATGGGCAAAAAGGAACAAAGGCTTTGCTTTCACTACCATTACCCTGGCGGATTTATTGGGGTCGGCATTAAAATGCTGGTGCACACAACCGTTTCCAACTACACAAACATCCCCGGCTTCCCAGTCATAGCGGATACCGTCATGCACGTCATATCCTTTTCCATCCAGGATATAGAACACCGCGCTGTTCATATGACCATGTTTTTGCCCAGCAGCTCCCGGGGCAAAAACATCAATATGCGACTCTATCATTTGCGTTATTTGAGAACTTTGAGGATTGATAGTTTTCTTTCCAAAAAGCCGAGGGCCGCCTTTCCACTTAATATCCTCGTTCTTATATACCCGGGGCTGTTCCAGAAGATCTTTGTATATTTCACCATAAACACCCACTAGTTCCCGCACAAAGGTCCGTTTTTTTAGCCACCGATCTTTAATCAATTCATTATCCATATATCCATGATCGTGTGTATGATCAGCCAACTGGAAGTACCTCCTTTTAACAACTATTTTTTTTACATATGATTTAAATTCGATTTAAATTTGAGTTGTTATCACACCGATTAATTATTTCTTGAGCAGGTAACCCCATTTTTCCATACCCTGGCGGCGCAATTCCGGCGCAGGCATATTTACCGCCGGAAACTGGTCACGCCAATCATAAGGCCGGGTGGCGTCTATAATGGCACGGGAATTCCATAACCGTCCCTTTTCCTTATCCTCCGGGCTTATCCGGGGGTCAAGGTGAGTACTCCAGGCGCGGTTAATAATATCGATGGAGGTTGCCGGGTCCGAACGAGTGCACATAGCCCAGATCACTTCTTCCAGGTTGGTTACGTCAATGTCTTCGTCCACGACCACCACATAGCGTCCACAGTAGGCCCCCACGTGACACGATGCGGCTATGTGCCCGGCTTGGGCAGCGTGTCCCGGGTACCTTTGCTTGATCGCCACAGCCACGAACATGCGAGCACCCCCGGCTTCATGGCACCATACCGCCTGCACGTCCGGCACCCCGGCTTTTTCCAATTCTTCCTTAAGTAGCGGCGAACGCATAAAAGAACGGTAAAAGCTCTGTTCATCAGGTGGTCGGTTAGGTGGCGAACCAACTAAAATGGGATTATTACGGTGGTAAACGGCTTTTATTTCAATACGCGGTTCAAGCCGGGAACTACTTGCGTAGTACCCTGTCCATTCACCAAAGGGGCCTTCTTCCTTAAGGTCATCGTAATGAGCAAACCCTTCCAGGACAATTTCCGCGTCCGCTGGAATGGGCAAACCAGTAAATTGCCCCTTAATCACCTGGAATGGTTCACCACGCATGCCGCCGGCCCACTCGTACTCGCACAGACCATAAGGGTGCTCGGTACAACCGGCCAAAAATAGCAGCGGGTCGGCACCTGCCACTACTACCACAGGACAGGGTTCCCGGCGGGCAAAGTACTTGTCCCGGTGAATGCGCCCGTGTTTTCCCGGGGAAACATAGAAAAAAGCATGTCGCCCATCGCTGTCACCCATGACGCGGTAAGTACCCAGGTTAAACCACCCCTCATCAGGGTCGCGCGTGATGTTGAATCCGCCGGTGCCGATATAACGTCCCTTGTCCTGGTCATGCCACCGGGGCACCGGGAATTCCCATATATTTATATCGTCACCGGTATGCACGTTTTCAAGTACCGGACCGTCCTGCACGTATTCAAAGGGGAGATATTTAGAATTTCGGGCCTTGGCTGCTATACGAGAACTTAATTCAAAAGACGAAAGATCTGAAGGCAGTCCAAAAGTAATCGCCAACCTTTCCTTGCTATTCAGTCCGTTAGCCAGTACCCGGTTGCCGGTTGGATAGCCTGGAATGTGGTCAAACAACGCGGCCGGCGAACCGGGAGCGTGATGCAAAATTTCCGTGGCCATACCGATATCTTCTTCCCAGGAAGCACCATCCACCTTTTGTAATTGACCCGCCTGATCAACTAGCGCCAGCCATTCTCTTAAACCCCGATATGCAATCCCTTCAGACATTTAATTCACCTTCCTTATTTAGCATAAATTTTTATATTTTAAATTCTTCGAAAGTTTCCGGCGCAAATAGTTCCTTAATGGTTAACTTGCGCTGTGACAAGCCCTGTTCATAGGAATAACGGAGTAATGCCTCAATGGTTTTCTCATTGTCCTTAACCCCGTACGGCCAAAAATCTGTACCAAAAACTTTGTGCATTTCCTCAGCTGTACTGATTAGAAACGGCAAGGAATAGTGCGGGGCAGTAGAGTCAAAATAACCACGGCAGGCTATTTCTTTAGCCTGGTTAAATGCTTTAAATAGACTTTGAGCAACCCAGGGGTAAAGCTCATACAGCTCCCGCTTGAGGACAATAGTATGCATAATCGGAAAGATCCCTGTCCTCTGATAATAGTCCTTTTCCACATCCTTATAATTAGGGAACAAACGCCGAACCCGGGAAGAATCCGGGGCAAAACAAGAAGGTGTTCTGGCTGTAAAAAGGGCGTCTATTTCCCCAGTTACCAGCATCTGTGATAGGGTTTTATCTTCCGGGATTGGCACAATGCGTGTATCATCAGGTAATTGCAGCGACAGCTTTTCCACCCGACCGGGATGTTCCAACCCCCCGGTAAACCAATAACAATCGCGTGGCGCTACACCGTATTCATCCTGTAAAATACCGCGGATCCATACTGCTGCAGTCATTTGATATTCGGGTACGCCGATCCGCTTACCCCGCAAGTCCCCCGGCTCATTAATACCGGCATCTGAATGTATAAAGATGCACGAATGCCTAAAAATGCGCGATGGAAAAACCGGAATCGCAATCAGACTTTCGTCACCCCGGGAGTGAGCCATTATATAAGACGACAGGGATATTTCAGAAGCGTCAAACTCCCCGTTACGCAGCATGCGCCAAAAAACTTCCTCGGCACCAAGACAGAGGTAATTCAAGTCAATCCCTTCCGGCACTACTGCCCCGTCACGGAGCGGCCATGTACGGTCGTAATCACCGCACGCCAAAGTGATGCGTACTTTAGCCATCCTAATTCTCCTTTTTACAATGAGATTAAATGCAAGGCCAATTTGGCCTAATTTTTAACAAAACCTCGAAAACTAATTGGTTAAGTTAAAGCCCATAACACGTTTTGCTGATTAACTGCAGTAAATTAGCAAGGTAAATTTAGTTGAGAGCTTTGTCGATAAAAAAACAATTATGCTGAATATTTAAAAACTTTTGAAATATTTATATAATTCTAGCACCTCATATATTATAATACAAGTAACTAAATGTAATGGCACGATTACAAATATGCATTATACTTTTAACCTTATCAAGGGAGGCAAAAAATGGATATAGAGCAAATTAAAAGTTTTTGTGTAATCACTAGATTTAAAAGTTTTCGGAAAACAGCGGAATTTTTAAATATTTCTCAACCTGGAGTTAGTAGGAGAATTAAAAGTTTAGAAGATGAACTTGGTGTTACATTATTATTAAGAACACCTCAGTCCGTTATTGTAACCAAACAGGGAAAAGAGTTTCTTCCATATGCCGAAAGAACCCTTAAGATATTAGAGGAAGGAATGAAGCAAGTATTAGATGGTGAACGACAAGAAAGTCTGTCAATTGCAGGAACTCCAACAGTTAATTTAAGTTTTTTGCCTAAAGTAATTAAAATGTTCAAAGAACAGGTTAAGCTAAATATTAATTTATATACAGCCCATTCACAGCAAGTATATGATATGTTGTTAGATCAAACCATCGACTTTGGATTTATAACAACTACCTTTCCTAACCCATTAATAAAATACGAAAAAGTTCATACTGGGAAGTTCTGTTGTATAGGGCACCCGGACTTTGTAAAACAGTACATAGATAACAATAATAATATAGTTAAATACCCAATTCCTATAATATTTAATGGCGGTCTTTATACTGAGCCATGGAAGAGCATAAATAACTACTTAACAAACAACCGTTACTATGAATTTGCAGTTGAAGTTCAGCAATCAACACTAGTTGCAGTAGGGCTTGCTAAAGCAGGAATTGGTTTAGCCATTATTCCTTATTCTGATGCCGAAACAGATTTAAAAGACAATAGGTTAATAAAGGTTATATTGCCTGATTTTGAACTGCCCAAAAGATCAATTTTTATTATGTATTATAAAGATAAAATACTAACAGAAAAGGAAAAACTATTTATTCAGACGGCTAAGTTAACGGTCAACGAGAACGAAGAGAGTTTTGTGTAGTCCCCAACTGGAATTCCCCGGGTTTTAACCTACTAATTAGCGATAAGCGATATGACCCTGTTACGGGTTCGATTCCTAACAAAGCTAACCGCTGCCAGCTAGTTAAGCTTTAGCGTATTAGTGAGAATTATTGCATATTTGTGTTATCTCTTTGGTTAAACGTTATGTTATACTAGGATTGATTTAATGGTACCGTTTTCAACCAAATTTTTAAATTAATATCATATTATCATCGTATTATTTAACCTGGATACAGGAGGATAAAAATGGAATTGCGACAGCTGGCTAAAAATGTTTATGCCATCCTTACGGAGCTGGGTGACCCGAGAGGCGACAGTAATTTTGGCTTGATTATTGGGAATAACGGTGTGGCTCTTATCGATGCTGATATCAGGCGTTGGGTTGAGACCAGACGATTTATTGAGAGTGTAACAGAACAGCCGGTACGCTATTTAATCAATACTCATGATAACTTTGATCATACCTCGGCCAACACATTGCTGGCCCGGCAAGGGGCTGTAATTATAAGCAGCAAAGCCTGCCGTTCCATTATGTCCATGACAGGTCGTGAAGAGTTCAAAGAAAAAATGTCACAGGATGTAAAGCTTTGGGGGAAATATGAAGTTGCTGAACTGTCCGTGCCCGACCTAACTACCGATGGGCAACTGTGCCTGAACCTGGGGGAATCTAATTTGGAAATCAGTTTCCTGGGTCATGCCCATACCCCTGGAGATATGGTTGTTTATCTCCCGGGCGAAGAAATTTTGTTTGCCGGAGATGTACTTTTTAACGGGTGCCATCCGGTAACCCGTAGCGCTAATACGTCCAACTGGGTTAATGTGTTAGCTAAATTAAAGCAAAAATCTATTAAGTTAACCGTACCCGGGCACGGGGATCCGTCCATCGGGAAAAGCAACCTAGATAACTTGCAAAATTATTTTGAGGTCTTCCGCGCGCGCGTAGGAGAACTTAAAGCCAGCGGTCTATCTGTTGAGGAAGTGGAAGAGAGTTTTGCACTACCGGAATTTGAAAGCTGGGGTAAGAAGAACTGGCTGCCGGTAAGTATAAAAAAAATATATAGTGAACTAGTTTAACAAATAATACAAGGTAAAAAAGGGTATCCTGGCAGGTGAATCCACTAGACTACAACGGCCACGTGTATTGGGGGCAAGTTGGTGGGCCGGTAATTACGGGGGCAAAATATGAACGATGAGGTGCTTAATAATCAGCATTCCTAAATGGTTATAAGTCTCGCTTTACAGCGAGCTTTTATTTTTTATAAACCTTGTTAGACAAAGGGAACCCCGTATCGGTTCCCTTCGTCTAGAAATAGACCCTTCAAAGGAATGTTCTCCGTTGCAGAAAAAGGGGTTGGCAATACTGTTAGTTGGACGATAAAATTTCAGTATTAAAACAAAGTTAGGGTGACTCATTAAAATGAAAATTTTACTAGTGGAAGATGATAAAACAATCGCCTCCGGACTTGAATATTCGCTGCAGCAAGATCACTTTACCACGGTTCACTGCCTTGATGCTAAATCTGCTAAAAAGGTGTTGGCAGAAGAATTAAATCAATTCGCTTTATGCTTGTTCGATTTATCACTGCCGGATGGCAGCGGCTATGAATTGTGCCAGATGGTGAAAGAGCGAAGCGATATACCCGTCATTTTTTTAACGGCCATTGATGATGAAGTTAATGTGGTGATGGGTCTTGACATGGGAGCAGATGATTATATTACCAAACCCTTTCGCATTCGTGAACTTCTTTCGCGGATCAAATCGGTTTTACGGAGATACCATAAGCACACTCAGCCCAAAGAGATACTTGAAATAGAAAATGTCCGCATTAATACGCTGGAGGGAAAGGTTTATAAAAATGGGGTTGAAACTATCCTGACTGCTTTAGAATACCGCTTACTACTTATTTTCGCCAACCATATCGGACAAGTTCTCTCCCGCAATCAGCTTTTAGAGCGGATCTGGGATGTGGCCGGAGACTTCGTCAATGATAATACATTAACCGTTTACATAAAAAGGTTACGAGAAAAGTTAGAGGACCAGCCGCAAAATCCGACGCTAATCAAAACGGTGCGCGGTTTAGGCTATAAGGTTGGTGATTAGCATGCTGCGTAATAGAGAGATTCAAATGCTATTATTAACGATGTGCGCGATTAGTTTAGTGGCTATAGCGATAGCGGCTTTTTTTTCGCTCGCGGCCGCGGTGCTCATTGGCATTACTTCTGTTTTGTTAATTGGCTGCAGCCTGTTATTGACGAGCTGGAGATATCGCGAACTAGCCAAGCTTTCCGGCTATTTGCGGCAAATTAGTAGTGGTGATTATGCGCTTGATGTGCGTGATAATCGTGAAGGTGAGCTTAGTATTCTAAAAAACGATATTTATAAAGTAACGCTAATGCTGTCGGAGCAGAGCTCACTTTTGCAGCAAGATAAAATCCGGCTCACCGATGCTATTTCTGACATCTCGCATCAGCTTAAAACCCCGCTAACCTCAATGATGGTGATGGCGGATTTGTTAAGTGATGCTAAATTGACGGTAACAAAAAGAACGGAATTCACCCGCAATATTCTGATTCAGCTGGAACGGATTGAATGGCTTGTTGCTTCATTATTAAAGCTTGCCAAAATTGATGCCGGCGCTATCCAATTCAAAAAAGATCAGGTAGTAGTGGCAAAGCTGATGCAAAAAGCGCTGGAGCCGGTTTTGATTCCGATGGACATTAAAGCCCAAACCGTGTCGATAAAAGGTGCCGATACCGTCTCTTTGATTGGTGATTTTAATTGGACCGCCGAAGCCTTGATCAATATTTTAAAGAACTGTGTGGAGCACACTGCTGCAGGTGGCGAAATTGCCATATCTTTTGCCGAAAACGCGCTGTTTACAGAAATTATAGTTGCTGATAACGGGCCAGGCATCACCAAGGAAGATTTACCCTATATTTTTAAACGTTTTTATAAAGGCAAGAATGCCAACGAAGATAGCATTGGTATTGGCCTGGCTATGGCGCACAGCATTATAACCAGCCAAAATGGCGATATCGATGTGCAAAGTAAGCAAGCCAAGGGCACCCAGTTTCGGATTAAGTTTTACAAACAGATTATTTGATAGGCTGTAGATTTTGGTAAGTGGTAGCTGTCATTGCTATGAATACACGAACCCTGTCATTCTGAACGCAGTGAAGAATCTAAAGATCAGATCCTTCGCTACGCTCAGGATGACAAGCTTAATCCTGCAAGGTGAATAATTTTGTCAATTATAAATAACAACCAGTAAGTCGTATTCATTTATCGTGGTGCGAGTACGCGTGGTAATTCTGAGCGCAGCGAAGAATCTTAAAACCCAGATCCTTCGCTGCGCTCAGGATGACAAGACGCAACGCTTTTAGATGACAGCTTCCCTCTGTGGTACACAAAGTGACTAGATTGTCACTTAACAGTCACTTAGAAGTCATTTTAGACAGCTATACTAAAACTCATCACCAACATCATGGAGATTTTACAATTGGAAATTCTACGCACCGAACATCTGTCTAAAATGTATGGCAAAGGCGAAACCGCGGTAAAGGCACTTGATGATGTCTCTTTGGCCGTCAATAAAGGTGAATTTATTGCCATTATTGGTCCGTCCGGCTCGGGCAAATCAACGCTTCTGCACATGCTTGGCGGGGTGGACATACCGACAGCGGGCCGAGTATTAGTCGATAACACAGACATTTATCAACTTGATGAAACCCAACTAGCCATCTTCAGACGCAGACAAATTGGCCTCATTTATCAATTTTACAACCTTATACCGGTCCTAACGGTTGAAGAGAATATTACGCTGCCCTTGTTGCTTGATCAACATCAGGTGAATAAGAAACAGTTTGCTGAAATCATCAACATCTTGAATCTGCAAGACCGCTTAAACTATCTGCCCAATCAGCTTTCCGGCGGGCAACAGCAAAGGGTCTCCATCGGTAGAGCACTAATTAGTCACCCGGCCATTATGCTGGCAGACGAGCCAACCGGTAATTTGGATAGTAAGAATAGTAGTGAAATCATCGACTTATTAAAAATGTTTAATAAAACCTATCATCAAACCCTAATCATTATTACCCATGATGAACGAATTGCCTTGCAAGCCGACTGTTACCGGTCACTTTAATGTAGACTATCCGTTCAATTTTTCTCACATTAAAATAGACTGCAGCACCAATGTTAAGCAAAAATCCCTACCAAAATTTAAAATTTTGGTAGGGATTTTGTATCTGATGTAAAAATATAAGCAATTAAAAATAATCATGGGGTTGATTAGTCCTCTCTCCTTTTTAGACTTGGCGGTCAAAACAGAGAGGACTAATCACTAAATAAACATGAAAATTATAACACTTTTTGCGCCGGCACGCAAAACCTGGACAGAAGCGAAATTTAAGAATACAAATATAGAAATCGGCCTTTGCCCTGCCTGTGCATCAATTAACACATTGCAATATTTATTTACCTGTAGTCAGTGGCGCTGGGACATTGAGATTCCCGAAAACTGGACATTCGGCGTATGGGACCAGGTAAAGTTACTACCTGTACGAGTACCACTACCGGTATATTGCTGCACAGCATGTGCACTGCAAATAAAAATATTCCCCTCTTTTTGCCTGCGCGGTACCACATTAACCATACAAGCCCTGGCATTTATCGGCTTTGTGTACGAAACCACAGAACTTACCTGGCGTGATTTGCCCGAGATGCTATGTGACGCCAACAACAAAATAGCCCATAGCACCCTATACAAAGCCGTACATAGTGCAGGTAAACTCATGGCAACAGAGCAGGAAATACAAAAACTGCACTTAAAACACTTACCATCAAACAACCCAGATCAATCAAACCCGCCTTCACTATGGCCCCCACCAAAATCCATATTCACATACACAGTTGCCCGGGAAAAAGGGATACGCATGTTTTTAACAAATCTACTGCCGGGTAAATTAATACGCTTAAACTTCCAGGCATACTTTTACCGCTATATCAACTTCCTAAACCGCATATTTGCTGCGTGGAATAAAGCCATAAACAATATCTATAGCAAGCTAAAAACAAGCCCATAAAACATATGTTCTTAAGGAATATCCCCATAATACAAAAGAAACACTTTACAGCCTACCCTCCCTATTAAAATGGAACTAACCGGCAACAAAAACCACATGGCTAAAATCCGCCAAGATTTAGCCATCAAGGGAGGGAAAATGTATGGAAAGTACACCCACTACCAACAAGGACAGCCCATCAGCCGGAGTCGTCTTAGCTTTGCCATGCCACAAACTAGTGGATAACCCCCTGCGCATGGAATATTACAACCAGACGCACCTGGCCGGGCTAACAGCTTCCATCAAAGAAAACGGTCTTTTAGAACCCATTTTAGTACACCCCCAAGAAGACGAGCAATACTACATCTTAAGCGGCCATTACCGTGTCCGAGCTGTGCGCAGGCTAAAGCAAAAACAAATATTATGCCGTGTCTGCCACTTTGACCAGCGCACCGCTATGGTCATCTACTGCACCCAAAGCCTTCTAACCAGGGCTCCCAGCGCCATAGAAGAAGCCTACATGATGGTAGCATTAATAAAAGCAGGCTTTAACATGAGCCAGGTAGGTGGGCTTTGGGGCCGCAGTAAATCCTGGGTTAGTCGCCGCATCAAACTATTAAATGCCCTGGATCCGCAAATAAAAGAAGAACTGGGTCAGGGAAATTTAAGGCCACGCCTGGCCCAGGAATTAGCCCGGTTGCCCCAGGGCAACGAACAGGCCAGGGTGCTGGAGCTTATCCGCCAGTATCACTTAAACAAAGCAAATACCGCCCAATTAGTCGACTGGTGGCTTAGCGCCACGGAAACTGAGCGTTGCCGGTTGGAAGAGACAGGTGGATTCCCATTACCTGAATTCGGGGAAAAATTCGTGACCAGTCAATCACCCGGCGCATATATGGCTGCTTCCCTTAACCGCTGCACGCTAATTGTGGACGATCTGACAGTGTTTTTAGCCAAGCAAGCCAGACCCTTTAGCTGGTGGCCTAAAGATTCATACCGGTCCTTTCTGGCCGCAGTGGATACCCTTAGCGGGTTTTGCCCCCAAAAGAGGTAATATCATGCGCCGACTTTATCACCAACGGCTGGAGAAAAAGGCATTTAAAATGGCGATTGTATTAATGATCCGAGATTTACCGCCTCAAGAACGCTCTCGCCGGATAGATGAGCTAACTAAACAACAGTTCGATATTCCCTATTCCGGCAAAAAAACATTAAGCCGGGCGGTAATATACCGCTGGTTAAAACAATATGCCCAGTCTACTGACCCGGTAGGCATACTAATGCCTAAAGAGCGTTCGGACAGGAACAAATTCAGAACCCTAACCGAGGGACAAAAGAACGCACTGCTGCGCTGGCGCTATGATAACGTCTATCGTACCGTCAGCCAATTGCGTGAAGAATTGCTGGCCCATGCATCCACCGCCAAGTCGGTACCATCCGAATCTACCATTGCCAGGTTTTTAAGATCAGTTAACCTGGACAAGAAAACCCTTTTATCAAAAGATACTCCAGGGGCTAAAGTACGTCTGGCCTATGAGGCGCCCTACCCGCAATATCTCTGGCTTGCCGATACCAAAGGGCCAAACCTTTACGTATTGGATCCGGATGACCCTGACAAGGTAAGGCTGGCCAAACTAATACTTTTCTTAGACGATCATTCCAGGTATGTGGTCGCAGCTAGCTACTTTTTTCAGGAAAATGAAATAACCGTGATGCTGCTATTTCGCCAGGCCATATCAATTTATGGCGTACCGAATAGTTTGTATGTAGATCGGGGTAGTCCCTACATGGGTAAATCCCTTAAAAGGGCGGCTACTATCCTGGGCTGTCACATAAAACACACTAAAAAAAGGGATGCCGCTGCGAAAGGAAAGGTTGAAAAAGGCCTACGCCTCTTTTATGAACACCTGGAAAGTGAACTGGCTTTGCATAAGCCACCCCTTACCATTGGCCAGGCCAATGAATATCTAGCAGCATTAATCGGCCAGGATTATCACCGCCGTATACACTCATCCACCGGCCAAACACCACAAGAAAGGTTTTTTGGCTTTCCCCAAGAGTACCGCCGGTTTGTATCTAAAAATGCGCTGGCTATGGTGTTCTTGCCTAGAGCCAGGTCCCGGGTTTCTAAAGTAGGGTTGATCCACATTAACAATCTGCAGTATCTGGTGCCCAGTGCAAGCCTGTATGACCGGTGGGTGGATGTACGCTACGACCCGCAGGAGCGCTCCCGGGTGCACTGCTGGCATGAAGATCAGTACTACGGTGAGGCGCATCTATTTTTGCCGGAAAACGATTATCTAAAGCGGCAGGAGTTAATGGAGAAATTGAAAGAGGTACCGGAAATCACTATACCGCCTGTGACCGAGGTACCGCTGTATAGCCATTTGGAACGCCAGCTCGCAGCCCACCGTTTGGAGATTGAGGAAACAGATATAAATAATGCGCTGGCTTTAGTTAAGGCCAAGAAGGAACATGTCAAAGCTGCTTTGCTCAAGGTTTCCCAAACAGCTTTGGAAACTGCCGAAACTGCCGGTACTGCCGGACATATTGGCATTACTGATCATAGCAATGAGTTTGGTGTGGACAGTTTCACACATCTTTTAGCGGTGCTGTTAAAAAGAACCTTGGATGCCCATGACCGGTTGTCTATTCACACAGTCTGGCGGACTTATGGCCCTTTTAGTGAGGAGTTGGTAAGACAAACGGTAGGGCAGCTTTTAGGGGATGGGCATCCTGTCTCAAACCTGGCGGGCTATCTTGAGGCCATCAGGTTAGCTGTGTTGAAGTAATTTATTCAAATAATGTGAAAGGATGGGGATAACAATGTCTATGTCTAATGCTATTGATGAGTTAGTGACTAAAACTTTTCTGGAATACTGGGGGTTTAGGCAGCTTCCTTTCCCTAAAGTTGCCCAGCCGGATAACACTTTTACGGATAGCCGGATTGAAGATGCTTTAAAGCGGCTGATGCAGCTTCTTTCCAGCAGGGAAATCGGCGTGGTGGTAGGTGAGGCGGGTACGGGGAAAAGTACTTTACTTGATATTTTGTTAAACAGGGTATCCAATACCCGCTACCGGGTCATTCATCTGCCTATACCCCAGGCCAAGCCAAGGGAACTTTACCGGGCTATTGCCGCTGCTGTAGGGGTGAATACGTCCTGGTTTGGGGCTGATGCACTGAAGGTGGTGGACCTTTTGACTTATTCATATTTAGAGTCGGGTCGCCCCAACCTGGTGTTGATTGATGAAGCGCATGTATTAACACCAGCTTGCTTAAATGAGTTACGTCTTTTAACCAACGCTACTGTAAAGCATGAGGCTGTTATCACCCTGGTACTTTTAGGCCAGCCGTCTTTGGCTTCAACTTTAAAGCTGCCAGCTATGATTCCGCTGGCCCAGAGGATTGGGGCCTGGGTTGCTCTGGGGGGGTTATCTGAGGATGAAGCGATGTTGTATCTGGACTGGCAGCTTAAAGCTGCCGGCAGACAAGCTGATATTTTCTCCCCAGGTGCCAAAATGGCTATTTTCCGCTGCTCTGGAGGTGTGCCGCGTATGATTAACCGGCTGGCTCTGGAGTGCTTAAATGAGGGTTGTTTGGAGGGTGCCAAGGTTATTACAGAGGAGCTCTTTGCTCATGTATGCAAAAATTTGGGCCCACATTTGACAAATTAATTTGTGGAGGAATAGGTATGCGTTTTGAAAGAGGTTTGGAAGCTTATTTTAGCACGACCGGTTTCATTGATTTATTACCGCTGGCACTAAGTTTAGCCGATCAGGCAGGCTATGGGGAGGGTGAGATTATTGAGGCCATATGTAAAGTGGCTGATAAACACAGGGTATATCCACCCAGAATAAACAGAACAGCTTGGTTTGCCAGGGTTTTTCAAGAAAAGCTGGATGAGGCAAGGGCTGATATTCTAAGGAGAAATTATTTGCGGAATTCGTAGTGTGTATTTAGCCAGTTACCTTTCTTCGGGGGAGCTGGCTTTTCTGTTTATGGACTGACTGACGGACTGACTGAATTAGTCTATTTTAATTTGATTGTTTTAGTCTATATTAAAGTGATTGCTAACACCGACCGCGTGATTGCGATTGAAGATGGAAGAATTGCCAAAGATGAGGTGATTCGCCCATGAACATTGTCAATAAGCTAACGGTAAGACATCTGCAGCAAAACAAAAGACGCACGCTGGTTACCATCATGGGAGTGATTATTTCAGTCGCTATGGTGACGGCTGTGGCAACGCTGGGCGGCTCCTTTTTAGAATTAATGCAGCGGCAGACCATCGCCAGTGAAGGGGAATGGCATGTCCTTTACCAGGATGTGAACAAAGCTCAGCTGGCAGCGGTTAAAAACGATGCCGCCACCAAAGCACTGGTGCTTTCCAGAGACCGTGGCTATGCTCCCTTAGAGGGGGGGCAAAATGAAAACAAGCCCTATTTGTTTATCAGAGAGTATAATGCCCAAGGGTTTGAACAGTTTCCAATTGTCTTGAGTAAAGGGCGGCTGCCGCAAGCAGGCAATGAAGTTGTGGTCTCGGAAGAAATTGCTGACAACGCCAAAGTAGCCTACCAAATTGGCGACCACATAACACTTGATATTGGCGAACGATACCTGACTGATGGCGAGGGTAGTGGTGCAGCATTGCAGCAATTTAATGCATTACAAATGGAAGATGGTGCCATTGCCGAAACCTTAACCAATAAAACCACCCGCAGCTACACCGTTGTAGGGTTCATCGAACGACCCACCTGGGAACCCACCTGGGCGCCGGGGTATACTATCATTAGCTATGTAGATGAAAACATGATTAGCACCGCTGATACAGTTAATGCCACGGTGGTATTAAATAAAGTTAACAGCGCATTGTACACCCATGCCGAAGAATTAGCCAAGCAAAACCAAATAGAAGCGGTGCAATTTAATAATAATTTACTGCGTTATTATGGCGTCACCAATAATGATAACCTGCGCAGCACGCTATTTTCATTATCGGCCATCATTATGGCAGTCATTGTGGTTGGCTCAGTTTCACTAATCTATAACGCTTTTGCGATTTCGGTCTCGGAACGCTCCCGTCATTTAGGGATGCTCTCTAGTGTGGGGGCTACGAAAAGGCAGAAGCGAAACTCGGTGTTTTTTGAGGGCGCTATCATTGGTTTAATCAGTATCCCCATTGGCATCATTGGTGGCCTGGCCGGCATCGGCATTACCTTTTGGTTCATTAACCCGATGATCCAAGGAGTATTGGGCGTGACTGAAAAGATAACGGTGTCCGTCACCCCGTTATCCATCTTAATTGCCTGTGCGGTTTCAATGGTCACAATCTTTATTTCCACGTATCTGCCGGCCCTAAAAGCATCCAAAATCTCGGCTATTGATGCGATTCGCCAAACCACCGATGTTAAGCTGACCGGTAAAGCAGTAAAAACGTCTAAGCTCATGCGCCGGCTATTTGGCATGGAAGCCGAAATTGGTTTAAAAAATTTAAAAAGGAACAAACGCAGGTACCAAGCAACGGTATTTTCACTGGTAATCAGCATCGTTTTGTTTTTAGCCGTATCATATTTTACCGCTAATTTAATAAAAGCCGTTGAACTGTCACAAGAAGGGGTGAATTATGATATTCAAGTATCAATCGGCAGTGCGTATACTAAAGCAGATCAGCGGCTGGTCGAATCAATTGCCGCCCTTGATGATGTAACGGCCTATAGTGTATTGCAAGAATTAACGGTGAACGCCTGGGTCAGCGAAGAAGCAATCGCTAAAGAATTGCGCGGGCAGGTCAAGCAGGATCAGAATATCCTTGAACACGGAAAGTTTCCTTACTATGTTAATATCCATGCTTTAGATGAGGCGAATCTGCAAGCTTACGCCAAGGAAATTGGTACAGATTACGAACAATTACTAAATCCAGAGCATTTAACCGGCATTGTCATTGATACCATAACTTTTCAGGATCGCGAAGCAGAGAAATATGTCGAAACAAAGGCCATCAATGCAGCAATTGGTCAAGACATTGATTTATTCTATACTGATGAGGAAACAGAAGAAGAGACCTATTTGCAAAAATTAGCCATCGGCGCCTTGACAGACCAATATCCGATGGGTGTTTTACCAGCCGGGTTAGGCGGGTTAAATATCATTGTCTCCGCCCAGGTTCTGGAGCAATTGATTGGTGCGCAGGAGGTTGTCGATTTTCAAACAACCAAACTATTACTGAAGAGTACTGACCCAATGGCCACCCAGCACCAAATTGAGGATATGCATGAGAGCAATGTTTTCAATTTGTACCAGGCTAGACAACAAGAGGAGCAGATCATCCTGTTAATGTCGGTGTTTACGTATGGGTTTATCGTGTTAATTACCGCAATATCGATGGCCAACATTTTCAATACCATCTCGACGAGCATTTCCTTGCGCAAACGGGAATTTGCGATGCTAAAATCAGTTGGGATGACCCCCAAAGGCTTTAACAAAATGATTAACTATGAAAGTATTTTTTATGGCCTCAAGTCTTTGTGCTACGGACTTCCAATCAGCATACTGGTAATGTATTTAATTCACCGGTCATTGATGAACAGCTTTAGCTATGGATTCGCAATTCCTTGGATTAGTATTTTATATGCAGTTGCTGCGGTGTTTGTTATTGTTAGTTCAGCAATGCTCTACTCCAGCGCCAAAGTTAAAAAAGAAAACATTATTGATGCCTTAAAGCAAGAGAGTATCTAGGAGCAGTCCGTTAGCCTGAGCCCCTGTTTTGGTATTACTAGCCTCGGTTGTCATGGGGACGGTTTCGGTGACAGACACGCATTTCCGTATGTCAACGGAACCGTCCCCGTGACAACCCCAAATTCTTCTTCCGCCTTTTTGGTGAGGACACGCTTTTAGGCCTGCATTTGATTCTTAATTCTCTCGCGTAGCACTAATCCTACCCCAAGGGCAACAAAAAAACCGATTACAACATCGATAACCATGTGCATAACAACCGTTACGCTCGAAGGCCCAAAATGCTCACGGAGCCAAATGGCTCCCGGTATGTCATTTTGGAAGACAGATACCATTATCTGGCATATTAGAAACCCAAGCGTAATCATAAACAGTAAACTATCCCGCTTAGACCGCTCGTTAAGGAGCATTCTAAAAAACATACCAACCAGCAAACCAGGTAAGATTAATAGGGCAATGAAGAATTGGTTCATCAGCAGCGCCGGAAACAGGATACCCAGTGCGAAAGCACCTGTACCGGCCAACCACAATTTGCGGAAAGGATAGTGTCTACGTAGTAAGAAAGCCAAAACCGCCATACCAATGGCAGCCTGCACTAGAAAGCCAAACCAGATGGCTATAAAGGTTAGTATGAAACTTTCCGAACTAAGCAAATACAATTCCAGCAAGGTCTTAAAAAGACCACCAATCACGAAAGCAAACCCGGTCAAAACCGCAATTACAAGAAGGTTAAATTTCTGGGTGTGCTCCTTCATAAAATCAACTCCTCCTCCATATTAGGTTAGTAATTATTATTTCACGCCATAAACTTCTTCGATTTCCCTTAGCACATCCACCGGCACTCCATACCGGGTGGCAAAATCATAGATGGTTTCCCCCGGCTGCGGCATACGCTCCGTTAGTACCAGGCAGGCCACAAACCGGTTGGCCTGGCGTTCAAATTTACCCGGGGGATAAAGGGAGTTTTCCAAAACCATGAAATAGTTTAACCCCTGGTGCAGCCGGCGGTGGGCTATTTCATGGAGGATGACAAAACCCTGCTGCCGGCGGGAAATGGACGTGCTGTACCCGATGATGGTTACCCCTTGCACCACCAGCAGCATCCCCTTAATTCGCCGGAACGGATAAGGCAGCAGCTTGTAATTAAGACAATCGGCCAGCTCAAAGGGGTCTGTGGTTTGGTACTTTTCCATCAGGTACTTGACTTCCTTATCGATCCAGTGCATCTTGGGCCACCTCATAATCAGACAAATATTAAAAGATATCCACAAAAAAATTATAAGCTACCGTTTAGTCAGTAGCTTGTCCATGCTGTCGATTACGTTTTATTTCTTTTGATGTTTTTTAAAGCCAGCCGTACAAACCCAATAATATCTTCCTTATCCTCTGCTGAAAGTGGTGCCCCGTCAAACTGCAAGTCTGCCTTTCTAATGACGTCTTCTATTTCGGCGGGGGTGGGCTCATTAGCGTTCCCCGGTATGTCGCGCGTGTCGGTGTTACCCATTAGATAGTCCATACTGGTGTCAAATAACCGGGCCAGCTTTTCCAGCGCCATTCTTTCCGGCATGCGCCCGGTCTCCCAGGCGGCAACGGTGCCTCTTTTAGCGCCAATCTTCTCCGCTAACTCTTTCTGCAATAACCCGTGTTCTTCCCGCAGTTCCTTTAACCTGGTGGCAAAATTAGCCATATAACATACCCCAATCTGTTGTTACTCATGACTATATAATACCATCCATAGTTGCGTTATGCAACCATAGATAAGCCAATGTTGCATTTCAGTAAATAATGATTGACAAGTTGCAAGAGACAACCTTATAATGAACTTACGATGCTGCAACACACAACATGGGAGGTGAGCATGAGTATATGAAACGCCTGATTTTGGAAAGCAAAAGGGCTAATCTGGGCCTGTCTCAGGAGCAAGTTGCTTTAGCATTGGGCATCTCGCGCCCGTTTTATACCCAGATTGAAAACGGCACCCGGGATCCGTCGGTTAAAGTTGCCCTAAAGATAGCTAATTATTACGGTTTATCGATGGATGAAATTTTTTTACCCGCTGGTGTTGCGTAGCACAACAGTGGCACCATTTTAAAAAAAAGGAGGGTTTTCGCACATGGTGATTAATTTTCACCGGGCGCAGCGCCAAAAAGCCAAACTGCGCCTGGCTCTGGCCGGCCCGGCCGGCAGCGGTAAAACTTACAGCGCCCTGCAGGTGGCCTTCGGTTTGGGCGGCCGG
>JAENYQ010000031.1 GCA_016841675.1 Desulfotomaculum sp.
TTGCTGTGCGTTTCTCTTTACTCTGTTTAGTTTTCAAAGACCTGTTGTTACCGTTATCTACCGCTTGTTTTCCAGCGGCGTTTATCATTGTATCATGGCTTTTTTACACTGTCAAGTGTCGCTTTAACCCTGCTACACCGACTCGCTCAAGCCAACTTCCTTATACTATCACTTTCTATGCCGTAGTTCAACCATCAAATTTTTCCAGTTATCTTTTTACGCATTTGTGTACTACGACAGCTTTGTTAATATAGCACATTAATTATAACTATGTCAACATAAAAAGCGCGCAAAATGCGCGCTTTCGAGGGGTTTGGTGTTATCGTAAGGATGCGTAGGAGCTTATTCGTTTTCTCCATCTACCTCGTTATCTTCACCTAGAACCACCCTGGCCACTGCCACTACGTGATCACCCTGGCCCATCTTCATCAGCATCACACCCTGGGTAGCCCGGCCGATAAGAGATATTTCACCGGCTTTAAGCCTAATCATTACTCCCTCGCTGCTAATCATTAAAACTTCTTCCTCCGGTCTAATCACCTGTAAGGACACCACGTAACCGTTGCGCTTGGTGCATCTTATGTTGGTGACTCCAATGCCGCCCCGGGATTGAATTCGGTAATCTTTTAACCTGGAGCGTTTACCGTAGCCGTTGCTGGTAACTATCAATAGATCGCTATCGTCACGCGCCCGGTCCATAGTTACCACCTGGTCTCCTTCGCGCAGGGTAATTCCCCTAACACCGCGGGTAACCCGGCCGGTAACCCGAACATCATCTTCGGCAAACCTAATCGCCATGCCATATTTAGTACCAATAATAATATCATCGGTGCCGTCTGTAAGCAGCACGTTAACCAGTGCATCCCCCTCGTCCAGGTTGAGGGCAATAATACCGTCACGCCTGGACGAGTCATAGTCGCTCAGCGAAGATTTTTTAATCACGCCGTTGCGGGTGCCCATAAGTAAATAATAATCGGGAACGTAATGGCGAATGGGTATCACGGTGGTGATATACTCATCCTTATCTATATAGAGCAGGTTGACGATGGCGGTACCCCGGGCCTGGCGGCCGGATTCAGGTATTTCATGGCCCTTAAGTCTCAGTACTCGACCCCGGTTGGTGAAGAACAAGAAATAGTTATGAGTGGTGGCAATAAATAAGTGCCGGAGAAAATCATCCTCCTTAATCCCCATCGCATTAATACCTCTACCGCCCCGTTTTTGGCTGCGGTAAGTATCAACGGGCATTCGTTTAATATAGCCATGGTTGGTCATGGTAACCACTATATCTTCTTCAGGAATCAAATCTTCATCTACAAAACCAATGCTCTCGTTAGAAATAACTGTCCGGCGGGGGTCACCAAACTTATTTTTAATTTCCAGTATTTCTTGCCGGACAATGCCCAGCACCATTCTTTCATCGGCCAAGATAGACCGGAGATATTCTATCTTCTTGATTAATTCCGTATATTCAGCCTCCAGTTTGTCCCTTTCCAAGCCGGTCAAACGATGCAGACGCATATCTAAAATGGCTTGGGCCTGTTTTTCAGACAGGGTGAAACGATCTATCAAGCCTTCACGAGCCTGAATTACCGTTTTGGAACCGCGAATAATCTTGATCACCTCGTCTAAATTGGCTAGAGCGATACGCAGTCCCTCAACTATATGAGCCCTTTCCTCAGCTTTATTGAGGTCGTATTGGGTGCGTCTGGTGATAATCTCTTTCTGATGTTGCAGATAATGATGGATGACTTCCTTAAGATTTAGAACCAGGGGCTGGTTGTTCACCAGGGCCAGCATAATTACACCGAAAGACTCTTGCATTTGGGTATGTTTGTATAGCTGGTTGAGAATCACCTTGGGCACAGCATCTCGGCGCAATTCAATTACCACGCGCATGCCATGGCGGTCCGACTCGTCACGCAAGTCTGAGATGCCTTCTATCTTTTTCTCTTTAACCAACTCGGCGATTTTTTCCACCAAACGGGCCTTGTTTACCTGGTAAGGCAGCTCCGACACAATAATAGTGGTCTTACCATTTTTACTAACTTCAATGTCAGCCTTGGCCCGCACTTTTATAGAGCCCCGGCCGGTTTGGTAAGCAGAGCGGATACCTTCCCGGCCCATGATAATAGCACCGGTTGGAAAATCAGGCCCCTTAATAGTTGTCATTAAGTCTTCTATTTCGGTTTCGGGGTTATCAATCATCATTACTACCCCGTCAATTACTTCTTCCAGGTTATGAGGCGGAATATTGGTAGCCATACCCACAGCAATGCCAGATGAACCGTTCACCAAAAGGTTGGGTATGCGAGAAGGCAGAATAACCGGTTCCTTACCGCTTTCGTCATAGTTGGGAATGAAATCTACGGTTTCCTTTTCAATTTCAGATAGCATTTCTACAGTAATTTTAGCTAGCCGGGCCTCTGTATAACGCATCGCCGCAGCGGCGTCTCCGTCCACTGAACCAAAGTTACCATGTCCGTCAACCAGTGGGTATCGGCATGCGAAATCCTGAGCCAGCCTGACTAGAGTATCGTAAATAGCCGAATCACCGTGGGGGTGGTATTTGGCCATTACTTCACCCACAATATAGGCTGACTTACGGTGTGGTTTATCCGGGGTCACCCCCAAGGTATGCATGGCGTACAAAATGCGCCTGTGTACAGGCTTTAAACCGTCCCTTACATCCGGTAAGGCTCGGCCCACAATTACGCTCATAGCGTAATCAAGATAGGAATTTTTCATCTCTACATTTATATTTATAGGTACAATTTTTCCGGTCAGGGCAGACACTGTATTTTCACCTCGTGGTTATATTTACACACTATTATTGATACAGTACAGCGACACAAGAGCCTTGTACAAAAACTATGGATTTAAAGCAGTTTGAGACATTAATATAGTTTCCTTTACCGGTTATTACAATACCTTAAAATGGTAATTACAAAAAAGAAAAGCGGGCTTGTACAATTCCCGCCCGCATTAACAACATATACTAAACATCCAGGTTTCTAACCTGGCGGGCATTTTCCTGGATAAATTCACGGCGCGGTTCCACTTTATCACCCATGAGCATGGAAAATGTCTGGTCCGCCTCCAAAGCGTCTTCCAGTTGTACCTGCAGTATGGTTCGGGTGTCTAAATTCATAGTGGTGTCCCATAATTGTTCCGGGTCCATTTCACCAAGACCTTTATACCTCTGCAGTGATATGCCATCCCGCCCAATTTCTTTCAATAACTGGTCCAGTTCCCGGTCTGTGAAAACATAATTATCCTTTTTGTTTTTTCGCACCCTAAATAAGGGGGGTTGAGCTATATAAACGTACCCCTTTTCGACCAGTTGTTTCATATGCCGGTAAAAAAATGTTAACAACAAGGTGCGAATATGTGCACCGTCCACATCGGCATCAGTCATAATGATTACCTTATGGTAACGGGCTTTAGTAATATTAAACTCTTCACCGATACCAGTACCCAAAGCCGTAATTAAGGTCCTGATTTCTTCGTTACCTAGAATTCGATCCATGCGGGCCTTTTCCACGTTTAATATTTTGCCCCTTAAAGGCAAGATGGCCTGGGTACGCCTGTCTCTACCCTGCTTGGCTGAACCACCGGCGGAATCTCCCTCAACCAAAAAAAGTTCGCTGAGGGACGGATCCCGTTCTGAACAATCAGCCAGTTTTCCCGGTAGGGTTGATGTTTCCAGAACATTTTTGCGCCTGGTTAGTTCCCTTGCCTTTCTCGCAGCCTCACGGGCCCGGGAAGCGGTAACCGACTTATCGAGGATTCGCCGTCCTATAGAGGGATTTTCCTCTAAAAAAGTGCTGAGTTTTTCTGACACAACAGTGTCCACCACACCGCGCACTTCGCTGTTGCCCAGTTTGGTTTTGGTTTGCCCTTCAAACTGTGGTTCCTGAACCTTAATGCTGATTATTGCTGTTAGGCCCTCTCGAATATCCTCACCCATCAGACCCGAAATACCATTTTTTAATATATTATATTTTCTGCCGTAATCGTTAATCACCCTGGTCATAGAGGTTTTAAAACCCGTTTCATGGGTACCTCCATCCATGGTGTGAATATTATTAACGTACGAAAATAAATTTTCAACGTAACTGTCTGTGTATTGCAATGCTATTTCAACCATAATTTCGTCTTTCACATCTTCAAAATAGATAGGCTCATGCAGCGCAGTCTTATTCCGGTTGATATGCTGCACAAAATCTTTAATACCTCCGCTATGCAGGTATTCTTTATGAATGTCGGTTCTTTCGTCATGGTAGATAATTTTTACGCCCCGGGTTAAAAAGGACTGTTCCCTGACGCGATGGGTTAGCGTTTCTTGGCTAAATTCAAGTTCTTCAAAAATTTCGTAATCCGGTTTAAAAGTAATCTTGGTCCCCGTAGTCTTGGTTTTACCGATTTTTTGAAGTTCAGTAACTGCTGCTCCCCGCTCATAACGCTGCTGATATACGAAACCTTCGCGGCGAACTTCAACCACTAACCATTCTGAAAGAGCATTCACCACAGACACGCCAACGCCGTGCAAACCGCCGCTGACCTTATATCCGCCACCGCCAAACTTGCCGCCGGCATGCAAAATGGTCAGCACCACTTGTACGGCAGGTATTCCTTTTTGCGGTTGGATTTCCACCGGAATACCCCGGCCATTATCGACCACCGTAACAGAATTATCCGGATGAACGGTAACCTCAATTTGATCACAATAACCGGCCATAGCTTCGTCAATACTGTTGTCAATAACTTCATAAACCAGGTGGTGCAACCCCCTGGCACTAGTGCTGCCAATATACATGCCCGGCCTGCGCCTAACCGCTTCTAAACCTTCAAGGACCTGAATCTCCTCGGCGCCATATTTTACTTCATTCTCCAACAATAAAAGATCCCCCATTTCGTAACTGTTCAGTCTAAGGTTGAAAGTCTATAACTATTTTATTCAAATCCCAATTTATAAAAATTTAATCGTCTTTATACAAACCCTCGATTTTAGAATTTCAACCTAAACTTGCTAATAGGAAGATAAGGCCCGTTTTTTCAAAGTGGTGCAAGATATGGGTGAATAATATATTTCATTGCTGGTGATCACGTATGTTTTTTCCTTGCCCGTCTCAGCAGTATTAATAATAAACCCTTCTTCTATTGCGGTTTTCAAAAATTCACGGGTAATGGTAGAAGATCTGGACCTGATATCCAAAATCGCTACTATATCCTTTTTAGGGACAATCACATCGCCGCCCAAGTGTAAAAACATACTTAGACCTCCTTCATCCCAAAACCATCAACTAGGTATATTTTACCCTGTAGTCCGCTAAATTTTTCCTTCCCTGTGGACGAAGTGATAAAAGTCTGTATTTGACCACTAATCATATCCATCAAGTAATGCTGCCTGGCCTCGTCCAACTCCATTAAAACGTCGTCCAATAATAAAATTGGTTCCTCGCCCGTGTCTTGGTAAAATAGCCTCATTTGGGCAGTTTTTAGCGCCAAAACTACAGATCTTATTTGTCCCTGTGAACCGAACTGACGGACATCTTTACCATTCAGGTAAAAAACAAGATCATCCCGGTGCGGTCCGATAATGGTTTGTTTTTTATATAGTTCTTCTCTTTCCCTGGCTTTTCCTTCAGCTGTAAAATCTTTCGTTATCTGCTCTGCATCAGCAGAATTGGATAATTTTACTGTGGAGAGATATCTCATACCAAGTTCTTCACCGGCACCCGAAATTTCAGAGTAAGCCTTTTTTACCAGGGGGTAAATTTTTTTTAATAATCTAATTCGCAGTGATAAAACTTGAGCTCCATACAAATAAAGTTGTTCGTTCCATATTTCTATGTTTTCGCCACACATATCTCCGCCGACACGTAGTAAATTATTTCTGTGCGCCAGTACACGGCGGTATTTATTAAGTGTATTCCGGTACATTGGTTCAATAACACCAAGGTCGTTGTCAATAAAATCCCGCCTTAACCCAGGTGAACCTTTAATAATCTGTAAATCGTCAGGCTTAAACAAAACAATGCCGAAACAACCCGGCATATCCTGCCGCCCGTTATCGGCACCATTTATAAGTATTTTTTTCTTTCCTTCGCTGGCTATTTCAGCTTTAACTTCAACCGTACAATCCGCAAGATAAAAAAAAGCCTGCACGGATGCACGATTTGCATCCCACTTGATTATATCACGGTCATGGCCACGAAATGTCCGGCCTAACCCGGCAAAAAAAATCGATTCTAAAAAATTAGTCTTACCCCGGGCATTGGGACCGGTAATAAAATTTAGTTCACGGTGGGGCTGCACCCGCAGGTTGTTGTAATTTCGAAAATCATTAATTCTAACTTCTTTTAGGTACAACCATGAGCCCTCCTACCGGGTTAAAACACGGAAAGAGCCCATGTTTTCAACTTCCACCAGGTCTCCACTCTTTAGTTTTCTGGACCGATGGTTCTCCAATTCGCCATTAACCTGCACCATATTATTATGAATCATTTGTTTGCTGTGACCGCCAGTAGAGGCTACCCGACACCATTTTAAAAACTGGTCCAATTTTATTTCACCGTCAATATAGATATCTTTAGTCTCTTTCTCGGACAAGAAAATCATCACCTTTTTTTAAGCTATGGCCGGTACCAGGATAGAAAAATAACTTTCGCTGTCCACGGGCTTAAAAACCGCCGGGCTGTTATAACCGCTAAGTTTAATAATTATTTCCTCGGTATCCGCGGACTTCAATAAATCAATAAAGAACCTAATATTAAAACCAACATCCAGAGGTTCACCAGAAAACTGAGCCACGATCTCTTCCCTAATACGGCCCGAATCGGAATTAAAATAAACAAGTAATTCATCGGGCTGAAACTTAATATTAAAAACGTTTCTTCTAGCACTTACCAGCAGCATAGCTCTTTCGGCTGCGTCTATAAGAGCACTTACCGATGCCCTTACCTCACACAAGCACTGATTAGGAATTACAATTCGATAATCCGGGTATTGCCCGGCTATTAGCCGTGACATTAAGCATATGTTATCGATTTCAAAAAAAACCTTATTATCAGTAATATATACCTTAAACTCATCTTCCACTGATTCAAGGACCTTGTAAAGCTCGTTTAAAGTTTTACCAGGTATAATAATGTTTATTACCCGACCCGCCAATTGCTCCAATCTTTCCTCACACACCGCCAACTTTCTTGTATCGGTGGCCACCATAGACAGCATTCCATCATCAGATATTCTAATGTTTATACCGTTGAACACAGGACGGTGTTCATCATGAGCCACTGCAAAAAGAACCCTTTTGAGCATAGTTTTAAAGACACCCTGACCGATAGTAAAAGAAGGTTCTTCAGGTAAAATAGGGAATCTGGGAAATTCCTCCGCCGGGAAACCGTGTAAAACCATTTCCGAACCATCGTAAGAAAAAGAAGTAGTATTGGTGGAAAGGTCGGTAATAACATCAATATTAACCTCGGGAAGACGGGTTAACACACTGGCCACGTATTTACCGGGTAAGGCAGCCGATCCTTCAATAACAGTCTCAACCGGCATAGAACAACGAATGCCGAACTCCAGGTCTGTGGCAGTCATGATCAACTTATTGTCATTAGTTTCGAAAAGCAGGCAGGATAACACAGGCATCGGGTTGCGTTGGGACACAGCCCGCATAGTAATTTGCGTTAAAGTATTAAGGTCAGTTTTTGGGGCCGTGACATGCATGCTTGTACCTCCGTCAATAATATTATTAATATATTTATAAAACAGTAGAAGTAGTAGTAGGGGTTGTGAGTATGTGGAAAAGCAGGTTCAGAACAAGCCGGGTATAGATAAAAATGCTGTACAAACCTGTTATCAGCTATTACAAAAACATTAATGAAATGTGGGTAATTATTAAATAACCGTAGGCGATCTAAATTGTGCATTTTATTAAATTAACTTTGTTGTAGTACTTCTTTAATTTTATTTACCGCCTGGGCAATAGCAGGATCTTTTTCTATTTCATGGCTGATCTTATCTTGGGCGTGCATTACGGTGGTATGGTCCCGGTCACCAAAATGTTTACCTATTTTAGGCAGCGAATTATCTGTCAGTTCGCGGCACAGGTACATAGCTACCTGGCGGGGAAAAGACACCACCCGGGCTCTTTTTTTTGATTTCATATCTTCAGTTTTAATGCCAAAATACTCAGCTACTTTTTGTTGAATTAGCGTTATAGTTATTAGCACTGGTTTTTTTGCCGGTAATATATCTTTTAGCACTTCTGCGGCCGTCTGCCTGTCCATCTTATTATCGGTAAGGGAACTGTAAGCCGATACTCGAATTAGAGCACCTTCCAACTCCCTGATATTAGAATTAATTCGGTCGGCAATAAAATTTATAACCTCGTCGGAAACGTGTAAATTTTCTACTTGCGCTTTTTTTTGTAAAATAGCAATCCTGGTTTCATAATCCGGCATTTGAATATCCGTGATTAATCCCCATTCAAAACGGGAACGCAGTCTGTCTTCCAGAGTTGGTATTTCTTTTGGCGGTCGGTCGCTGGAAATTATAATTTGCTTGTTAGCTTCGTAAAGGGTGTTGAAAGTGTGGAAAAACTCCTCCTGAGTCCTTTCCTTACCAGCCAGGAATTGAATATCGTCGATTAAGAGGATATCCATACCGCGGTATTTATTTTTAAAATTCACTGTTTTCTCTTCTCGGATAGAATTAATTAAATCATTGGTAAACTTTTCAGAAGTAACGTAAGCCACATTGCTGTTAATAAGTTTTTCCCTAATCAGATGACCTATAGCGTGCATCAAGTGAGTTTTACCCAGTCCCACACCACCATAAATAAAAAGAGGGTTATATGCTTTAGCCGGCGATTCGGCTACCGCCAGGCAGGCGGCATGAGCAAAACGATTACTGTTGCCGACGACAAAATTATCAAAGGTAAACCTGGGGTTAAGGGTACTGTTTTTTAATTCATTATCTGCCGGTTGTTGTTCTCTATGACCATTATTTACCCGTTGATATTCATCGTGCAGGACAAACTGAACACTGGTTTCAACGGTTATTATTTGACTGATAATATCTTTAAACAAAGGTGCGTAACTGTTGTTTAACCAATCTTTTGAGAAGTGATCGGGTACCCCTATGTAAAAAATGTTATTTTTAATGGCCACTGGCCGCATGGCTATTATCCATGTTTCGTAGGACTGGGTGTTGAGTACATTTTTTAATTGATTTACTGTTTGATCCCAAATAGCCATGATGCTGGCAGATGTCAATGATAGATCCCCCTAAATTAATTAAAAATTTAAACAATTACTTGATAGCTGTGTATAAAATTTTTACACACAGCTTTGTCCACAGCCTGTGTATAAATAACCAGCATAGGTGCTAAGCTAAATGATACCAAAATTTACTGTTATATTCAATATAATATGCCTGGGGCCCGGGTGTCCTAATTTATCTTGTAGAAACTTTAATAATAAGCTATACTTGACTGTAATAAAATGCATACTATATAATGGATACGTACGTCTAGTATTTTCCATTATCGTAGCAACAATCAGGGGGTGCTTATATGAAAAGAACATATCAACCTAAGAAAAGCAGAAGAAAAAAAGTCCACGGATTTTTAAAGAGAATGTCAACCAAAGCGGGACGCAACGTTATCAAGAGCAGAAGGAATAAAGGAAGAAAGAAACTAAGTGCATGAGGCCGCTTCCCCGGAGTGGCCTTTTGTTAATTGTATTCTATTTTAATTCCTGGCTGGTGGAATCAAAACAAAGTACCTATGAAAAAACAATATCTGCTTAAGAAAAACAAAGAATATAGAAGAGTATATCAGCGAGGGCCATCTATGGCTAACCGGTACCTGGTTGTTTTTTGTTTGGAAAATAATAATATTAATTGGAGACTGGGGTTCTCTATAGGTAAGAAAATTGGCAAGGCGTTCCAGAGAAACAAAATCAAAAGGCGCCTTAAAGAAATCTGTAGGATAAACAGCCAGTGGTTTAAAAGTGGATATGATTATATTTTCATTGCCCGTAAAGGAATTGAAAAACAGCCTTATGTAAAACTGGAAGAAAGTGTGGAAAATCTGACGTACAGAATAAATAAGAAAACAGCAAGGAAAATTAATGGATGAAAAGTTTGCTGATCACATTGATTCGGTTATACCAGGTCCTTTTATCTCCGCTAAAGGGGCCTACTTGCAGGTTTTATCCCACTTGTTCGGATTATGCGGTTCAGGCACTAAACAAATATGGAGTATGTAAGGGGTCATTTAAGGCAATCATTAGAATTTTAAAATGCCATCCCTTTCACCCCGGAGGATATGACCCGGTTTAATGTAATCGCAGTTCTTTGGCCGAACCGTAACCTGTTGATAATGGTAAGGGGGACACAAATAAGTAAAGGGGACACACCTCCTGCGGAGGAATGTCCCCAACTTGTGAATGTCCCCAACTTGAATGTTCCTAATGTATGGTAAGGTTTCGGGATTTTTCAGTTTTTTTGCACAAAAGCAGGGAGGCGATGGTTTGGGCGAATTGTGGGGTGCACTTGTAGGCGGTATGGCCAGTTTGATTAATTGGCTTTACAACGGTACAGTCGCTATTGGTATACCAAACTATGGTATTGCCATTATACTATTGACGGTGATGATTAAGATTTTACTGTTCCCGCTTACACAGAAGCAAATGGTGTCAATGAAGCGGATGACCGAAGTACAGCCGAAGGTTAAAGAAATTCAAGCCAAGTATAAAAATAAAGATCCAAAAAAAATGCAAGAAAAAATCATGGAGATTTACAAAGAGAATAATGTTAACCCAATGGCCGGGTGCTTGCCTATATTAGTTCAGATGCCTATTCTTATAGCATTGTATAGAGCTTTATATGATTTCGACTTCCTTAATCATGCCCACGCCAATTTTCTCTGGGTAGCAGACTTAAGTAAGGTCTACTCAATATCATTTACAAGTCCTGAAAATCTTATTTTGCCCCTATTGGCGGGCGCATCCACATTTTTACAAACCAGGCTTACAACATCCTCAACTGACCAGACTCAACGGATGATGCTATATATGATGCCTGTGTTTATTGGTTGGATTTGTACAACTGTGCCGGCTGGCTTGGCACTGTACTGGACATCATTTAATGTACTTGGTTATGCCCAGCAGTACCTTGTGAACAAGCAGTTAGGACAGGTAAAGGAGGGTGCTCCTTCAAAGTGAACGTTGAACCTAATATCATTGAATCATCCGGGAAAACAGTAGACGAGGCGATTGAAAGTGCTTTGGGGGTTCTCAAGCTAAATCGGGAAGACGTGGAAATTGATATACTTGAAGAAGCGACCAAGGGTTTTTTCGGGATTTTAGGCGGCAAACCGGCCCGGGTGAGGGTGAAAGCCAAAATTACAGCAGCCGGGCGGGCCAAGGATATGCTAAACAATGTAATGCAGGTTATGAAACTGGACGTAGAATTAGAAATGATCGAAAAAAACGAAAAAATATTAATTAATATCAACGGTTCTGATTTAGGCATATTAATAGGCCGGCGTGGAGAAACGTTAGACGCGCTACAGTACTTGGTGAATCTGTCGGCTAATAAAAACGCTGAAAAGCGAAAAAGAATTATTATCGATATTGAGGGTTACCGTAGAAGGCGCGAAGAAACCCTTATGAAACTGGCCTTTAAACTTGCGGATAAAGCCAAACAGAGAGGCCGAAACGTTGTGCTTGAACCAATGAATTCCATGGAGAGAAGAATCATCCACACTGCGCTGCAGGAAAGAGACGATATTTACACTTTTAGTGAAGGTGAGGAACCATATCGCAAGATTATCATCTCTCCTAAAAAAGGTTAATGATTGTGAATGTAAAAACCCAGCTACGGTTTATCCGGGCTGGGTTTTTTAAGCTAAAACAAAATGCACGACCAAATTTTTTAATAATGCCACTACATAATTCCATAAACCGCCTTATTTAAGGTAAGAATATAATATAATAATAAGTTAGGAGTCAAAGATTCTATATAACAACGGGGGTTAGTAAATGCTTGACGATACCATTGCCGCAATTGCCACACCTTTGGCAGAGGGTGGTATCGGCATAGTAAGAATCAGCGGGCCACAGGCTATCGACATAGCGGAAAAAGTATTTATCCCTGTTTCTAACAGTCTATGGCGAAAACAAAAATACAAGCTGGTTTACGGGCACGTGGTTGATAATAGAACAGGCAAGATAATTGATGAAGTACTTTTGAGTAACATGCCGGGGCCAAAATCTTACACCAGGGAAGACGTGGTGGAAATAAACTGCCACGGTGGCCCGGTACCACTGCGTAAAACTCTGGAACTCATTTTGGGCGCCGGGGCCAGGCTGGCTGAGCCAGGTGAATTCAGTAAACGGGCATTTTTAAACGGACGTCTGGATCTTACCCGGGCCGAGGCTATAATTGATATTATCAGGGCCACCACTGAGGATGCTCTGCAGCTGGCTGTCAGCCAGTTATCCGGCAGGTTGGCACAAGAAGTGGATGCCATTTTAAATGAATTACTTAGTGTGGTGGTACTTGTGGAAGCGGCAATCGATTTCCCGGAAGATGAAGTGGAAGATTACAGCCCGGAAAGAATAAACGAGCGGCTGGGAAAGGTATCCGCCAAGGCACAGAGTTTGATAGACAGTGCCGAAATGGGCAAAGTTTACCGGGAAGGGCTTAGAACAGTCATTATTGGCAAGCCCAACGTGGGAAAATCATCTTTATTAAATGTTTTGCTCAGGGAAAAAAGAGCTATTGTCACCGAAGTGCCGGGTACTACCAGAGATATAATTGAGGAAATACTGAATCTGGGCGGGGTGCCGGTGGTGCTTATAGATACCGCTGGTATTAGGAAAACAGGCGATGCGGTGGAAAAGATAGGTGTGGCCAGATCACTGGAAAGCATCGATAGGGCGGACCTGGTATTGATGGTGGTTGACGCTTCTACCGAGCTGGACAGTGAGGATGAGGAAATTATAGACCTAGTGAAAAACAAGCGGGGCGTTCTGGTATTAAATAAAATTGATTTAGAAGCTGGCAGTGCAGTTAAAAATAAAAACCAATTAACATTTAAATTACCCCATTGGCCGATGGTGGAGATATCCGCCTTACTGGAGCAAGGGATTAAAAAATTGGAACAAACAGTAGTTGAACTGGTAACCGGGGGGCAAGTTTTGCCACGAGACGGTGTTATGGTGAGTAATGTCCGACATAGAAACCAGTTGGTAAAAGCCAAAGAACATTTAAGGGAAGCGCAAGAAGCAATAAATTTAGGACTTACTCCGGAACTGGTGGTTATTGATATTCGAGCGGCCTGGGAAGCGGTGGGAGAAATAAACGGCAGCGTAATTACCGAGGATATTGTGGACAAGATATTTGCTGATTTTTGTATTGGAAAGTGAGGTTTTTAAATTGGAGTACCTGGCCGGTAACTATGATGTAATTGTGGTGGGAGCCGGTCATGCCGGCTGCGAGGCGGGCCTGGCGGCGGCACGACTAGGGATGAAGACTTTACTCCTTACCATTAGTATGGAAAATATAGCGATGATGCCCTGCAACCCGGCGATGGGAGGACCGGCCAAAGGACAACTGATCAGGGAAATTGATGCTCTGGGCGGGGAAATTGGTATCAACACCGACCGGTCGGCCATTCAAATGCGCATGTTAAACACTGCCAAAGGTCCGGCGGTACAAGCGCTGCGAGCTCAGGCCGATAAAAACTTGTACCATGTGAACATGAAATGGACGTTGGAAAACCAGCCCAAACTGGATGTAAAACAAGTAATGGCCGAAAGAATAATTGTTGAGGCCGGTAAAGTTAAAGGTGTAGTAGGAAGTACCGGAGCCTTATTTACCGCCCCAGCAGTAATTATAACCACCGGTACTTTTTTAAGGGGTCGAATTGTAATTGGTGATCTGGCATATTCCGGCGGACCTAATGGCCAATTTCCTTCGGTTAAGCTGGCCGAAAGTTTACAAGACCTGGGTTTTAGCCTGGGTCGGTTTAAAACCGGCACGCCGGCCAGAGTGGATAGACGCAGTATCGATTTTAGCCAAACATCCATTCAGCCCGGGGACAAAGAAACGTTAAATTTTTCATTTACTACAAACATCTGTGACCGGGAACAGATCCCTTGCTGGCTTACATATTCCAACGATAAGACCCACGCTGTAATCAAGGAAAATCTACACCGATCACCTCTGTACAGCGGCTTTATCCAGGGCACCGGGCCTCGGTACTGTCCATCTATTGAGGACAAGGTGGTCCGTTTTGCTGATAAGCCTGCACACCAAGTTTTTATTGAACCTGAAGGGAGCAAAACCAACGAAATGTATGTCCAGGGCATGTCCACTAGTCTGCCCGAGGACGTGCAACTGCGCATGCTGAGGACCTTACCCGGATTAGAAAAGGTTGAAATCGTTCGCCCGGGGTACGCAATTGAATACGATTATGTAATACCAAGCCAACTTAGTCTGGATCTGCAAACAAAGGCAGTGGCCGGGCTCTTTACTGCCGGTCAAATTAACGGTACCTCCGGTTATGAAGAAGCGGCGGCCCAGGGTATTATGGCCAGCATAAATGCCGTTCGATATTTAAAAGGCGAACCGCCCTTTATTATTTCACGGTCTGAGGGTTACATAGGGGTGCTTATCGATGATTTGGTGACTAAAGGTGTCACCGAACCTTACCGCCTTTTAACATCCCGGGCCGAATACAGGCTTATGCTGAGGCACGATAATGCTGATATGCGCATGACCGAAAAAGGTTATCAGTTGGGTTTGGTAACGCCGGAACGGTTTCAAAACTTTATTGATAAAAAAGCGGCCGTGCAACAGGAAAAGAACAGACTGGACCAAACCAACGTTGTCGTCTCTCCGGAATTAAAAAAAATTCTGGATCGTAAAAGTTCGTCGCCGGTGCGCGATGGAACTTCGCTGTCCACCCTGCTTAAAAGGCCGGAAATTGAATACCGCGATTTACTGGAACTACCGCTGGAACACCCACCGGTGGATAGCGAAGTGGCTGAAGAAGTTGAAATTGAAATTAAATATGATGGTTATATTAAGAAACAAAATGCCCAAATAAAAAAGTTTGAAAAAATGGAGGGTATTAAATTAGCCCCCGATATTGATTACCATCAGGTACGGGGATTGGCGGCAGAGGCAGTTCACAAACTAGCGCAGATTAAACCGTTGTCCATTGGTCAGGCATCACGTATATCTGGTGTGAACCCGGCCGATATATCGGTATTGATGATTTATCTGGAACAGGAAAAAAGAAAGAACAGAGAGATATTAAATGGAAAATGAGTTTAAGAAAACACTGCCCATATTATTAGCCGGGGCCGGAATTGAAATTGACCGGCGGATGCTTCAGCAAAGCGTCCGGTACTATATTCTGTTGGTTGAGGAAAACCAAAAATACAATCTTACCTCAATTATCAAACCCGAAGAAGCGGCGGAAAAACATTTTTTAGACTCACTCTTATTGCTGCCTGACCTGGGTAAATATAAAGAAGCACAAGTAATTGATGTAGGCAGCGGCGCCGGTTTTCCTGGTCTGCCTCTTAAAATTTTCAAGCCCGAACTGCAGATGACCCTTATGGATTCAGTCGGTAAAAAAACAGTTTTTATAGATAAAATCATTCAAGATCTGGGTCTTGAGGGGGTAAGGACCGTGCACGCCCGGGCCGAGGAGCATGCCTTAGGCCACCGGGAATACTATGATTTAGCTCTGAGCAGGGCCGTGGCGGAAGTGAGGGTACTGATGGAATTGACAATACCGCTGGTAAAGGTGGGCGGTAAGGTGATTATTTCCAAGGGTCCGGGTGTACAAGAAGAAATCAGGGCCGCTAAAAACGCGTTACAGGTGTTAGGCGGCGAGGTGAAAAGAGTAAGAGAATTCTCCTTACCGGTAAGCGGAGATCAAAGAACGGTGGTAAGAATCGCTAAGACACGTGCCACACCGCTCAAGTACCCACGTCGCCCAGGAATACCGAGCAAAAGACCTCTTTAAACAATTAGGAGCCAGAATTCAGAGTCGGGAGTCAAAAAAAAACGGGCGAAAGCCTCATGTCATTTGCTATGAATACAAGAATTGAAGAAGCATTTAAGCCTGTCATTCTGAGCACAGCGAGGAATTTTAAAACCAAATCCTTCGCTGCTCTCAGGATGACAAGTTTTGATTTGAACAGAGTGAATAATTTTGTCAATCGTAAATAACAACCGGTAAGTTGTATTCGTTTATCGTGGTGCGGGAACGCGTGGTAATTCTGAACGAAATGAAGAATCCAAATCCTTTGCTAACGCTGAGGATGATAGCTCCGGTAAAAAAATGCAGGAAGATGAATATCAAATGTTGAATCATGTTAACAAAATGGGCAGCCGAGGGGTGCGTAATGTGGGTAAAATTATAGCTGTTGCTAATCAAAAAGGAGGTGTGGGTAAAACCACTACGGCGGTTAACCTTTCCGCCTGGATTTCTATTCTTGGCTGCCGGGTACTGCTTGTGGATATTGATCCTCAAGGCAATGCCTCCAGCGGATTGGGTGTAAATAAAGAAGAATTGACTGGTTGTATATATGATTTGTTGCTCGGTGAAACTCAGATAAATCAAATCAAAATAACAAACCTGTTGGAACGAATGGACATCATCCCTGCTTCTATTGAATTGGCCGGAGCTGAAATTGAAATGGTGGGGTTGGAAAACAGAGAGAGACTACTTGAACATATTTTACAGCCGGAGAAAGAACATTACGACTACATAATTATTGATTGTCCACCTTCGCTAGGATTGCTTACCATCAATGCGTTGGTTGCTTCCGACTCAGTTATTGTACCTTTGCAGTGCGAATTTTACGCACTGGAAGGTTTGGGGCAGCTGATGAATACCATTAAACTGGTCAAACAAAACCTGAATAAGGAACTCGACCTGGAAGGGGTGGTATTGACGATGTTTGATGGACGCACCAATCTTTCCATCCAGGTTGTGGACGAGGTTAAAAAGTACTTTAGGGACAAGGTTTACCGAAGCATTATTCCCCGAAATGTAAGGTTAAGTGAGGCACCCAGCCACGGCAAGCCGGTCATGATTTACGATAAACGGTCGCGTGGCGCGGAATTATATCATGAACTGGCGCGCGAGGTGATGGGTATTGAATAAGAAGAGAGGGCTGGGTAGGGGTTTATCATCTTTAATTCCAACCGCGGATAGCGATGAAGAAGCTATAATAAGCGAAAACTTGCGTGACATACCGTTGTCCAAAATTATTCCCAATCCTAATCAACCCAGGCAGAGAGTGGACGAAAATAATTTGGCAGAGCTGATGGAATCCATAAAAATGCACGGTTTAATCCAACCCATTGTCGTGCGTCCGGCTAAAAAAACAGGCTATGAGATTATTGCCGGTGAAAGACGTTGGTTGGCTTGCCAAAAACTGGACATGAAAAATGTGCCGGCCATCATTAAAAATTACAATGACTTGGAGGCCTCAGCAGCTGCACTGATTGAAAACATTCAGCGAGAGGACCTTAACGCAGTTGACGAGGCCGGCGCTTATAAAAAATTAATGGATAACCATGGTTTAACGCAAGAAGAATTATCTAGTCGCCTGGGTAAAAGCCGTTCTTTTATAGCCAATATGATCAGACTTCTGGCACTGCCCCTGGAAATTAAAGAATTACTTGCCGAGGGCAGGTTAACTGCCGGCCATGCCAGGGCGCTATTGCCATTGGCAGATGCGGCAATGCAAAACAGGTATGCCGCTCGGATTATTGAAAAAAAAATGAATGTGCGAGAAACAGAACAGTTGGTTAAAAGATATATGGAAGACCAGGCCAGCAAAAGTAAAGAGAAAAAGACCGTTGATCGGGATAAAAAAGATTGGGAGCAAAAACTGGCCAGCCGACTGGGAAGACCTATAAATATCAAAAAAAAATCAGATGGAAGCGGGGCCCTGGTAATCAGGTATAACAACCCGGAAGACCTTTATTCATTGTTGAATAAGTTAACATTAAAATAACATGGTTATACCGTTAACTCTGTAAGTGGTACAGCGTCGTGTTATTGTAGAACAAAGTGAAGAATCTAGATCCTTCGCTAACGCTCTTAGATGACAGTTCTCCCCCGCGGTGCACAATTGTTTATTAAAAACGTTTATCTCATCAATGGGGATTACTGAGTAAAGGGAATAACTATGTAAAATAACTGTTTCACGTGAAACAATTTAAGAAATTGTCATCATGGAGAGTAATTATGACAGGGACTATAGTAAACGCAGTGGCCATAGGCATGGGCACCATTATTGGGTTGTTGCTGAAAAAAGGCATCTCGGATAATATAAAAAATACTGTAATGCAAGGTATTGGATTGGCTGTTTTGCTGATAGGAGGCAAGATGGCTTTACAGGGCACGCACATCCTAGTGGTCATCGTTAGCCTAACCGTGGGAGGCATTTGCGGGGAATTGCTCAGAATTGAACATCGACTAGAACGGATTGGTTTGTTTATTGAGCGGCGGGTTGGTGGTAATGGAGGAAACGTGGCCCAAGCTTTTGTCACCTCCAGTTTGATATTTTGTGTTGGTGCTATGGCTGTGGTTGGGTCAATTGAGGATGGGTTGACCGGAGATGCCGGCACATTGTATGCCAAATCCATGTTGGACGGAGTAAGCTCAATTTTCTTTGCCTCTACAATGGGTGTCGGGGTACTTTTTTCCGGACTTTCCGTACTACTGTACCAGGGGACAATCACTTTATTGGCGACATCAATTAAGGATATTCTAAATCCTTTTGTGATTAGTCAGTTAACATCAACCGGGGGGTTATTAATTCTCGGGGTGGCTATTAATATTCTGGAAGTAAAAAAAATAAGTGTCGGTAATCTGTTGCCCGCTATATTAATTGTCATACCCCTGGCATATTATGCAGATAAGTATTCCATATTAATCTAACTATTACATAACATTCTTTATTGTAACTACCCTGAAAATAATTTTGAGCGTTATTGGTATCTGGCGCTCCGGTGGTATCGCTCCGGTCGCTCTTGCAATTCTACTTGTTGTAGCAGGCAAGGCTCTTGATGAACGCGCGCGGCTAAATACCTAACCATACTTACGCCCTAAGCAGCCATGAATTCGGGGCTATGACGGGGCAAGCGCCTGCGGCGCATGTCCTGATTAACAAGTGCAGCTTTAACGCAAAAAGCAGCAAAGGTTTGTATCTGTACAAGCTAATAATTGCTTTTGCGTTGCTGCACGATTCAACGCATCCAGGTGCACCGCTCTCTCCGGATACCACCGGATCGCCTCCGTATGTTTGATTTTCATACACACTGATGGTGCGCCGCTACAGGCATGGGGGTTTACCATGAAAATAAACTTTGGGTTTTGTCATCCTGAGCGCAGCGAAGGATCTTAAGGATCTAGATTCTTCACTTCGTTCAGAATGACAATCCAAACAGGTTTTTATCTACTGATAGTGCCGCGCGTTTAGCGGCATGATGGCTACCCTGAAAATAATTTAAATTCATTAGCAGGAGCGTCTTCCAGGACGCTCTTTTTTCCTCAAAATGGAAAAAACGTGTCTGCTCAGGGCGGTAATCGATAAACCGTTGTTTAGTGTTTTTGTTGACTCCTGTTGTTTTAGATTATTATCCAATTTGAATCCTGAATAGTTATAAATTTCTTTTATTTTAATTCATGATATGACATCATTTTTGTTAACATATAATCAACAATTGTTTACTGGGAGAGTGCTTGTCATGCAGTTATACAAAGACCGTCTTGAAGCCGGAAATAGATTAGCGGAAATATTAATTAAATCAAACATTAAAGACGCCTTGGTGCTTGGGATACCGCGGGGAGGTGTCGTAGTTGCTGCCGGGGTGGCAAAAAAGCTGGGTTTCCCCTTGGACATAATCATTCCGCGTAAGGTCGGCGCCCCTTTTAACCCTGAAGTAGCTGTGGGGGCAGTGACCCAGGACGGCGCGGTGTTTTTGAATCACATGGTGATGGATGTTTACAATATCAGCCGGGAAGATATCAGCGGGCTGGTGAATGATCAGGTAGCGGAAATCAAAAGGCGGATGATTAAATATCGCGGCAGGGATGATTATCCGTATAACAAAGGTAAAACGATACTACTGGTTGATGATGGTATAGCCACCGGGTTTACCGTAAAAGCTGCCATCGCATCGATCAAAAACATTTTTGCTCCAAAAAAGCTAATTTTAGCAGTACCTGTTGCCCCCCCTGATATGGTCAAAATGCTGGCGGAAGAAGTTGATGAGCTAGTTTGCCCCTTAGTGCCGGATAATTTTTATGCTGTGGGACAGTTCTATCACAATTTTGAACAGACTGGTGATGAAGAGGTTAAGGAATTGCTTAAGATTAACCAAAAAAACATGCGCAGATATGGAACGAAAAAAGATGCATTGGAAGTAAGCCTGCATATTTAAAAATTATTTTAAAATGATTATTCCCTTTACTCAGTAATCCCCATTGATGAGATATACATTTTTAATAAACAATTGCGCACCGCGGGGGAGAGCTGTCATCTAAGAGCGTTAGCGAAGGATCTGGTTTTAAGATTCTTCGCTGCGCTCAGAATGACAGGCTTAAAAGGTTCTTAAGTTCTTGCATTCATAGCAATGACACGACGCTGTACCACTTACTGAGTTAACGGTATAACCATGTTTTTAAAATATTTTTGAATATCTAATAGAAAGCCCGGCGTTAACAGCTCCGGGCTTTCGGTTTTCCATATTCAACTGCCGTTTTGTATAATCCTTGTACTAGTACCTGTGACATTTTCATAACTAAGTTAAGCCTGGTATTCTGCAGTACCAAGTATTCCATAAAACCGCCTACGTTGACTATGCCGGTAATGTAAATGTCACCTACCGGCGGTAGCGACTTGTTTACCCCTGCGCCGGGTTGTAGAGGGCCATCGCAGATATTAATATAGCCAACGTTTTCCGTACTGCCCAAGCAGGCATCAATTGCTACTATAAAGGGGTTATTAAAAGTCTGCTTGATAGTATCAATATACTCTTGCAAATTGGCTGCATGTACAGGGTGATCTAGAGTACCGTATACACAGAAAAAATCTTGCCTTTCGCAGCTTAACAGGCTTCCTGCCAGAGGTCCGAAACAATCGCCGGTGGACCTGTCGGTACCGATGCAAAGGAGTACTACACTGTCAATATCTTTTCCGTTATAGAGAGCCAGTTTTTCTGTCAGCGCCTGATGAATTTTTTCGATAGCCAGCGGATCTTGTACATGGATACGATGTTTTTTAATGTCCTTAATTATCTTATTGGCCATGACCATAATCTATCACTCCTAAAAACGAACAATTAGTATATTTATGCCCTTCTCATCCGCCAAATATTCCAGAGTATTTAATTTAATAATTAGCGAATAGGATGATTAATAAATACTCCTGAGAGGGTTTTATATGTCTATAACTACGCGTAATATATCCGTATTTAAGATTGCGGCCATGTATGCCGGGGCAGTCATTGGAGCCGGGTTTGCGTCCGGTCAGGAAGTTATGCAATTTTTTACTGTTTATGGTATTAAAGGGCTTTGGGGCGTAATTGTGGCCACCATGCTATTGGCTTACCTGGGGGCATCCATTCTTTTTTTGTCCGTAAAATATGGTACGGGCAATTACCTGCTGTTGATTAACAATTTATCTGCGCCATGGGTAGCCAAAATTTTTGATTTGCTAAGTATGGTCATGTTGTTGGCGGGCCTGAGTGTTATGCTGTCGGGAAGTGGGGCGGTTTTTAGCGAGTACCTTAATATTGCTGCTTGGCCAGGAGTGTTGTTTTTATTGTTTACTGTTGGCTTGGTTCTAACGGGGGGATTGGCCGGGGTTATTAGGTTCAACTCTGTGCTGGTGCCGGTAAAAATTGCTGCCATTATTATTATTTCGCTGCTGGTGCTGGCGATGTGTAAAAGTGGTGCCCCTCCGGTAGAGGGAATGCGCAGTTCGTTTTTCGTGTCGCCCGGTAATTGGTTTGTATCCGGTGTGCTATACGTATCATATAATATGATACTGGTACTGGCAGTGCTTAGCACGCTTGGCGACAGAGTGACCAGTCGCAGGGCGGTGGCCGGTGGTTTAGTGGGTGGAGTTGTGCTGGGTATTGCTGTTGGAATGCTGTTGTTAGCCCAGCTCAAGCTTTATCCAACTATTGCTAACTACAAAGTTCCTGTACTTTTTATGGCCGGAGAGATTGGAGACATGTTAAGAATTCCTGTCGCTATACTAATCTGGTTGGCCATTCTTACCACAGCTGTAGCCAACGCTCATGGCCTGGCGGCCCGTTTTGCACCACCGGGCTCAGTAAAATACAAATTGGTTGGTGTAGGCTGCACGCTGCTGGCCTTACCCTTGGCCAGGCTGGATTTTGATCGTTTAGTTGGCACCATCTACCCGATTTTCGGTTATGCAGGGCTGCTCATGATGTTTGTCTTATTTATAAGTCCGCTGTTGCCATTTATTAAAAGAATTAAAGTATAATAGGATTATAGAAAGAGCAGCAAGAAGGAATAATGACAGCCCTATAGAAAAAAATGAAAGTTAAAGGAGCGGTTAGATGAACTGGCTGGACTGGTTATTAATTGCAATTATTGTACTGTCAGCTTGGCACGGTTTTAAGGCTGGCTTTATCGTTGGTGTCGCCAGGCTGTTAGGTCTGGTACTGGGGCTGGCGGCAGCTTTTACCGGGTATAAAAACCTGGCCGTTTACCTGGACCGCCAGTGGAATTGGGGTGAATCCATCTCAGTTTTTATACTGGAACGTTTTCCCCAGGCATTGATGGATGGTGCCCTGGACAGTAGCGCTCCGGAAAATATGAACGGGCTGATCTCGGGCAGTGAACAACTGCTTCAAGATCAGGTAACTAATTACGCTACAATTGCTGCTCGGGAAATGGCCGGGTCTGTTTTGGAACTGCTTTCTTTTGTTATTTTGGCTTTGGCGGTTTATATATTAGTAAATATTATGATGCGAGCTTTATCAGGTGCCGCGGCCCATACTATTCTGGGGCCTCTGGACAGGATAGGGGGCTTGATACTGGGTCTGGCCCGGGGAGGCCTGGTTATAATTATTGCCGCTGCCCTACTCAATCCCATGTACTCGGCGGGCGCGGTTACCGGCGATGTGCAAACCGGTTTTTTAAGCCATGCTGTAATAGGCTCCGTGGTTTTACCTTATGCTCAGACGGCGGTAGAATTTTTGAAACTACAGTTTCCCGGGTGGCCGCTCCTGGCAAAACCAGCACGCTTTATTTAAACGCATGGCGTGAATACTATAATTAAGTTTGGTATTCAGGAGTCAGTAGTCAGTAGTCAGAATTTCCCGGGAATATAAAAAAACGTAAAGCTCAAGCAATTGCGCTTACTGCTATACACAGTAAGTCTTTAAAGGAAGGGGGACACACCTCAGCTTATGGTTCAGTCTTTGGGGTCGAGGAAAATCCCGATGGGTTTAAGTCGAAGAATGCCCCCGATGTATGTTTTAGGCGTTTTTCTAATTCTGACTCCTGACTCCTGGCTCCTGAGTAATTCGATATTGAAAGGGGTAATACATTGGCTGAACAAAGCACTCTTGCATATAACAGGAAAACGGTCTGGGAACACTTGACCGAACAGGAAAAACAGGAAGTTATGAATATAGCCGAGGATTATAAAATTTTTTTGGCCAGGGCTAAAACAGAAAGGGAATCTGCTGCCTTGGTTGTAGAACACGCCAAAAGCCAGGGATTTATTTCCTTGGACAGTGTAAATGGCCCTTTAAAGCCCGGGGATAGGGTTTATCGCCTGGTGAAGGGTAAATCTGTATTGCTGGCGGTAATGGGTGAACAGTCTGTAACTGAAGGATTTAATGCGATTGGCGCCCACCTGGACAGCCCGCGCTTGGATCTTAAGGTGCACCCTCTTTACGAGGATGAAGGTCTGGCCTTGTTAAAAACTCATTATTATGGAGGAATAAAAAAATACCATTGGTTGGCCCTGCCACTGGCATTGCACGGGATTGTTTATCGCGGTGACGGTTCGGGGGTGGAAGTTCGGGTGGGTGACGAACCCGGCGACCCGGTGTTTACCGTTACTGACCTACTGCCACACTTGGCCAAAGATCAAATGGACAAAAAATTAAACGATGCGTTTCCCGGTGAAACACTAAGGGCTCTTTGTGGCAGCCTGCCGGCGGGAGACGAGGAAATCAAAAACCGGGTAAAAGAGAATATGCTGCTGCTTTTGTACGATAAATACGGATTAACTGAAGGTGACCTGGTAACCGCAGAGCTGGAACTAGTGCCGGCCATACCTCCACGGGACGTTGGCTTTGATCGTTCCCTGGTGGGCGCCTACGGCCAGGACGACCGGGTTTGCGCATATGCACAGCTGCTGGCTATAGCCGCTGCAGTTCACCCATCCCGTACAGCGGTGGCAATTTTTGCAGATAAAGAGGAAATCGGCAGCGTGGGCAATACAGGCATGCAGTCCAGTCTATTTTTAAATTTTATAGCCGAACTGGTGGAACGAAGCACAGGAGGTTACAACGAACTTTTATTACGTCGCTCGCTAAGTGCCTCATTTGGCCTGTCCGCTGACGTTAACGTAGCTTTGGACCCTGTCTTTGCGGACACGGTGGAAAAGGATAACACCGCCCGCCTGGGTTGCGGGGTGGTGCTAACCAAATACACCGGGGCCAGGGGCAAGAGCGGGTCCAATGATGCCCATGCTGAGTTTTTATCCCGAGTGGTAAGGATTTTTAACAGTCGAAATGTAATTTGGCAGACCGGGGAACTAGGCAAGGTGGACCAGGGCGGTGGAGGTACAATAGCATATATGATGGCTGCTCACGGGATGGATGTGGTAGATTGTGGCGTAGGGCTATTAGGAATGCATTCACCTTTTGAGGTGTGTCATAAAGCAGATTTATATATGGCGGTTAGGGGTTACGCGTCTTTTCTGCTGGCTTAACTTTTGCTATTTACATAGTAAGGGGTTTGGTGTTATCTCCAGGATGCTACTCGCTATTATACTTGAAAGAGCTCGTTCGCTTTCGGGCGCCGGAGAACTCACGCCCTGCGGGCGTTCAAACATGCACCGGCGCTTCTCCTTCAGCTCTCTCACTCTTTGAACTAAGCTCCTACGCATCCTTACAATAACACCAACCCCCCCCCGGAATGTGCTATTTGCAAAGTTTGGTAATTGGTTTGGTGTTATCTCCAGGATGCTACTCGCTATTATACTTGAAAGAGCTCGTTTGCATCCTTACGATAACACCAAACCCCTACGAAATGGGTCAGGGGAAGCGAAACTAGTGTTTGAAGTGATTTAGCGCAGAATTACGGTCATCTTCTTTAATGGCGGTGGGCTTACAGGAGGCTTGTGATGCTGGTAAAATATTATGTAGGTGATGTTGTGAAGATGCGCAAACAGCACCCTTGCGGTGCCGACGAGTGGGAGGTCATGCGTACAGGGGTCGACTTTCGCATTAGATGCACGGGATGTGGTCGGGTGGTTATGCTGCCCCGACCTAAGTTTGAAAAGAGCGTAAAAAAAATAGTTAGTTCTAATCAGGGAGCCGAAGGGTCATCTTAGACGCTTCGGCTTGTAATTTCTGTTCAGCAGATAAACCCTTTAGGACATTTTGTCTACTTTCCTTGCTCCAAACACCGTTTATGTGCTATAATTTGTTAGCCAAAAAATGCATATTTGGCCTACCCTGCTCTACGTGTCGGCGGATACTCAGGCAAACCGCTGCGAAAAGTAGGGCCTTATGTCCATAGGGAGGAGGTGAACATCGTGCGTAGGTACGAGCTGATGGTTATTATCAGGCCCGACCTGGACGATGAAGCAACCGAGGCGGTAATCGAAAAGGTACGGTCCATGATTGAGAACAATGGTGGAGAAGTAGCCAAGACTGACAAGTGGGGCAAGCGCAGACTAGCCTACGAAATCAAGGACTTGCGCGACGGTTTCTACGTTGTAATCAAATTCAAAGGCGAAGCCGCTTTGTCGGCTGAACTTGACCGGGTACTTAAAATTACCGATACGGTATTGCGGCACATGATAGTGCGTGAGGAAGAGTAGAACTAGTGCCTTGACTTTGACTAATCATTGCACAACCCAGGTTATATATTCAGTTTATTCCTTACAAAAAACCGTTTTGAGGCGGCACTAGTATAAGTAGCGTACAGTTAAACACAAAGACTCTGGTGTGGTGTATTTGCAATTTAAACAGGTAGTTAAAAATTTTCAAAAAGATACATCAGACGGTTTCTGTATTATTGCTGTACAAGTAAATAAAACACTCAAGGCGGTGAAATTTAATGTTAAATAAAGTAATCTTGATTGGCCGTTTGACCCGGGATCCCGAATTGCGCTATACCCAAAACGGAACGCCCGTGGCTAATTTTACATTGGCCGTTGATCGCGCGTTCTCGAGTAAGCAAGGGGAAAGGGAAACGGATTTTATCAATATTGTAGTCTGGCAAAAGCTGGGGGAACACTGTGCCAATCATTTAGGCAAAGGTAGACTTGTGGCGGTTGATGGCAGGCTCCAAATTCGGTCTTACGATGACAACCAGGGTATTAAGCGCAGGGTCGCCGAAGTTGTGGCCAACGATGTCCGTTTTCTGGACTGGCCCAAGGAAGATCGTGAAGCACCACCTGTTGCTGCTGGCGGTAGTAAGGCCAGTGGAGAAGGTTTTGCCAGTGAGATTAGTTTCAATGAGGAGGAAATTCCTTTTTAAGGGGTGTATGTCAGTATGAGACGTGAACGCGGTCGCCGGGGCAAAAAAAGGATCTGCAGTTTTTGCGTGGATAAAATGCAGGCTGTGGACTACAAGGATGTGTCCCGTCTAAAAAAATATATCACCGAGAGGGGTAAAATACTTCCCCGCCGTATTTCCGGTAACTGTGCCAGGCATCAGCGGATGATGACGTTGGCAGTTAAACGGGCTCGGAACATAGCACTTTTACCATTTACGTTAGAGTAAAAATTTTTATAGTTCATTTGAAGGCAGGGGCATGTTAGCATCCCCTGCCTTTATTACTTCTGGCACCCGGGGTAACAAATAACAGGACCCGCTAGCCGCTTGTGGGAAGGAAATCAGGATGGTACGCAGAAATATAGAACAGGTTAGAGTGTTGCACATAGACTTTAAGGTGCGCAATATTTGTTCGTATTAACTGGATGAACAAAGCTGATCTGTTGCATAAATTTCGGTGTATTAAAAAGGCGCTGTTTTGAGGTGATTCCTTGTTCCCTACGAACAAGTATCCTAATTATGTCGAAACCCTGGCTGTAGCAACGGTTACCGTGCTGTTGGGTTTGCTGGCTCTGGTGCTGCCGTTGTTTTTTGCAGTTATCCTTTTATTGCCTTTGCCCATGGTTTATTTAATAGTTAAAAAAGATCTTAATCAGGGGTTGTTGGCGCTGATACTTGCTGCTATGTTCATTTTCCTGGCTATCGGTAATGTTTTTCTGGTTTTACTGCTTATATTGCATATCGGCCCTCCGGCGATTGTAATCGGCCTATTAATTAAAAACAGGGTTTCTGTGGAACAGAGTGTTTATGTACTCTTTTTCCTGGCACTGGTCGTGGCCGGCATCAACCTCTTTTATCTAAACGCATCCGGGGTATCCGGGTTTGATAACCCAACCGAAGAAATCAATGCCGTGGTTGAAGAAATGTCCGAACGGTATCTGGACAGCGGTATAACCGATGATTCCGAGCGGCAGCAATTATTGCAGCTAACGGAAAAGATGGTTCGTTTGGTATGGCTGTTTTTGCCCGGCTTTGTGGTTGTCTGGACGTATTTGGCTGCACTATGCACTTTTTTTATTGCCAGGCGGCTGCTGGGTGGCTTGGGTTATGCCGTGCCCGGGGGGTTGGCCTTTCCCCATTGGCGTCTCCCCTGGTATTCTATTTGGCTGGTAATTAGCGGCCTGGCCCTGACACTGGCGGGGGAGGAGTTTGCCATTGTTTGGACCGGTGTGCTGGGTAAAAACATACTTTTTGTTTCCGCTTTTATTTTTTTTGTGCTGGGTATATCCGTAATGATGTATTTATTCCAGGTGTGGAAAATGGCGCGGATTGTGAAGATTATAATAGCCGTTATAATAGTAATGTACCTACCATTTGTTATACTGGCCCTCGGTGTGGTTGATCCTGTCGCCAACCTGCGCCGCCTTTCCGGCGAAGGTAGTGAGGAGAAATAAGGAAAGGGGACACACCTCAGCTTACGGGTCAAGCTTTGGGGTCGAGGCATGTCCCCGATCAGGATGGGTCGAGGAAAAGTCCTCAATGAGGGAGGTTAATATATAAATGCGGATTATATTGTTGGAAGATGTTAAAAAGCTTGGCCAGAAGGGCGACGTGGTGAACGTGGCCGAAGGGCACGCTCGGAATTTTCTTATTCCCCGTGGGCTGGCTGCTGAAGCTACCCAAGGCAAAATTAATGAACTGGACCGGCAAAAACAAATTAAGGCCAATAAGCACAAGAAGGCCGAAGATGATGCGCGGCTGTTGGGCCAGCGTATGGAAGGTCTGAAGGTAACTATGACTGCCAAGGTGGGTGACGCCGGCAAATTATTTGGGGCCATCAGCAGCAAGGACATAGTTGATGCAATCAAAAAACAACATGGTCTCAACGTGGATAAGAAAAAAGTTTTGCTTGAATCGCCTATTAAAACGCTGGGTGTGCATGATGTCGCGGTGAAACTTCATCCGCTGGTACATGTGAACATCATGGTTGAAGTGGTGGCCAAATAACTGTTTTGTGCAAACTCTAAAAATCCTCGTACCGATAATGCCGCGGGGTGATACGGGCCGGCGCTGAAAGGAGCAACTGAAATTATGAAGAGCTTCCTGAAAAAAATCAAAGTTAAAAGCGAACCGGGCACTAGATTTCAAGAGCAGGACCAACTAAAGAGGCAAGTTAATTCGGTTTTTAATGTACTGACTGATATTTACGGCTCAGACAAGATAGTGCTGCGGGCGGGCAAACTGAACGTATTGCAGATGATGCGTTCAGAATACCTGCCTGAACGGGTACTGGCCTTGCAGAAACTGGTTTTTGAGGACCCTACGCTAGACACTGTACCTGAACCCGATAAACTGCCGGAGTTATTGGAGCAAATTGAGGATGAAATTGCCGATATTATTGCCAGGCGTACGGTAGAAGACGAACTGGACAAGAAGATTAACGAGCGCCTGCAGCAGCGGCACGAAGATTACGTGCAAGAAATTAAACTGCAGATTGTTAAGGAAAACGCGGGTCCGGAAAACGCCCAAACACTTAAAAAACTGGCCATGCTGGAAAAACTGGAGCAAAAGAACCTGGTTAGCTCGGCCATGGATGTGTTAAGGCCGGCCAGTATTGAAGAGATCGTAGGCCAGGAACGACCGGTGCGGGCGCTGCTATCCAAACTGGCTTCACCGTTTCCGCAGCACATATTGCTTTACGGGCCACCCGGGGTGGGTAAAACCACTGCCGCCAGACTGGTCTTGGAGGCGGCCCGGTCCACGGCCCACAGCCCATTTGATTCGGAAGCACCTTTTGTAGAGGTAAACGGTACAACATTGCGCTGGGATCCGCGTGAAGTGACCAACCCATTGCTGGGTTCGGTGCATGACCCGATCTACCAGGGAGCGCGGCGGGACCTAGCTGATACAGGGACCCCGGAACCTAAACCCGGGTTAGTAACTGACGCTCACTCCGGAGTGCTGTTTATTGATGAAGTGGGGGAAATGGATCCCATTTTACAAAACAAACTACTTAAAGTGCTGGAAGACAAACGGGTCTTTTTTGAATCGTCATACTATGACCCTACGGAGGCCAATATCCCTCAGTACATTAAAAAGCTCTTCGAAGTGGGCGCTCCTGCCGATTTCATCCTGATCGGCGCTACCACCAGAGAACCCGAAGAAATTAACCCGGCTATTCGCAGCCGTTGTGCCGAAATTTTCTTTGACCCTCTGACTCCCCAGGATATTCGTGAAATCGTATTGCAGGCTGCCCAAAAATTAGACGTGGTTATGGAAAAAGGTGTGGAAAGCGTAATTGCAGAGTACACCATTGAAGGGCGTAAGGCGGTAAGTATACTGGCCGATGCCTTTGCGCTGGCCTGCCAGCGGTCGTGCGGCAGGCAGGGCGCCTCCATAGCGCTGTCGGATATTTACGAGGTAATCCAGATCAGTCGTCTGACTCCCTACGTAACCAGACGGGCTTCATTAAACGGTGAAGTGGGACGGATTTTCGGTTTGGGTGTCGCAGGTTTTTTGGGCTCGGCGCTGGAGATAGAGGCGGTGGTGTTCCCGGCCCGCCGGGAAGGCGGCGGGGTAATCCGCTTTAACGAGACCGCCGGCAGCATGGCCAGGGATTCGGTGTTCAACGCCGCCTCGGTGCTGCGCAAACTCACCGGCCGGGACCTGCATGAATTTGACGTGCATGTTAACGTAATCGGTGGTGGGCGCATTGACGGACCTTCGGCGGGGGTGGCCATATGCCTGGCCTTGTATAGTGCACTGGAAGACCGTACGATCCCCCAAAACGTTGCCGTAACTGGTGAACTTTCTATCCAGGGCTTAATCCGGGCTGTGGGCGGGGTGCCGGAAAAGATTTACGGAGCCAAACAGTGCGGTATTGACACTGTCTTTGTGCCGCAGGAAAATGAAAAAGATATACCCGGAGATACCCGGGGCATTAAAGTTATCATGGTGCAGAACGTGGAAGAGATTATCGGTCACATTTTCCCCGCAGTGCCAGAAGTTAATTAATTAGTTTTTTAGCATAAAAATAACCACAGGAGTCAGGAGTCAGTAGTCAGGAGTCAGAATAAGAGAACGTTGATTCGTCTCTATTCTGACTTCTGACTACTGACTTCTGAATACCTGTTTTACGGGCAGGTGTACAATTTAATGTGGGATAAGGTACCTCCCCACAATATAGACGCTGAACAAGCAGTGCTGGGCGCAATTTTATTGGATAATTTAGTCGTTCCGAAAGTGGTGCGCCACATCCGCGCTGAAGATTTTTATATGCAGTCCCATCGGGTAATTTTCGAAGTTATCTTGGAGTTGGACGAAGGCGGGCAGGCCGCTGATCTGGTGACCGTCACCGAAAGCCTACGCCGCAAGGGTGAATTGGAGAAGGTAGGCGGCATCTCTTACGTGGCCACCCTGGCCAATATCGCGCCCACAGCAGCCAATGCTGAGTATTACGCCCACATTGTCGAAGAGAAGGCTCTGTTGCGTAATTTAATCAATTTGGCTACCCGCATTGCGGGTATGGGTTACGAAGGCGGTGAGGATGCCGAACGCCTGATGGAAGAAGCGGAAAGAATGCTGATGGAACTTGGTTCCCGCCGCACTTCCACAATATTTACAGAAATTAAAGATATCCTCAAAGATGCCTTCAAGCATCTGGAGTATTTGTACAAAAACAAGGGTGAAATTACCGGAGTACCCACCGGGTATACAGACTTGGACAGGATCTGCCAGGGTTTTCAGCCCAGCGACCTGATTATCGTAGCGGCCCGCCCTTCCATGGGCAAAACAAGTTTCGGTCTTTGTGTAGCCTACCAGGCAGCGGTCCAGACCAGCAAGCCGGTGGCAGTATTTAGCTTGGAGATGTCCAAAGAACAGTTGGTGCAGCGAATGCTCTGCGCCGAGGCCAAGGTGGACCACCATAAACTGCGCAGAGGTGAAATGGGCGAAGAAGATTGGGTGAAACTGGCCAACCAGGCCAGAGAAATGGCCAGGTTGCCCATTTTTATCGACGACTCGGGTATGCTCACCGCGCGCCAGGTAAGGGCCAAATCAAGGCAGATCCACATGGAAAAGGGCCTGGGGTTAATTGTCATCGATTACCTGCAGTTAATGCATGGTGGTAGGCGGACGGAAAACCGGCAGCAGGAAATTGCCGAGATATCACGCTCCTTGAAGAGCCTGGCTAAGGAATTAAATGTGCCTGTGGTGGCTCTGGCCCAGCTCAGCCGTTCGGTGGAGCAGCGCCAGGACAAACGGCCCCAGTTATCCGATTTAAGGGAAAGTGGTTCCCTGGAGCAGGATGCGGACGTGGTGATGTTTATATACCGGGACGAGTATTACAACCCGGACACTGAAAAGACCTCAATAGCTGATATTATTGTGGCCAAGCAGAGGAACGGTCCTACAGGGACGGTTGAGTTGGGCTTTATCAAGGAATTTACCCGGTTCGTAAACTTGGCTCGGCGCGGCGATCGGGAACAGGTCCCGGAATAATATAGTTGCCTCACCTTGACAAAATAAGTTCTGTTTTGATAATATGTTATTGTTGGGTGGTATGTGAAGCTGTGCAGCAGCGTGAGCATCAACACCATATCAATCGAACAAATAGTATAAGCTTAGTTTCCCGGATACCCCTGAGCAATTAGTTAACTCAAACAAACAATGTCTGTTTGGGTTATTTTTATGCTGGTGACACAGAATATGAGGTAACAAACAGGAGGTTTGACCAGTTGTCGCAGCAATACGACGTGATTATCACCGGGGCTGGCCCGGCCGGTATTTTTGCCGCCCTGGAGCTGACCCGGGAAAAAGAAGACCTGCGCATTTTGATTCTGGAAAAAGGGAACGACATCTCCCAACGCAGCTGCCCGTCACGGGAAAAAGGTGGCGTTTGCTTTAATTGCAGCCCTTGTTCCACCGTCTGCGGTTGGGGCGGCGCCGGTGCTTTCAGTGACGGTAAACTGACTTTGTCCTCAGAAATCGGCGGTAGCCTGGAACAGTACCTGGGCGAAGAAAAGCTGATTGAAATGATTAAATATGTAGACCAGATTTACTGCCAATTTGGTGCTCCCGAGCATGTTTACGGCCTGGAACACCAAGAGGAAATTCAGGAATTTCAACGCCGGGCCACCCTGGCTGAACTAAAACTTATCCCGGTGGCCATTAGGCACCTGGGCACGGGACGCTGCCAGGAAATACTGCAGCTTATGTACGACCACCTAAAGGGTAAAAATGTAGAAGTACGCACCCGCTGCGCGGTAAAATCCATTATAGTAAAGGACGGCAGCGTCAGGGGCGTAGAAACGGCCTCCGGCGAAAAAATAACGGCCAAGTGCGTTATCCTGGCCCCCGGTCGGGAAGGTGCCGAGTGGCTGTCCCGGGAAGCTTACCGCCTGGGACTAAAAACCGCAAACAACCCTGTAGATATTGGCGTACGGGTGGAAGTGCCGGCCGCTGTAATGGAACCACTGACCAGCGTATTTTACGAATCTAAACTTATTTACTACTCACATACCTTTGACGACCGGGTCAGGACATTCTGCATGAATCCTTACGGTGAAGTGGTAATGGAAAACAACGACGGACTGGTAACCGTAAATGGGCACAGTCACGCTTTTAATAAAACCGACAATACCAACTTTGCGGTGCTGGTAAGTAAGTCATTTACCGAACCCTTTAGAGAGCCCATTTCTTACGGCAAGTACGTGGCTAGGTTGGCTAATCTTTTGGGCGGCGGGGTGATGGTCCAGCGGTTGGGTGACCTGCTGGATGGGCACCGTTCCACTATGGACCGGATGAAAAAGAGCTTGGTTGTACCCACTCTTAAAGAAGCTACACCCGGGGATCTCAGCCTGGTGTTCCCTTACCGGCACCTGGTGGGTATCGTGGAGATGCTAAAAGCGCTGGACAAGATTGCGCCTGGTATTTACTCACGCTATACACTGCTTTACGGCGTTGAAGTCAAGTTTTATTCATCCCGACTGGCCCTGAGCAGCGGACTGGAAACAAAATATAAGAACCTGTTTGCTGCTGGGGACGGTGCCGGTGTTACCCGGGGCCTAGCCCAAGCATCCGTGGCCGGCGTGGTTGCCGCCCGGGAAATTCTCAACAGGTTGCAAGGGGGATTATAAATTGTCTACTATAGTATTAATTGGCGCACAGTGGGGGGACGAGGGCAAGGGCAAGGTAACCGATTTCCTGGCCCAACAGGCGGATATGGTGGTGCGTTACCAGGGCGGCAACAACGCCGGCCACACCGTAGTGGTAGACGACCGGGTCTTTAAGCTGCACCTAATTCCTTCGGGCATTTTGTACGGCCAAAAGCAGTGCCTGATCGGCAACGGAGTGGTTATAGATCCCGCTGTGCTGCTGGAAGAGATGGATAACCTAGATAAACAGGGCGTCAGCACAAACCATCTGCGCATTAGCCCCCGGGCGCATGTGATTTTTCCGTACCACAAAAGCATTGACCAAGCCGAAGAAGAATACAAAGGCAACAGCAAAATAGGCACCACCAACAGGGGCATTGGTCCGGCTTATGCTGATAAAGCATCCCGCGTAGGTATCCGTATGGTGGATCTGCTGGACCAGGAAGAACTGGAGGAAAAGCTGCGTTACGCGGTGGAAATTAAAAACAAGATGCTGGCCGGAGTTTACGAATCAACCGAGCGGATTGACTATGGACAGGTGTTGGAGGAGTATACCGGGTACGCTAAGCGGTTGGAAAAATACGTGGCGGATGTTTCAGTGCTAGTAAACGAAGCCATTGACCAGGGTCAAAAAGTTTTGTTCGAGGGTGCCCAGGGCACGCTTTTAGACCTTGATCACGGCACCTATCCATACGTTACCTCCAGTCATCCCATTGCCGCTACCGCATGTACCGGTGCCGGCCTGGGGCCAACCAAGATTAATAAAGTAGTCGGTGTAGCCAAGGCTTATATCACCAGGGTGGGCGAAGGTCCCTTTCCCACCGAACTGCATGACGATTTGGGCAGCCTGATTAGGGAGCGCGGTCATGAATTCGGTACCACCACCGGCCGCCCGCGCCGCTGTGGTTGGTATGATGCTGTGATTGCTCGCTATGCCGCCCGGATTAACGGTCTGAGTTACCTGGCTGTCACCAAGCTTGATGTTCTTTCGGGCTTGGATACTCTCAAAATTTGTGTGGGCTACCGGGATAACGATGAGATAATTACTGAATTCCCCGCCAGCCTAAAAAAGATGGCCAATTACGAGCCTGTGTATAAGGAATTTCCCGGCTGGCAGGAAGACATATCCGGCGTCACTGATTTCAGCCAGTTGCCGCCAAACGCCAGAGATTACATTAAACACCTGGAAGAACTGTCCCGAGTGCCCGTAGCCATAGTTGGCGTCGGCCCCGGCAGGAAGCAAACTTTAGTGCTGAAGGAACTGTTTTAGCAGCAAACCCTGGAGTCAAAGGGTGGAAGCAAGGGTCCTGCTTCCACCCTTTGGCACTGCCCCAGTACTGCCCCAGTACTGCCCCAGTTAATTCTTATTGACACCTTACTCAACTTGCTGTAATATAAAGAACTGTACGAGCCATTAGCTCAGTTGGTAGAGCACCTGACTTTTAATCAGGGTGTCCCGCGT
>JAENYQ010000032.1 GCA_016841675.1 Desulfotomaculum sp.
TGGGCCTTAAGATTCTTCGCTACGCTCAGAATGACAGATTTGTTGTATTCATAGCTATAGCAATGACAATTCAAAAGATTTCTTTACTTCGTTCTACAATGGCAATCCAAATAGATTTCTCCATTTCGTTCCAAACAAATTTTCACTACTGATGGTGTTGCGCGGCATGGATGTCTGATTACTGAATTTAAGGAGGGTTTGCGCATGAGTTATATGGCCCTGTACCGGCAGTGGCGCCCACAGTTAATGGGCGAGATAGTGGGACAGGAGCATGTTACTGTCACCCTGCGCAATGCTGTTACGGCGGGCAGGGTAAGCCATGCCTACCTTTTTTGCGGTCCCCGCGGCACCGGTAAAACAAGTGCCGCCAAGGTGTTGGCCCGGGCGATTAACTGTCCGGAGCAGCGGGACGGCGAACCGTGCAACCAGTGCCGGATCTGCCGGGAAATTGTGGTTGGTTCAACAATGGACGTAGTTGAGATAGACGCTGCCTCTAACCGGGGCATTGATGAAATACGCGAGCTTAAAGAAAATATCAAGTTTTTTCCTTCCCGGGCCAGTCGGCGAGTATATATTGTTGATGAGGTGCATATGCTCACCAACGAGGCATTCAACGCACTGTTAAAAACACTGGAGGAGCCGCCCGACCACGTTGTTTTTGTGCTGGCGACCACTGAACCGCACAAAGTGCCCCTGACCATTCTGTCCCGCTGTCAGCGTTTTGACTTTCGTCCCATTGCGGCAGAAGTAATTGCCCGGCGGCTGGGGCAGGTAGCTGAAAAGGGCGGCTTTACGGTTGAAGAAGGGGCTATGCGGGCTATTACCCGAGCTGCCGGTGGTAGTTTGCGGGACGCCCTCAGCGTATTGGATCAAGCTCTGCTGCTCAGTAACAGCGGGACGGTGTCCGCTGACACCGTGCACGGCATCCTGGGCACAGTAAAAGAAGAAGCACTGTACGGTCTGGTGGAAGCGTTAGCCCGGAAGAACACCTCCGGGGTCCTGACCTTGGTGGATGAAATTGCCTCCGGGGGGCAGGATCTGCATTTACTGGCTGGGGCGCTGGCAGAACGCCTGCGTGGGCTGCTCATTGCTATGCTGGCGCCGGATGGTGCCGCTGAAAGCCCCAGTCAGTTTTTTACCCGGGATGGCTTAATCAGGGGTATTGACCTGCTGTTGGAAGCCGAACAGGTGATGCGCCGTAGTGCGCATCCGCGGGTGGTGCTGGAGGTGGCTCTGGTGCGGTTCATTGATGGCGGCGGGAGACCGTCAAATGCCGAGTTGCTGGCTCGTGTTGAACAGTTGGAAACGGCATTAATCGGCGCAAGCGCATCCGGCAAGTCGGCTGCAGACAGTGCATCTAAAAATACAGAAGCTGATGCAGCGGTGGGACAGAAAAAAACTCCATCCCCAAAATTACCCGAACCCGCCGCGCCGGCGCCCGGTTTTGCTGGCGGCGTCGGTGCAGCGCCTGAAAACGAGTCCGTTAACCTAAGCAGTTCCGACCGCTACGGCATAGAACAGATCAGGAAGTGGTGGCCAGATATGATGCAGGAGATTAAACGAGTCAACCCGGCGGCATATACATATTTATCCCTGGTTTGGCCGGCTGAGACCAAGGATAACTGTTTGGTGCTGGGGGTGCCGGCCGGGGACATTTTTTCCATGCAGATGGCCACAGATGAGCCGATACGGGAACTACTGGTCAGGACATTGGGCGCTTTCACCCGTGATGACTGGACTGTCCGCTGCAGCTATTACGATGCTCCGCCGCCGGGTTGGGACGCGCGGCAGGCATCTTTAGAACCCGAGGAAGCAATAAGCCTTTTTAGGGGTCAGGAAGTTACCCCGTCTGGGGATCTTGATAAAAATTGAGGAGGTAGAACTTAATGGGTGGAAATATGGCCAAAATGATGAAACAGGTACAAAAGATGCAAGCCGACATGCTCAAGCTGCAGGAGGAATTGGGTGACCGGACGGTGGAAAGCACCGCCGGGGGCGGCGTGGTGAAAGTGGTGGCCAACGGTCGGCAGGAAGTGGTGTCCCTGGAGATAAAACCTGAGGCGGTAGACCCGGAAGATGTGGAAATGCTTCAGGACCTGGTGCTGACTGCGGTAAATGATGCGCTGAAAAAAGCTCAGGAAATGATGTCCACCGAAATGGGTAAATTGACCGGGGGTATGAATCTACCCGGTTTATTCTAAATTCGTTCGAAAAGTGCACGTGAGACTTTTAGAACACAGCGGGAGTGAAACTTTATGCGTTACGCCGGTGCAGTCTCTCGTCTAATCGGCGAACTGGCCAGGTTGCCTGGAATTGGTTCCAAAACAGCACAGCGCCTGGCCTTTTTTTTGTTAAGTGCTCCGCCGGAAGTGGCCGAAAACCTGGCCTTTGCTATTCGGGAGGCACGACTGCAGGTGCGCCGCTGCCCCGTTTGTGGTAACCTGACCGACAGGGAACCATGTGCCGTATGTGCCGATGAGGCCAGGGAGAAGGCGGTAATCTGCGTGGTACAGGACCCACGCGATGTGGCAGCAATTGAAAAGTACCGTGGATTCAAGGGTGTTTATCACGTTTTGCACGGGGCTCTTTCCCCGCTGGCGGGTTTGGGACCGGAGGAACTAAACATCAAAAGCCTGATTGCCCGGCTGGAAAACGGTCTGGTTAAGGAAGTTATCCTAGCCACCAATCCCGATGTAGAGGGAGACGCCACAGCCCTGTACCTGGCCAGGCTCATTAAACCGATTGGTGTAACTGTAACCAGACTTGCCCACGGACTGCCGGTAGGCGCACATCTAGAATACGCAGATGAAATAACCCTGGGCAAAGCCATTGAAGGCCGGCGTGAAATTGACTAGTTTCCCCTGAAAAACCAAACCCCCAATCAGGACACTGAAAAAGTCCCGAAGTTGAAATGAAGAATCTATAAAGTCGCTAAATACTTATATTCTTTGCTGCTCAGAATTATCACGCGTACCCGCACTACGATAAACGAATACAACTTACCGGTTGCTATTTATAATTGACCAAATTACCCATTTTGCAGATTAAGCTTGTCATCCTGAGCGTAGCGAAGGATCTGAGCCTTAAGATTCTTCGCTGCGCTCAGAATGACAGATTTGTTGTATTCATAGCGATGACAATTAGCTATTTGCTATATTAATTAACTTTTTCAGTGCCCTCCCCCTAACCTTGGACTTTTTCAGGAGAGCAGTAATTTTTTCCATTTATTCCCCATATTATTTTTAAGTAAGAAGCTTTAAAACGGGGTGATAAATGTGGAATGGTATTGGCCGTTAATAATTCTTGCCGGCTTGGTGCTTTTTTACCTGGCTGCTGTGGTGCTGTACAAGCCGTTAAAGTTGCTGCTAAGTTTAGCACTATGCGCGGTAACGGGCATCGTTCTCTTGTGGCTTTTAAATTTGGTACTGGGCCTGGTAAATATGCACGTGGCATTTAACCCTTTTACTGTGCTGGTGGCCGGTATATTTCAGCTGCCAGGGTTGGTGCTGCTGGTGGTGCTGACAATGTGGTTTGCTTAAAAAAAACGTCTGAAATCTCCTATATATTTCCCCCTGAAAAACTAAATTTCAAGGGGGATTGGTGTACACCCTGTAGATAACACCAAACCCGCATCAAGACTTTTTCAGGGGGGAATATATAGGAATATGTTAAGGATTTGTATACCGTATGCAGTGCCAAAATTCCGGATATTTTAGTTTTCTTGACGGGTTCCAATTATTGAAATATACTTAAACAGTGTCTTTTATGCGTAATTGTTATTTTATTGCTATTTTAGTCAGTTTAGCTTGAGTAAGGTTTTTTAGAGGTTGTTTAAAAAAAACATTTCTAATTTATCAAAACTAATTAACATAAATTAGAAATTTCAGGCCCGGGGGGTGATAATTATCGGCCCGCGAATTGTCGAGGCCTACGTGGGAGAATACGCCAGCGGTAAAAGCGAGGTAGCGGTTAATCGGGCGCTGGATTTGGCTGAAATCGGCCGCCAGGTCACCCTGGTAGATCTGGATATAGTCGAGCCTTGTTATACTCTGCGACCAATTAAAAAGGAACTGGAACAAAAAAGTATTACAGTATTGGCCTGGGAAACCAAGGATATGATTGGGCTTGGCGAGACAGGCAACATCCTCAAAGCAGAGAATCGCTGGGCACTGCGCCGTTCCGGTGATATTATACTGGACATCGGGTATGGTGTAGAAGGGGCTAAAACTCTTAAGTTGCTGGAAGATGCGGACTCAGACCCCGACCTGAAGGTTTATGCCGTGGTAAACATTGCGCGCCCCATGACCGGGTCAGTGTCCGATATTGTGCAGTACGTACAGGAATTGGCCCGTATTGATGGAATAATTAATAACAGCCATCTCGGAGATGACACCGATTTAGAGATAGTTCAGGAAGGGGTTCGGGTGGTAGGCGAAGCGGCCCGGGTGCTGGGCATCCCGGTGGTTGCCACCACTGCCGTGGTTGAGTTCGCCGATCGCATTGGCCTCGTGGATAGTGCCGGGAACCCGGTAAGGAAGCTGGTAAGGTACATGCCGCGCACGTTGTGGTAATGACATTTAACATAGGTTTTAGATTTAGGAGGTGTACAGGTAATGCCAGAAAAACCGATTCAGGGAGAAAAAAGAATGTTTGTGACCGGCAATGAAGTAGTTGCCTGGGCGGCCCTGGCGGCGGGTGCAGAAATTATGTACGGTTATCCAATTACGCCGCAAAATGAAATCATGCATTACTGGACCAGAATGATACCAAAATACGGGCGCAGATTTCTGCAAACCGAGGATGAATTATCCGCCGGTTTTACTACCGTAGGCGGTGTACTGGCCGGTCGGAGGGCTTTTACCGCCACCGCCGGGCCCGGCAATACGCTGATGCAGGAACCCATAAGTATGGCCGAAGCAATGCGCCTGCCCATCGTGGTAGTGGTGCAGCAGCGTGGCGGCCCTTCCACCGCCACAGTAATTTACTCCCAGCAGGAGGTCACCCTGACCACACTGGGCGGTAACGGCGAAGGCTTGCGGGTGGTTTATTCCACTGCCACACACCAGGAACTGTTTGACTACACTATTAAATCCTTTAATACCGCCTGGAAGTATCGTTTCCCCACCTTCGTACTGGGTGACGGTTACCAAGCCAAGATGCGTGAATCACTGATGTTTTACGACCCGGCCGAACGGGGTATTGAAATGGTGCCCACCGATGCATATGTGGGACGCCCCGGAATGCCCGGCGTGGACAGAGCCCCCACGCACATGAGAAATACTTATAATATGGAAGAAGAACTGTATGACGTGCTGCAAGGATATCTGGCCGATTTTGCCAAGGCGGCACCTGAAATAGCAGAACATGAGGCATTTGACACTGAAGATGCAGACCTGGTAATTATATCCCACGGCGTGGTGTCCCGGGCCTGCAAGATGGCTGTCAGGGAATTACGGGAACAAGGATACAAGGTTGGATATTTCCGTCCGATTACCCTGCGTCCGATGCCCGAAAAGGCCATGCGGGAAATGGCAGGCAAGGCAAAACAACTGCTAGTGGTGGAATCAGCTCAAGGCCAATTGGATCGGTTGGTTAAGGAAGTTATCTACGGCAGCACGGCCGAAATGTTGTCCCTGTTCAAGCCCGGTGTAGGTGTTACTTCCGAGGAAGTGATTACCCGGGTTAAAGAGATCAAAGGTTAATTTTTTAAACTATGGACTTAAAGCAAACTAGATAGAAAAATTAAAAATTATTTACATTTATTGCTAAAGATAACTGTTTTAATCTTTTATTGCTGAGGGAAAATGAAAGGGGGCTTGTGTTAAATGACAGTTCAACCTGCCATGCCCAAGTGCTGGCGCGTGGAAACTAAACCCCACAAATTCTGCCCGGGCTGTGGACACGGATTAGTGCTCAAAGCCCTGGGACAGGCTATAGATGAACTGGGTATACAAGATAAAGTCGTTTTTGGTTGTGATATCGGCTGTTCATTATTATCGTGGGACTTTTTTAATGTTGATACGATACAAACTCACCATGGTCGTACTAACCCGGTAGTTACCGGTATCAAACGGGCCAACCCCGATGTTATCTGTGTGGCCTACATGGGTGACGGTGGTGGGTATGCTATCGGCTCCCAGCATCTGGTCAGTTCGGCCACGCGTAACGAGCGCATTACGGCTATCCTGGTCAATAATACCCAATACGGCATGACCGGCGGGCAAATGGCACCTACCACCATGCCGGGCCAAAAAACTGAAACTTCTCCTTACGGCCGTGATGCCGATACCACCGGTTCACCCACCCAGGGTCCAGAAATGGTGGCGGCTATTGCTCCTGAGGGAGCGTACGTGGCCAGGGGCAGTGTAGCCAACATGAAACAGCTAAAGAATTACATTAAAAAAGCGCTGGAAAACCAGATGGCCGGGAACGGGTTCAGCTTTGTGGAAGCGCTGTCCTTGTGCCCCACTAACTGGCGCACCAACGCCAAAGATACCTGGAAATTTCTCGAAGAAGATATGTATAAATACTTTAAGGTAGGGGAACTCAAAGTACCCGGTCCCCGGGAGAAGGAGGGACAATAGCTATGGGAAAACCAATAAAAATAGTTCTGGCCGGTGAGGGTGGCCAGGGCGTACAGTCGGTGGCCGAAATCCTGGCCGAAGCCGCCAACGAAAAGGGGCGTGAAGCCCTTTATATTCCCAACTTCGGTGTGGAGCAGCGGGGCGGCGTTTCGGTGGCCTACCTGCAGATTGGTGACGAGAAGATTGGGGCGCCCAAGTTTCAAACCGCCGATATCGTAATCGCGCTGAGCGACCGGGCGGTAACTCGCACTAGAAAGTACGTTGGTCCCGAAACAGTGTTCGTTTATGACAGCGGCATTGAAAACATAAAGGACGAACTGCCCACTAACACAAACAAGATATATGCTATTCCAGCCATTGAAGTTTCCAAGAAAGAACTGCACCCCCGCGTGTTCAACGTGATTATTATGGGCGCGGTACTAAAAGCTACCGGCGTGGTGGCTATGGACGACGCTAAAAAAGCCATTGAGAAGAAGCTCGGTTACAAGTTTGAAAAGAACCCCGAGCTGCGGGAAATGAATTTTAAAGCTATGGATCGCGGCGCTGAGCTGGTGGCCGATTTATCGTAAAGGGGGTAAGGAATAATGGCTCAAGATTTCAAGGGTCAAACCCTGGAAGTTGAGAAAGGCTTCTGGACGATATTTGCCGGGCTTTGTAAAGGTTGCGGGCTGTGTATCCAGAAATGCCCTAAAAAGTGTATGAGCTGGTCGGATGTGCTTGGCGTGTACGGTACGCCCTCGGTAAAAATAAACGATGAGTGTATCGCCTGTGGCATTTGTCAAAGCTTCTGCCCGGACTGTGCTATAACTGTAGATAAGAAAAAAGAAGAAAAACAGTAAAAGTTTATAGGTACAGGCAACTTTTAATTTGTAAAAGTTGCCTGTACCATATTGGATGTTGAATGTTAGATGTCGGCTATTATGGTAACTGTTGGAATTTGGCATAGCCGAATTCCTTTTTAATATAACCTCTAATCTAGTGACCGCTTTGGGCCCGGGTTCATATATTGTAACGGGTGATATGATGATGCATCATAGTTGCGTGATTTGTGGCGGCTGGCCGGAACCGGCAGTAGGGTTGCTCATTCATGGTTATTACATCTGTGCCTGCTGCGAGGAGACCATTACAAACCTGCGGTTGGATGATCCGACTTATGAACTTTACAGGAGCGGCCTCAAAAGAATATGGCGCTGGGCGTAAACCGGTGTATCGTCTACCGATTCCCGTTTTCGGGCCAGTCTGACCCGGCGGTGAGCCAGTTCCAGCTCGTTTTTTATCTGGTACAAGGTGGTAACGTTTACACCGGTATGGCGGGAAATTTCTGGATCGGAAATGCCCTTTTTCCAGGCGCGGATCAGGCGGGGCACGTTGGTAAGATATTTTTGGGATATTTTTTGGGTGTTAATTTCTAAATCGGACATTTGCCGTTCACACTCCTTTTTATCTTCGCACAGCCTGTAAGACCCTGCTAAAGCGGAAAGGGGACATACCTCTGCTTACTGGTCTTACTTTTGGGTCGAGGAATGTCCCCAACGTATAGGTCAAAACCTCACCTGAACCAAGTCTTCTTTATTATTTTGACCATAGAAAAACTCTTTATGATGTCAATGAAATGCAAGAAAGGCACGTCCAATCAATTCCCTTAATTCGTGCCTTTTATTATTGGGGCTTTTTTTAGTTATTGGGGCTGTTAGTGATAAAACTAAAAAGACACCGGTTTTTTTTACTGGTCTGCTGACTTTCGATATGATAAAATTATATGTTAACAAGTATATACGCTGGTGAAAATTTTGCCTTTTAATGTGGAAAGGGGACACACCTCCTACGGAGGAATGTCTACAGAGGAAAGGGGACACACCTCCTACGGAGGAATGTCCCCAATTGGTGATATGGACCTACCGCTGGTTAATGCATTGGAAGAATACCGCCGTAGGCGCCCGGTAAGGCTGCATGTGCCCGGTCATGGCGGAAAATTGATGGACGGGCTTGGGGGTTTTGATGTAACCGAATTAGAAGGTCTGGACGATCTGCATCACCCCGTTGGGGTTATCGCAGCGGCCCAGGAAAAAGCCGCCAAGCTTTATGGGGCCCGGCATACATTTTTTTTGGTCAACGGGACCACGGTTGGTATTCAGGCCCTCATCGCAGCCTGCTGTGACGAGAATCAGCCCCTTGTGTTGCCGCGCAATGCGCACCGCTCCGTACTGGGCGGGCTTATTATTAGTGGTGCCCGTCCCATTTTCCTTGCACCTGAAGTGGTGCCCGGGTTTGAATTTGCCGCCGGGGTTTTGCCGCAAGAACTGGCTGATGTTTTGCGGCAAAACCCCGGCGTCGGAGCAGTACTGGCGGTGCATCCAAACTATTACGGTGTGACGGGAGATTTGGGCGCAGCGGCGGCAATTTGCCATCGGTACAATGTCCCTCTGCTGGTTGACGAGGCTCACGGTACCCACCTGCGCTTTCACCCCGACCTGCCCGCTGATGCACTTTCGCTTGGTGCCGACGCTGTGGTGCAGAGTGTGCATAAAACCGGAGGCGCTTTAACCCAGTCCTCCTGGCTGCATTTGTCAAAAGCGGAAAGAGGGCACACCTCCGCTGGAGGAATGTCTACAGAGGAAAGGGGACACACCTCCCTTGGAGGAATGTCCCCAACTAATGGTAGGGTGGACCGGGAAAGGGTGGCGGAGGTGCTGCGTTTGCTGCAGACCACTAGCCCATCGTACTTGCTGATGGCTTCACTGGATGCCGCCAGGGGCTACCTGGCCCAAAATGGCAGGGAGAATTTGGACAAGCTATTATGCTGGATTCACGAGGCGGTACCAATAATTAATAAAATGCCCGGCCTAACATCATTGGGCACCGGGCATCTGGGGAGTTCCGGCATTACTGGACACGACCTCACCCGGCTGGTGGTTTCGGTACGCCAGTTGGGCATATCGGGACACACAGCGGCTCGGTGGCTGGCCCAAAGATGCAGTATTTACGTAGAAATGTCTGATGTGTTCAATATCGTGGCGGTGCTATCTCTGGGCACAACAAAGTCTGACATCATTGCGCTGGTCAATGGGCTGGCCGAACTAAGCCGCCAGGCCGGACAAGGTGAAAATTTCCGGTCCCCAAATCCGCTGCCGACTGGCCCACCGATACCGCCGCAGGTATTAACCCCGCGTCAGGCCTGGTTGGCGCCGCGCCGGGCTGTGCCCATGGAGCGAGCCGCCGGCCAGGTCAGTGCTGAATCGGTGGCTGTATATCCGCCGGGAATAACCGCCATTTACCCTGGGGAGGAAATTACCCCGGCGGTTGTAGAATACTTACTACAAGTGCGTGAATGTGGATTGCATCACCAGGGCGCCGCTGACTTGAAGTTGAATAGCATCCAGGTGCTTGATATTAAAAAGCACGCGCTATAACCACGTACGTACAGGAGATGAAGCTTCTTGACAGCGGGCAAGTTTATTGTTTTTGAAGGAATTGACGGTTCCGGCAAAACAACACAGATGAAATTGCTGGCTCAAGCGCTGGAAAAACGCGCTATGCCGGTCTTATGTACCCGGGAACCCGGTGGTACAGATATCGGCACCCGGCTGCGGGAACTGCTGCTGGACCCAACCTGTCGGGATATAACCCACCGCACCGAAGCATTTTTATATGCGGCTGACCGTGCTCAGCATGTAACCGAAAAAATTATGCCCGCCCTACGCCGAGGAGATACCGTGCTTTGTGACCGGTTCATATACTCCACCCTGGCCTACCAGGGCGGCGGCCGCGGCTTGGATAGAGAATTTTTAGCGCGTCTAAATGATTTGGCCACCGGCGGTCTGGAGCCAGACGCTGTGATACTACTAGACTTATCTGTGGAAGAAAGTATCAGTCGGGTGCTGGGCGACCGTTTTCCCGACCGGCTGGAAGCAGAAAAAAGCGATTTTTTTGGGCAGGTGCGCCGTGGGTACCTGGAACAGGCAGCCCAATGGCCCCGTTTATTTAAAGTAATTCAGGCCGGGGCAGTGGTGGAAGAAGTGCACCGGTCGGTGCTGGTCTCCCTGCAGCAAGTCCTGGCCTAAAAAACAACCTAATAAATATATCTGGAGTGAGCCTGTTGACTGCTTTTCGTGCACTAACGGGGCATGAAAAAATAAAGAAAAGCCTGACCGGTGCTATAGTATCCAACCGGGTGTCCCACGCGTATCTTTTTTACGGGCCGCCCGGAGTTGGCAAAAGGACTGCCGGAATGGCGTTTGCCAGAGCACTGCTGTGTTCCGGGGGCGGGGGTGACGCATGTGAAGTTTGCGACGAGTGCTCCCGTTCCAAGCAGGGTGTGCACCCGGATCTGCATCTAATCCGCCCCGATGGGGCTTCGATAAAAATAAGGCAGCTCAGAGAGTTGTGCGACGGCGCCGTGTTTACCTCCTTTAGCGAGGGCCGACAGGTGTTCCTGGTGGAGCAGGCTGACAGAATGACCACCGAAGCCGCTAACAGTTTTTTAAAAACCCTGGAGGAACCCATGACCGGGGTGGTGTTTATCCTGATTACCGACGAGCTGACGGGGATCCCGCCAACCGTGCTGTCCCGCTGCCTGTGTTACCGGTTTAATAATTTGTCCCGGGCAGATGTGACCAAAGTGATTATGCAGGAAGCGGGTAGCGCCGAACTGGCCCATACCATGGCAGTATTGTCCGGGGGGAGCCCGGGGCGGGCGCTGGCACTGCTTGGCGGGTCGGCCGGGCGTGACCGGGCGTTGGAGATGGCGCTGAGCCTGGCTGTTAATAGCCGGTCTGCAATGCCGGTTCCACCGGAAGAGATTTCGGGCCGTGAAGGCGCGCAGGAATTTGTAAACTATCTGACGGTATTGTTCCGGGATGTGATGGTAGTACAGCAGACCGGTTTAGGTGAACTGTTAATCAACATCGACCGGCAGGATGATATCGCCGTGCTGGCAGGTGCTTATGACCGGCGAGAAGTACTGGACATACTGTTAACAGCGGAGGAAACGGCCCGGCGGCTGGCGGGTAATGTAAACCAGCGACTGGCGTTAGATTCCTTGCTGCTAAAAATCGCCGGTTTTTAATTGCAAGAACAGGCGGGATACCGCCGGGCGGGTACCACCGAATTTGTCCCCAATGTAGGGGCAGGCCCCCGTGCCTGTCCGCAACCACAGGGGGTTTTCCCTACAAGTATTTTCAGGATAGTGACGTTTATAGTTTGACAGGAGGTATGGCCGTTGTCGTGCCTGGTAGTTGGAGTAAGATTCAAGGCTGCAGGTAAGGTATATTATTTTGACCCCGGGGATTTTTTCCTGTCGGTGGGTGATGGGGTAATCGTAGAGACATCCCGTGGTGTAGAATTTGGTAGCGTTGTTGCCGGCCCCCGGGATGTTCCCGAGGATGAAGTGGTTGGTTCGCTGAAAAAGGTGTTGCGCCGGGCCGGCGATTTAGATATGGAGCAACTCAAGGCTAACCAGGAAAAAGAAACCCGGGCCTATGAAATTTGTGTGGAAAAAATCACCACCCACGGTTTGCCCATGAAATTAGTTGATGTGGAGCAAACTTTTGACGGTAATAAAATTATCTTTTATTTTACCGCCGACGGGCGGATCGACTTCCGCGAGCTGGTCAAGGATCTGGCCGCGGTATTTCGAACCAGGATTGAGCTGCGTCAAATAGGTGTTCGCGATGAGGCCAAAATGATGGGTGGTCTGGGCTGTTGTGGTCGGGAATTATGCTGTGCCACCTGGCTGTCGGACTTTTCCTCGGTTTCCATTCGGATGGCCAAGGAGCAAAACCTGTCCCTCAACCCGACCAAGATATCCGGGATTTGCGGCCGTTTAATGTGCTGCCTTAAGTTTGAAAATGAAGCTTATGAGCAGGCCAGGGAATGTTTTCCCGAGCTGGGTAAACGGGTGAGCACACCTGACGGGTTGGGAAGAGTGACGGGTATTAACATTTTCAAAGAAACCGTTAGCGTAGAACTGCAGGCGAGTAAATTGATCCAGGGATACCCCATTACGGATGTCAACACCGACTTTCCGGAAGGTGGTCAAATTGAGAGAACTAATAATAAGAATGAAGGCGATGGAAACCAGGGCTCAAGACCTGCTGGCCGAGATCAAAAGCATGAAAAACATGGTCGGGGCGCTGGAAGCGGAAAATGAAAAGCTCAGGCAGCATTTGGCCCTCGTTTATGACGTGCAGCAGGAAGGGGAAGCTCGGGTAGTCGGCGACACCGATGAACAGGTGACCGGGCGACAGAACCTGGAGAACCTTTATGCGGAAGGTTTTCATATTTGCAATATCCACTTTGGTCAAACCCGGACCAGCGAGTGTCTGTTTTGTGCCGCCTTTTTTCGTCGGGAACGGGAGTGAACGGGATGGTAGGTAAAAACAGGGGCATTTTGTATCTTTGCGCAACGCCCATCGGCAACCTGGAAGATATAACCCTGCGGGTGCTGCAGACGCTTCGTGAAGCTGACCTGGTGGCCGCTGAGGACACCAGGCGTACCCGTCGTCTGCTAAGTCATTACGACATCCATACCCCCATCACCAGCTACCATGAACACAATCGGCGCCGCCAGGGGGAATACCTGCTGGAGCGGCTGGCCGGTGGCGATATGGTAGCCCTGGTTAGTGACGCTGGTACGCCCGGGATATCCGATCCAGGTGAGGACCTGGTACGCGAAGCAGTAAACAGGGGGATACCAGTGGTGCCGCTGCCGGGGCCGAGCGCTCTGCTGGCGGCACTCGTTGTTTCCGGCCTGAACGTTGAACGGTTTGTTTTTGAAGGTTTTTTACCGGCTAAAGGCAGTGGGCGCACCCGACGCCTGGCCGAACTGGTGGGCGAATCCAGGACGGTTGTCCTGTATGAAGCACCGCACCGGGTGCTAAAAACGCTGCACGACCTGATCGAAACCTTGGGTGATCGCCGGGCCTGTGCCGCCCGTGAACTGACCAAACTACATGAAGAATTACTGCGGGACACTCTGTCGGGACTGCAAGAGCACTTTACCACCCAGCCCCCCCGGGGCGAATTCGTGCTGGTCATTGAAGGCGTCTCGAATGAAAGCGATAAAACGGCTGAACTTTGGGCCGCTACGCCGCCGGAAGAACACGTACGGCTGCTGATGCAAGATGGTCTTGCTGCCAATGAGGCGATCAAAAGAGTAGCCCGCCTGAGAAATCTCCCCAGACGGGAATTATACAAAAAAATACATGTATCTGAGTAAGTGGCTGATCATAAAAAATTATGTAGTCACACTATATGGCCTTGACGTTTTCGAACATGGCCACGGCGCAATTACGGCATACCAGTTTGCCCCGGTAATGCTGCACGTCGGCAGCATCGCCGCAAAATACGCAGGCAGGCTCGTATTTTTTGAGAATAATCTTCTCATTGTCGACGTAAATTTCCAGGGCATCTTTCTCATCAATACCTAAGGTGCGGCGCAATTCTATAGGTATAACCACACGACCAAGCTCGTCCACTTTCCTTACAATACCGGTTGACTTCAAGGCTTTCCCTCCCCCAATTAATAAATAAGTGACATAATTCGACAAAAAACCTTTATGCAAGTAAATGGTACCAATGATGTCATTAAAAGTCAACATTTTTTTGTAATATATTTGATTTATTTGTATAAAAAATTTAATTTTAGGTTAAACTTGACAGGATAAAGTATTTTAAACTATACTTTACAAGGTTATTTTCAATTCGATTGTTTTCATCAGGATGGCATAAGTGATGATGGAGAGGGAGTAAATCCGGATGAGCCGTACAGAGAGCGGGAGCAGCTGAAAGCCCGCCGGGGAGGCCGGGTTGAACATGGCTCCGGAACTGTAAGCTGAACGGAAAGCGCAGTTAACATTGTTCTTTTCCAATAAGCTATACCGGTTAAGCCCCGTTAACAGGCTTGAGGTATCGGGAACTTTCCCCGTACCTTAAACGAGGCTTGCCATTTTAACGGGCTGGCAAATAGGGTGGTACCGCGAAAAAATTCGCCCCTGGGTAAACCAGGGGCGTTTTATTTTTCAGCTTAAACACCTATGCCGATAACAGCACAGTGGGAGGTATAAATCTATAATGGAATCCACAAAAAAGTTTTACATCACCACACCAATCTACTACCCCAGTGACAAACTGCACATTGGACATGCCTACACAACCGTGGCCGCTGATGCCCTGGCACGTTATAAGCGGATGACTGGCTATGATGTGCGCTTTTTGACCGGTTCCGATGAACACGGCCAAAAAATCGAGCGGGCAGCCAGGGAAAAAGGATTGACGCCCAAGGAATACGTAGACCGCATAGTGACCACTTTCCAGCACCTGTGGCGCAGCCTGAACATCAGTAACGATGACTTCATTCGCACCACTGAGGAAAGGCATAAGCAGACAGTACAGAAAATCTTTCAGCAGTTATACGATCAGGGAGACATCTACAAGGCCAATTATGAAGGCTGGTATTGCACACCATGCGAAACCTTTTGGACCGAGGGACGACTAAAAGAGGGTAATTGCCCGGACTGCGGCCGGTCTGTTGAATTGCTCCAGGAAGAAAGCTACTTCTTCAAAATATCCAAGTTTGCCGACCAGCTGCTTAAACACATTGCCGACAACCCCGACTTCATCCAGCCCGTGTCCCGGCGCAACGAGATGGTTAGCTTTATCAAGAGCGGCCTTGAGGACTTGTGCGTATCCCGCACGACCTTTGACTGGGGTATCCCGGTACCATTTGACTCCAAGCACGTCATCTACGTCTGGGTGGACGCCCTGACCAACTACATTTCCGCACTGGGTTACGGTCAGGAAAACGAGGCATTGTACCATCGTTACTGGCCGGCGGATATCCATCTGATGGCCAAGGATATAGTGCGCTTCCATAGTGTCATCTGGCCCATCATCCTGATGGCCGTGGGGCTGCCCTTGCCTAAGCAGGTGGTGGGACACGGCTGGCTGCTGCTGGAGAGCGGCAAGATGAGCAAGTCCAAGGGCAATGTGGTGGACCCGCTGGTACTTATAGACAAGTACGGTGTAGACGCCGTTCGTTACTACCTGCTGAGGGAAATGCCTCTTGGTATTGATGTCAATTATTCAGAAGAGTCGATGGCACACCGGATTAATCAGGACTTGGCCAACGATTTCGGCAACCTGTTTAACCGCACTTGTGCTATGGCCAATAAGTACTTTAACGGTGCCTTGCAATTACCAGGAGCACCTCAAGGACCTGATCAAGAGCTGCTGGAGCTGGCGGCCGAGACACCGCCAATAGTAGAAGAAATGATGGAACGCCGGGACCTGGCAGGCGCCCTGGCGGCGATCCTAAAGTTGGTGGGACGGGCTAACAAGTACCTGGAAGAAACGGCGCCCTGGACTCTGGCCAAAGATCCTCAGCAGCGAGACCGCCTTTTTACAGTACTGTACAACGTGGCCGAAGTGCTGCGCCTGGCCACCGTGATGATCACTCCTTTTACTCCGGAACTGCCGCAGCGGGCCTGGCCGCTTTTAGGCATTGAAAACCATGCCCAATTGCATACCTGGGATTCACTGCGCTGGGGAGGTATCCCCGCCGGTACCGTGTTGAAAAAGGGCGAGCCGCTGTTCCCACGTATTGACCTGGCAGCATTGGAGGAAGGTTAACATGGTTGCACTGTTTGACACTCACGTACACCTGAACAGCGAACAATTTACCGAAGACCTGGAAGCTGTATTTGGGCGCATGCGAGAAGTGGGGGTTACCCAGGTGCTGTGCGCTGCCTTTGATATGAAATCCTCTGCGGAAACGGCAAAAATGGCCATGGAACGGCCTTTAGTGGTGGCCTCGGTGGGGGTGCACCCCCACGATGCCGAAGACGTACCAGATGATTACCTGGCTCGCCTGGAACAGTTGTCCCACCGTCCTAGGGTGGTGGCTATAGGTGAAATAGGTTTGGATTATTACCGGGACTTGTCCCCCCGGCCGGTCCAGCAGCGGGTGTTCCGGGAGCAGTTGGCCCTGGTGCGGGAGCTTAACCGGCCCGTAATTATCCATTCCCGGGACGCCTTCGGAGATTTGCTGGAGATCTTACGCTCAGACGGCATCAGCCCGGCGGGCGGGGTAATGCACTGTTTTAGCGGCAGTTGGGAGGTGGCCCGTGAGTGCATGGACATGGGTTTTTATATCTCTCTGGCTGGTCCGGTTACCTTTAAGAACGCTGCCAAACTAAAAGATATTGCGGTAAAAGTGCCGTTGGATCGGCTACTGATTGAGACCGACTGCCCCTACCTGACGCCCGAACCTATTCGTGGGCGGCGCAACGAACCGGCCCACGTGCGCTACGTGGCCGAGCACATCGCCCAGTTACGGGGTATGAGCCTGGATGAGTTGGCTTTTGCTACCACGGCCAACGCTGAAAAATTGTTTAATTTAAAATAAGGGGACTTGTCACTTTAATGGCCACCCCGTGTTATACTTGATGCGGGCCGCCTTTTTAAGCGTGGCTGTCTGGCAACCGATATTGTTGTACTGATTGAGGGGGGCTATCCGTGGCTAATGAAACCAAAGGTTTAACACTAGTGTTTACCGGTAACGGCAAAGGTAAGACCACCGCCGCGCTGGGCATGTCCCTACGGGCCTGGGGTCAGGGCATGAAGGTGCTGATATTGCAGTTTATCAAGGGTGGTTGGGAATACGGGGAATTAAAGGCAGCGGAAAAGTTGGGACCAAACTACGAAATGCGCCAAATGGGCAAAGGATTCATTAAAGGCGCAAGCGATGACGGGCTGGAAGCGCACCGGGCAGCAGCGCAAATAGCGCTGGAAGAAGCTCGTAAGGCTGTACAGGATGGCCGGCACGACCTGGTGGTCCTGGATGAAATTAACTACGCAGTGCACTATGGCCTTGTAGATTTGAAAGACGTGCTGGAGATTATTCGTACCAAACCGCCCGCCTTACATTTGGTTTTGACTGGCCGCAGCGTCGCCCCGGAAGTTGTTGAGTTGGCCGACCTGGTTACCGAAATGAAAGAAATCAAGCATCCCTACACAGCGGGTATTCCGGCCCAGGAAGGTATTGAGTTTTAGTGCAATCTGTTGATTAGGCATATAAAACCTCACTTCGGTGGGGTTTTTATTTTTGTTTTTTTTAAATTTTTAAAAAAAAGAGTCAGATTAATTATTTTAAAGCACCCGTACAGCAAATTAACGTGACGGGTGCTAACAGACTTTAATGACGTTAAATACAGACACTTGTCGATACTCATTTTTCGGTTGCTGCATATAAATATATTACTACCTGAGCAGGGTAAGGTTGTTGCTGACTAATGTTTCATTAACCGGTCGTTTTTTATGCACCAGAGGGAGTGTGAAGAATGGATTTTATCAAACGCATGGAAGAATTCCGTTCTCTGTATCGGAAAGATAAATGGGAAGGATCCTTTTACGATTATCTTCAGATGATCAAGGAAAATCCCCAGGTGACGCAGTTGGCCCACGCCAGAATCTACAAAATGATTGAGGACTCCGGCGTGGAAGAACTGAAAGAGGGCGGCAAACGTTACAAATTTTTTAACCAAGAATTGTTCGGGTTGGATCAGACGCTGGAAAACCTGGTGGAGGAATATTTTCATCCGGCTGCCCGGCGACTTGACGTACGCAAGCGGATCTTGCTGCTGATGGGCCCGGTCAGCGGCGGTAAATCAACCCTGGTATCGATGCTTAAACGCGGTCTGGAAAAGTACAGCCGAACAGACAATGGGGCAGTTTTCGGCATCAAGCACTGTCCTATGCACGAGGAACCCCTGCATTTGATCCCCAAGGAATTGCGCCCTGAATTTGAAAAAGAGTACGGGGTATACATTGAAGGGGAACTGTGTCCATCCTGCCGGATGATGGTGGATGCCGAATATGGCGGCGATATAGAAAACGTACTGGTGGAAAGGGTGTTCCTATCTGAGGACGACCGGGTGGGCGTTGGTACCTTTACCCCGTCAGATCCCAAATCCCAGGATATCGCCGACCTGACAGGTAGTATTGACTTTAGCACCATTGCTGAATACGGCTCAGAATCAGATCCCCGGGCCTACCGTTTTGACGGGGAACTAAACATTGCCAACCGAGGTATCATGGAATTTCAGGAGATGCTTAAGTGTGATGAAAAGTTCTTGTGGAACCTGCTCAGCCTATCCCAGGAGGGAAATTTTAAAGCCGGAAGGTTTGCGCTTATTTATGCTGATGAAATGATCGTAGCCCACACCAACGAAAACGAGTATCGGGCCTTTATCAGCAACAAGAAAAATGAAGCATTGCAGTCGCGGATTATAGTAATGAAAATTCCCTACAACCTTCGAGTTAGAGACGAAATTAAGATTTATGACAAACTGATCAAGCAGAGTGACTTAAAGGATATCCACATCGCTCCCCATGCACTAAAGGTGGCCAGCATATTTTCCGTGCTGAGCCGGCTAAAAGAGAGCAAAAAGCAGGGTATGGACCTAGTGAAGAAAATGAAGTTGTATGACGGTCAGGACGTGGAAGGATTTAAGAGCAAAGACGTTACTGAGCTCAGGGGTGAACACCAGGACGAGGGAATGAGCGGCGTTGACCCCCGTTATGTAATCAACCGGCTCAGTTCGGCTTTAATCCGTACATCCACCCGTTGTATCAACCCTCTGGATGTTTTAAGAGCGCTAAAAGACGGTTTGGACCAGCACCCATCCATCAACAAAGAGGAACGGGACCGGTTGCTAAACTTCATTTCGGTGGCCCGCAAAGAGTATGACGAACTGGCTAAAAAGGAAGTGCAAAAAGCGTTTGTATACTCCTATGAGGAGTCTGCCCGAATCCTTTTTGATAATTACCTGGATAACGTAGAAGCATACTGCAACGGGGTTAAATTAAAGGATCCCATCACCGATGAAGAGATAGACCCGGATGAGAAATTGATGCGTTCCATCGAAGAACAAATTGGGGTAGCCGAAAGCGTTAAGAAGAGTTTCCGCGAGGAAATACTGATCAGACTGTCTATATACGCTAGAAAGGGCGTAAGGTTCGATTATAAGTCCCATGAAAGACTGCGTGAAGCGGTAGAGAAGAAACTGTTCGCCGATTTAAAGGATGTGGTTAAAATTACCACCTCCAGCAAGACCCCGGATGTTGAGCAGCTTAAGCGGATTAACGAAGTAAGTGCTAAATTGATTGATGCGCACGGTTACTGCAGCATCTGCGCTAACGAACTGTTAAAGTATGTGGGAAGTTTGCTAAACAGGTAAACTAAAAAACCAAATTTCGGAGGGGTTGGTGTTTTCAAAAGGATGCGTAGGAGCTCGTTCAAGTATAAAAGCGAGTTGCATCCTGGAGATAACACCAAACCCCTCACAACAAAAACCCATGGGTTGTCATATCGACAACGCCGTGGGAGTTTTTGTGTTATACAGTAGAAAGGGTTTTCAAAGAATATAAAAAGTGTTAATGTTAAAAACACGTTACCCGGCTACTCAGAAAATTAGTGGATATTAAATTTCTTTTACCTGCTCGCACAAAGGCAATAGTTATGGTCCTTTCGGCGAACAGGGGAAAAGATCCCGGCGCAGGAAATTAATCGATTAATGGCGAATAGCTAACAACTGGTTTTTTTATTAAAGTTGACTGACTAGTTTGGTTAAATTGTTATTAATGGGAGGTTTAATTGCTGAGTGGATATAAGGCAAAAGGTTAACAGCAACAAAGGGTTGTCGGGTAAGTTAGCCGACAACTTGGCGGGGTTGCGTGTAGCGGCGGCTTGTTTGATGGTTTTGTTGCTGCTTTCAGCCATTTTCGTAGCTTATGCCAGTGCTCAGAATAAAGTTATGCTATTGGTTGAAGAAGAGCAGATCGAAGTTCGTTCCTTTGCCGGTGATGTTAACGAACTGCTGCAGGAACAGAGTGTTGAACTGGGTGTAAAAGACCAAGTGACACCTCTGCCGGATACCAAGCTGCGGGACGGGATGACAGTGGTGGTGCGCAGGGCCATACCCGTTACTTTGCAGGTTGGAGAGCAGGAAGGCCTGGTCAACACAGCGGCTGAAACAGTAGGCGGCTTAATTGATGAAAGTAACGTAGTGCTTGGTGAACGGGATGTGGTCTCACCAGGTCTGGAAACTAGATTGGAACCGGATATGCTTGTAAGAGTAGATCGGATAACGGTAAGTACCATGGATGAAGAGGTGCCGATTAAATTTAATGTCCGTCGGGAAAATGATAGTAAAATTGCCCGGGGCATTACCAATGTAGTACAGCAGGGCGTCCAGGGTCTGGAACGTAAATCATGGGAAATAACCTATAAGAACGGTCAGGAAGCCAATCGGCGCCTAGTGGCCAGTACGGTGGTTAAAAAGCCGGTGGATCAAATTGTAAAAGTGGGTGCACTACAAGTAGCTTCCCGGGGTGGCCAGGATATTAGGTTCTCCAGGGCTTACGATATGGTATCCACTGCATATACACATACCGGACATAATACTGCTACCGGGGTTAAACCTACAGTAGGCATAGTGGCGGTTGATCCTGCGGTGATACCGCTGGGGACCAATTTATATGTGGAAGGATATGGTAATTGCCGGGCCATGGATGTGGGCGGCAAGATTAAGGGCAATCGAATTGACGTATTTCTTGATACCAATAATGAAGCCAAACGCTGGGGAGTTAGAAAAGTAAAAGTATATGTGCTTGAATAAAAGAAGGGTATGCCGAGGTCGCTAAAAAAGTCTAGGCCGTGTCATCATAAGCCTGCTATTGGACTTTTAGTATCCTCGTTATGCCCTTCTTTTTTGACTTTAGCATAAAAAAGGGTATGATAGTAAATGTAAGGATCTTGAATGTCCCCAATGTATGAATGTCCTAATTTGTGTATTTTCTCGGAGGCTTGTTTATGGACCCCGTTTCGCCAGGTGTTGTCAGGGAGTTAATTGCTCGCCACGGATTTAGAATCAAAAAGAGTCTGGGTCAAAACTTCCTCATTGACGGCAACATTATCAGGAAAATAGTAGATGCCGTGGAACCCGGTCCTGCCGACACGGTGGTAGAAATTGGCCCCGGACTTGGCGCGCTTACCCGTTCCTTGGCCACCAAAGCCGGTCAGGTACTGGCTGTGGAAATAGACCGGAATTTGATTCCCGTGCTGGAAGAGACCATGGCCGGACTGGATAACGTGCATATCGTTGAGTCGGATGCACTTAAAACCGATTTCGACAACCTGGTAAAGTCCTCAACTTCGGATGCAGGGGTCTTTAAGTACAAGATAGCGGCCAATTTGCCCTACTATATTACCACCCCATTAATTATGCACTTGCTGGAAAAGCATTCTTCCATCAACCGGATAGTGGTCATGGTGCAGGAAGAGGTAGCCCGAAGAATCACGGCCCGACCGGATACGCCTGAGTATGGTGCGCTAACCGTAGCGGTTAATTTTTATGCGCATACTGAGATAGTGTTCCGGGTTCCCCGGACGGTTTTTATACCACGGCCGGAAGTGGACTCGGCGGTGGTAAGACTGCAAGTCAGGGATACGCCGGTACCGATGAAAGATAAAAATATTTTTTTTGCTTTGGTGCGGGCGGCGTTTCAACAGCGCAGGAAAACTCTGCTTAATGCTGTTGGCGGTACTGACAAACGATTAACCAAAGAGATGTGGTTAAGTGTTTTTCAACAAGCGGATATTGAACCGGGCCGCCGGGGGGAGACCCTCAGCCTGGTAGAATTTGCCCGGCTGGCTGACGCGTACGCCGATGCCAGTGCCGATTTGCCTAAGATAAATAGTTGAATGTCCCTAATTGATGTAAAGGAGATGGACCAGTTTGTTTTTCATCAGTCCCTCCATGGGCAGGTTATCATTTGCGGAGATGATGGTGGATATTCACCGGTACATTCGGGGTCTTACGTCATCTTCATATAAAATAATAGTTGGCACCGATTCAATGGTCAGGGATAACACATGTTTTATCAGTGCCGTAGTGGTGCACCGGTTGGGCAAAGGGGCTCGTTATTATTACCGCCAAAACAATCATCGAAAAATTAAAAGTCTGCGCCAAAAAATATTTTACGAAACAGCACTAAGCTTAGAACTGGGTGGACAGATTACCAAACAGTTCTCCGAAAACGGGTACTCGGAGATGCCGGTGGAAATCCATATTGATGTTGGGACGCAAGGAGAGACGCGGGACCTGATTAAAGAAGTGGTAGGGATGGTAACCGGCAGCGGGTTTCAAGCCAAAATCAAGCCTGATGCCTATGGTGCATCCTGCGTAGCAGATAAACATACTAAGTAACCAAAAAAATAAAACCCCGGTGATAAACTAAGCCGGGGTTTTATTTGTTCCCTGGCTATTAGAAGACTACCCTTTTTAAAAACAATCGCCTGTGCTCACTCCGGAAGCAAACGCATTTAGCAGGTCAAACCGCCGCTGAGCGTGGTATCCGATATACTCATGCCCGGCGAAATACCTACTTCCCGGACTATCATTTTGCATTTGCAGCGCGGCTAGGTAGTCGCCGATGATGGTTTCCATGATGCGCTGCGCATGGTCGCTGCTGCGGATGGGGGAACCCAACAGCAGATGAGGAAGTTCTGCTTCCAGCCCGATTTTCATCCCCTGATGTGCCGCTTTGGCCAGCAGCAGAGGGGGAACGGCAAAATCGTTCGGTTTGACCATGCGCAGTAAATATCCGGAAACCGCATGCGGTCCGTGGGACGGAGTGGCGGAGCCGATATTGTCCATCAGGCCTAAGCTTTTATTTAATTTACGGCGTATGGCCAGCAGGCAAGAGGCCTGCGGGCTTAAATGATGGTAAATATAAGGGGGATAGCAGTCAGTGAGAGCCAAATCCACGCCTTTTTGGCGCACGGCATTTAGCAATTGGCCTAGAACTGCGCTATTAGCTCCGGTCATATCGCCGTCCACAAAAATTACACCCTTGGCATTAAGCCGCCGCGCAGCCAGGGCTCCTACGGCTCTGGGGATGTCTATTCCCAGGGGTTCTTGGAAGCAGAGCGGCGCCAGGGTAGGACAGTTTACTCCTTCCAGCACGGACAAAGAGTTGTCTGTACAACCGTTTAAAACCGGGATTATTAGATCCAGGGAATTAGCGGCCAAGTTAAACACAACTTGCTTCAGGCCTTTAGCTTCGTTTTTAACGGGTATTACTGCTGCAAACATGCTGATTTCTCACCCTTCTTAGTTCCCCTAAAAAACCTCATCAAGATTTTTCCAATCACTATGTCTTAGGCAAGATGTTCCCGAACTGATTAAAACACCCTTGTATAAACGTCAAGGTTTTTTTAATCGGCTTTTTAAAGGGTGGTAATTAACAAAAAATGGAGTATCTATTTAGAATATGCCGACAAAAGGTAAAAGTTACGTGTCTTAACTTGGCAATTAATTTCCACTTGGACACACACCTTTAAGCTTAAAATTCATAATAATGTAAAAATGCGCCATGGGAGGGGATGCTGTGGGCGAAATAAGGGTAGGTGACATAGTTGGGCGCAAGTCTTACGGTAAAGATATTTATTTTAAAGTATGCAAAATAGAAGATATCGAAGGTAGTAAAATTGTTTCTTTAAAAGGACTGGATATGCGCCTTTGTGCAACAGCACCGCTGGAAGATTTAGATCTGATCGAACCATCCAAAGTGGCAAGTTACTGGCGTATGACATTGGCCAAGAACCATGAAGCCATGCGCCATGTGTTCAAGCGCCGTCAGGCGGAACACCAAAGGAGTTTGATTAGATCGGTGACTGAGCCAGACGGCCCCGGGGATGTGGAGGGTTTTGATGTGCCGGGCAGTGTGCTGCATATAGACGGTGACAGTGATTACCTGGATTTGTGCATGACTACTTATAAGCAGCTTAAAATACCGGCCGAAGGTTATCATATCAGTGAGTTACAACAGGCTGAAAAAGTATACGATCTGCTGGTTGAACATCGGCCTGATCTGCTGGTTCTGACCGGACATGACGGGTTTGCCAAAGGAACTAAAGATTTAACCGAGATTAAAAGTTATCATCACTCAACAAACTTTGTTAACGCCGTCCAAGCAGCCAGAAGATATGAAAAAAGCCGTGACGACCTGGTTATCTTTGCCGGTGCATGCCAATCCCATTACGAGGCTCTTCTGTCCGCCGGGGCCAACTTTGCCAGTTCACCTCAAAGGGTTTTAATACATGCTTTTGATCCTGTTTTTGTGGTGGAAAAGGTTGCCTATACCTCTATTTACGACCCCATCCCCTTAAGGGAAGTTATTGCCGGAACCATTACCGGTTTCGACGGTATCGGGGGGATCGAAACCCGGGGCAAACACCGTCTCGGCGTACCCCGTTCGCCGTATTAAGGAATGTCCCAAATGACGGATGTCCAATAAGTAAACAACTGATGGGTAACTTATCTGTTAGCGCTTGCATAGAATGGCATCAGCAAAGGAGAGGGTTTTATGGAAAGGCATCACCGTGCCCTGGGCAAAGTACGGCAAAAGGTTCTGGATTTACCCAATGTCAGGGGCGTGGGTGTGGGATATAAGAGGGTTGGAAATGTTAGCACGGGCGAACCGGCCATTATCGTATTTGTAGAGAAAAAGCTGCCTCTAACCAAGCTGGCCCGTGGATACCGAGTGCCCACCAAGTTATACGGATTGGACACCGATGTGGTGGAAATTGGCCGGGTTCGGTTGTTGGATGAAAGAAAGAACAAAATCCGGCCTGCTGTGCCAGGCAGCAGTATTGGTCATTTTAAAATCAGCGCCGGGACTTTTGGTGCTGTTGTCAAGGATAAGCAAAGCGGAGATAAACTGATCCTATCCAACAACCATATCCTGGCCAATAGTAGCAACGGTGCAGATGGTCGGGCTAAACCAGGTGACCCGATATTGCAACCCGGCCCTTACGACAGTGGAACCATTACAGATAAAGTTGCCGAACTGGTCCGATTTATTCCTCTGCACAGGAGTACTCAACAGGCTGATTGCCCGGTGGCTGCGGGGGTGGCCGGAATAGCCAGCCGACTGCTAAAAATAATCAAGCCGGCTTACGAGATGCGTTTTTATAAAAATCTGAATCAATATAATATGGTTGATTGCGCAGTAGCCAGACCGGTAAGCCCTGATATAATCAGTGACGATATTATCGAAATCGGTAAAGTGTCCGGTGTGGAGGAAATGCGGGATGGTATGACGGTGCGAAAGAGTGGCCGCACCAGCGGACTTACCTCAGGGGACGTGTCATCTACCGGAGTAACCGTTAAAGTTGACTTGTCCGACGAGGAGTCGGGTTGGTTCAGCGATCAGGTGGTGGCTGATGTGCTGTGCAAGCCCGGGGACAGCGGGTCGTTGGTTGTAGATGAAAACAATAATGTTGTGGGGCTCTTATTTGCCGGCTCAGACACACATTGTATTATAAATCGCATCCAAAACGTTATGGATTTGCTGGATATTGAATTTTAGTACGTAAATTCCCAAACACAAGGAAGGGGTGTACCCTTTCCTTGCAAAAATAAAATAACCATGCCGGCTGATTGGCAGCATGGGCTGGCGAAGTTTGGAAACACAGAAATGGCGCGCCAAGGAACACGATTAGGCGCGTTTTTTTTACACTGCACCAAATTATAACCATGACCCATATTAGAAGCTGGAACGATATCTAATTCAAAATATAAGGCAAGGGCTGATGAAAATATAATTAGAAAGCGCGCCTAAAGGGAACTGCTAAAAGCGCGCTTTCTGCGACTAGGGGAGGTTTGTTTCACGTGAAATCATACCAAACTGATGATGTGGCCTTGACTTTTCTTAACGATATCCCGGCCATTGGACCCCTGCTGCCCTGTAAAGAAGACGCTTTAAAAGTGACCAGGAGTTATCTCCGGTTAATTGATAAATTAGCTAGAGAAAAGAAGGACCACCAGCGGTGCAGTCTGCGTTTTATAAAACAGAAAGATGGCCGGTTTACCCTGGTGGTGCGAGGTCCGGGAATAGCTATCGAAACTCTGAGCAACCTGGATGAATTGATGCTGCAGAGATTTAAGCGGGGGCTTAAAGGGAATATGTTTATCCTTACCAGTTTTTTTAACGAGTCTGATGGAACCCTGGCCTGCCTGGCTTTAGCGGAAGGGATGGGAGCGGTATTGTATTCCCCGGGCTAATTCCTGTTGGTTAATTTTTTTAAGTAGTTTATGTCAGGTACACTTAATGGACAGGCTCAAAATGTCTCTTAATGTGGTCAAGGAAGGGCGCGACGTAATTCCTTAATTTAACTTTAGAAAAATGGTAATTAGCTGTAAATATGTCCAAGTCCTAATGCATAAAGTGTTAATTAGCAGGCGGGGTCAAGAAACCAAATTGCAGCCGCGCCTTTCTTTATTTCACTTTAAACACTGGCTGCACATTTTAGACAGTCCCTCATATATTATTATAGAAATCTGTTGAAAGGAGGAAATCGCGTGGCCAATGCCAAGCAAACCATCACCGTAAACCAGGTCGTCAGTGAAGACACCCGGCAAATCGTAGTTCGTGGCACTATTACCGTACCCGAGCCCAAGCCCGACGTAGAACAAATTATATCCACAGACAAGACGGCCAGTATAAAAGATACGAGACTTCTGCCGGATAAGGCGGTTATTGAAGGAAAGCTCACGGTGCAGGTTGTGTACGTAGCCTTTGAACCGTCCCAGTCTGTGCATCATTTTCACGGTCAGATTCCGTTTACCGGATTCGTTGATTTACCCGGGGCGCTGCCTGACATGGACGTCGAAGTGGATGTGCTGGTGGAGGATATTAAAGTTACCCCCAGCGCCAAGGATCCCAGGAAATTCGATGTCACAGCGGTGCTTCAAGTGAGCGCCAAGGTTACCGAGGCCCGGGAAGTGGAAGTGCTAACTGCTGTTGATGATGACATGGAGGCAGAGTATGACACTATTCACATTAATGATGTAGTAGGGCGGGGTACCTCCCAGGTAATTGTCAGCGGTGAATTTGATGAGCCGATGGAAAAACCGGAACCCGAGAAAATACTGGATGTTGACTCTACTGTCACCATTACTGAGGCCCGCATTGTGGCCAACAAGGTGATTGTGGATGGCGAACTCACGCTGCAGATTATGTATGTGGGGGCAGTTCCCGAACAGTCTGTCCATGACATGCACCAAACCATCAAGTTTACTGACTTTATTGAAGTGGACGGCGCCGAGTCGGATATGGATGTAAATGTGAAGGCGATGGTAGAAAACTGCGATGTGGAGATCAAAGGCGACCCCTATTTTGAAGCAACCTGCGTGCTCAAACTGGACGCTATGGTTACGCAGCCCCGGGAAGTCAGGGTGGTCACCAACTGTGCCGGTGCCACGGTGGAAACCATTGAGCTAAATGTAGAGCAATTGATTGGTGAAGATTCAACCCAGGTGGTGGTCCGGGAAACCTTTGAAACCCCGCAGGCCAAACCGTGTCCCGCCAAAATTATTAACGTTTCAGTCGAGGAAATCAAGGTTACCGATGTTAAGGTAATTCAAAACAAGGTCATTATCCGCGGCCAGGTGGATATAAAGATTGTTTACGTATCTGCTGAAAAGGACCAGGCGGTACACGCCATGCACCAACAATTGAACTTCCGCACTTTTGTAGAGATTAGAGGAGCCACAAGTGGCATGGACGTGGATGTTAAACCCGTGGTGGAATATATCAATGCCGAGCCTGACAATTGTGATGTTAATGTTGAGGCTGTAATAAAAGTCAGGGCCCGGGTTACCGAGGCCATGCGGCGGGAAGTTTGCGTTGACGTGGTAACCGAACCGGATGAGGACGAAGACGAAGTATGCACTCCCGGTGAAATTATCAACTACACCATTAAATCAGGAGACACCTTATTTGAGTTGGCTCAGCGCTACAGCACCACCGTTAATAGAATTCTGCAGCTTAATCCCGGGTTAAACCCAAACAATTTGCAGGTTGGTCAGGTTATTAGAATACAGTGCGGTGCCAAAGGTTAATTAATCGGATAGGAGGTTTAATGAATGCCAATCCAATATTTTTACAGCGAGCCGGACAATGTCTTGTGTGTTAAGATCAAGGTTCCGGTGGTTCTGGCTGAAGAGGAGGTCCAGGTCGTTATAGACAATGTCGCCACTTTGCCCGAGCTGGCGCAAAAAGTCGATCATATCGACGCCCGTTTGGATGAATTTGACGCCAGGCCTGTCTTCGTTCACGAAAACGGCGACCGTTGGATCAGTATTATTGAACAAGAAGGTTGGGAAAGGTTCGGCTGGCGCTGGCAGGATCACCGGCAGCCGGTAATCAAGAAGGTGCTGGTTAGAGGCGTTCTGCACAAACAAATTTTCTATGTTGACAAGAACGATCACGTCAAACACGTAGGTGAAGATATCCCCTTCAGCAAAGATATAACCCTGGCCGACCCGCAGCCCGTAGTCAACGAGGATGATGTGTTCGTCCAACTGCACAACAAGAAAATTGACATGCGCTGGGAACTTAGGAGAGGTTCCAGGTTGCAGCAAACCGGTGTATTAATCTTCAGCATTAAAGTGGTTGAGGAAAGGCAAATCTTTGTTCAGGTTTGTCCGCGGCTTGATCGCAAATGCGTCAAGGGTGTCAATCTCCTCAGAGATGGCAAACTCGAAGCTTGGGCCACCGATTTCACTCCCATTTATTGGGGTGCCAGCAACGTAGCCCGTGCCAACGGCGGCGCTCAGATGGGGATTATCCCCAATGAAGCGGCTTCCCTGTTCCAAACCGTCAGAGAAAACCTGGTGCCCACCGGTACTTACCGCCTGTGCTTTGACGCCACGGAGATACCCAAAGTTACCTCCATAATGGGTGGGACGGCATCGTTCACTCTGACGGCCGAGTTGATTTTCTTCGACCGTTTCGGCAACCAGATTGAATACACGGCCCAGTCTTACACAGCGGCCCAGATTCCGGATAACACCACCACCAGGCTGTGCATCAACGCTGCGGCGCCTATGGAAGCCCGGGAAGTCCTGGTTCGCTTCACCTTTGACCCCAATGTACTGAACACCAGTTCGGTAATCATTGATAATGTAATGCTGGAATGCATCAGGGCCAGTGAAAATACATTTGACGAGTATTACGGGTAAAAAATAAAATTGTAATGGGGAATGGCAGGAGATGGTTTAAATGCCATCTCTTTTTTTATCACATCGGCCACTTTTGGGCTAAATCGGTTTTCTATTTACCTATTTGGCACATATATTTGGATCAAGCAGGAAATCCATTCCGGGGAGGCTCTTTGATGATGGAAAATATGGATAATATGTTCAGCATGGTTAAACAGCTCCAGGAACAGTTAAAAGTAATGACAGTAAAAGTCAGTGCCGGGGAAGGGGCGATACAGCTGACCATGAACGGCAACCAGGAGGTAGTGCAGATATTTTTTAAACCCGAACTGATGCAGAACCCGGCGGAATTAGCCCGGTTGTCTGCCGATGCTTTTAACGAGGGGATGCGGGAATCTAAGAAGATGGTGCGGGAAGAACTGTCCAAAATGACCGGCGGGATGAACATTCCATTCGTGCCGGGGCTGTTGTAGTGCGGAGTGGGGATGCCTATGCCGGTTGAAAATAAAAATCTTGAGCGGATGTTGGTGGATCTGCTGGATGTAAAAAACAAAAACAATTTGGACAATGACGGTTTTATGGTGCTGCTAGGGCTGATTAATTTGATGGGGATCATTAATTTAATGGAGGACAGGGCTGCGCTTAGCAAAAAGGAGGGCGCCACCCGGCGGGCCGCGCCCGAAAAAGTTCCTTTTAGGAATATGTTCGCCGGTCCGCGGGGCGGTGTGCAGCAGTCGGAAGAAGAGGGCAGGTAAACCATGCCGTGGCCGGTGATAAATACCAGGTTATTTTTTACCTTCCGGCCAGTGGCGCCATTTTTTAATTAACTTGTCAGCCGGGAGTGTCATCGGCGGATTTTCTGTGGTCGTCTCGGTAGTTATAAGGGGCGCAGGTGTTGCTCCTTTTTCGGTAACTGCATCAGTATCAGTACCAGTACCAGTACCAGTATCAGCATCAGCATCAGCATCAGCATCAGCATAAGTATCTGTATCTGTATCTGTATCTGTATCTGAGCTCGTGCTTTCCTGCTGATCTTGGTTTGCCTTCAAATCGTCGGTTGGTATCTGGGGTATCTCGGAATGCTCAAGTGCATCATCCTGTGCATCATTGTTGTGTCCCTGAACGTCGGGTTCTGCCTCCGGGGTTGGCGGTGCGGGAGCTTCGGCCGGTTGATTGGTAAAACCCGCTGCGCTCGCCCCTCGAAACCGTGTGCCCCAAATTAATAAAACCAGAATCAAAAAAAGATTGAACGAGTCAGTAGGGTATCTCGTTGAAGAACGCAAATTAAAACCTCCTTCTAATCACGCATTAAGCAAATTTCACCCCTACAACATCTTATGTGCGCGCGGCAAAAATTGTTACATTATGGTAGAAGGTGTTTTTTAAGGGAGTGTCCATATGGAAAACGAGCGTGAAAGGATTGAACAGACCCTTTTTCGTCTGCTGGACTACCGGGCCGAGCAGGATGTTGACAATGATTCGTTGTTGATTATGCTTAGTCTGTTGAATCTAATGGGTCTGGTTAACGCCCTTAACCGGGGCGGAACCGGTGCATCGTCCGCAGGCAACAGCAATTTACAGTCACTGTTACCGCTGCTGGCTATAGCAGCCGCCGGCATGGGCGGTGGGCCCGGTGGTAACCCGGGGGGGCAGATTAATCCGGCCGCGTTGCTCGGCCTGCTGGGTGGAATGCAAGGCGGGGGTGGTCAAAATGACCTAGCCGGTATCCTAAGTCTTCTAGGCCCACTTATGGGTATGGGCACTCAGGGTCAGGCGGCGCCGGGCCGGCCGCCCGGAGAAGGTGAAAATAGCAGGCCGGCACCCAAGCCTGTACAAAGGGAGATCAATCTGGACCGGAAAAACAAACCTGCTGATTTGAAAAGTCCCAAAGCAAAAAAGAATGAAGATGAGGTTAAGGATAAAAACGATCGGCAGGAACCCATCCCTAGTGATGGCGGAGTATTGGAATGGAAATTCGGGGGAGGATAACAAAAAAAACCCCGGAGGTGCATGTATGAACGGTGGAGACAACCGGGCCCGGGAGACTATCCGGGTGGGCGGTTTAAGAGGCAATGAAGGCGGGAAGGAAATTGAACACAATTTAATCCAGGTGGACGGGGTCGGGGAAGTGGTTGTTTCTCTTGAGCAAAGAACGGTTACCGTTGATTATGACCCGGCAGTAATTAGTGGGGAGTACATCCGGCGCACCTTGGATTCACTGGGGTATTCCCCGTACACACATTAGAGTAACATCCAACATCTAAGCTCCGCTTGGGCCCCCGGTGGGGCCGTTTATTTTTTGGTGGACTGCAAATAATAAGAGCACCGGTTTCCGTTTTAAAATGTGGGGCCGGAATTGTTTTGAACACTAAGAGTGCCGCACTGGGAGGAGTTAAATGAGCGTAAAAATGCTGGCCCTTTTTATAGCTGCCTTGGCCGGGGTGACCATGGCTTTGCAGGGGTCACTGAACACAGCTTTAGGAAAAGTAATTGGCCTCTTGGAAACCACCTTTGTAGTCCACCTGGTGGGGTTGCTGCTGGCTGGAATGTTGCTATTCGTGCTTCGCCTGGGCAGCGGGGACTGGCATCGTTACCCGGACGTGCCCTGGTATTTTTACCTGGGCGGCATATTGGGCGTGGCCATAATTTACGGGGTGGTTAGGAGCATGGCCAGCGTTGGGGTGGCGGCGGCCACCACTGCCATCATAGTAGGTCAGTTATTAACAGCAGCGATGGTGGACCACCTGGGTCTTTTCGGTTTGGAACGCATCCCGTTCAGCTGGCATCGGGTAGCTGGTGCGGCTTTAATGTCCAGCGGAGCTTGGCTGCTGTTAAAAAAACAGTTTTAGACCAAGCATCATTAAAAAACCCGCCATCATGCCCAGTACAGCGGGAACGCGATGGCTGTTCAGCGACACGGGGGCCAGTTTTCCCGTGACGATGTAAATCATTGCGCCGGCGGCTAAGGCCAGGAGCAGCGCGTTGAATTCCGGCGAGGCGTGCAGAATGAACAAGCCGAGCAGGGTGCCCAGCGGAGTCACCAGGCTGACCAGAGCGTTAACAGCCACCACCCTGGTGCCGCTCATGCCACCCGCCCGCAGTGGTGCGGCGGTAGCCATACCCTCGGGTATATTATGTAGACCGATGGCCAGGGCCAATGCCGGGCCTAGTACGGGCGAGGCCGAATAACCGGCGGCAATGGCAATTCCTTCGGGCAAGTCGTGCAGCGCAATTCCCAGGGCGATCAGGTAGCCCATGCGCAGGTAGAGTTGGTGGGTGTTGCCGCCAGGTATGATCAGGGGCAAAGCTAGATCCATTAATTTGACCACCAAAAATCCGCCGGCAAAACCGGCCAGGCAGGTGACCGGGCCGCCGTGGTTCAGTGATGCCGGCAGCAGGTCCATAATTACCACGGCAACCATGATACCAGAAGCAAATCCCAGCAGCAGCGAAAGAGTGCGGCCGTTCATGTGACCGAAAAAAACCACCACTGCGGCACCAAGACAGGTGCCCAACCCGGCGATCAGGGCCTGCAATAATATTCCAATCAAACTACCGACCTCCGAACATTTAGGGTATCACCAACTTCTGACCCGGGTTTAGGCGATTGGGATCGGCCAAATTGTTGGCGGCGATCAGTGCATCCAGCGATACATTAAACTTACGGGATATGTTCCAAAGGTTGTCGCCGGGCTTAACAATATAAGTTTTCCCTCCGTTTAACGGCGGCCCCGGCGAAGTGCTGGTTGAACCGGGGTTTGCGTTTTGAACAGCTCGGTTATATATGTGCACCGGTGTACCAACGGAGACTTGCCCAAACAGCTCCTCTACGTTTTGGTTAAACATGCGGATGCAGCCCAGGGATGCAGCTGTCCCAATTGAAGCAGGGTTGCTGGTGCCGTGAATACCGTAATTCCCGCCGGGTATGGAAAGACCCATCCACCGAGTGCCTAGAATGCTGCCGGGGTGCAAGATTTTGTTAATAACCTTAAATTTTCCGGGTGGTGTGGGGGTGGACGGTTTGCCTACCGCCACGGGGTATTCCTTGATCAGGCGCTCACCTTCGTAATGATGCAGTTTGCGTGAGACTGTGTTAATTTCCAGGCGTCTGCCTGTGACACCGTAGTTCTTCGAGGTCATCGCTTCACTCCTTTCACTAGCTAAATATATGTATAAGTACGGCCAAAAATGTAATTCGTTGCGGTGGAAAGAATTAAGCGTACTTGTTTGCCTGGGACATGTTGTATATACTAATGGCGTCGATGTATTTATTTTAATGACTTCTGACTACTGATTCCTGACTAGTTACAAAGGTGGATTTTTTATATGTTGGTAAAAGCCCATGCCAAAATCAACCTGTTACTGGATGTAGTAGGTATTAGGCCGGACGGGTACCACGAGCTAAAAACGGTGATGCAGACCCTGTCATTAAGCGACGATGTGCTACTGGAAACGGCCCCGATTATAGATCTGGCGGTTGATGGGGCTAACTTGACCGCCGGACCGGAAAATTTGGCCTACCGGGCAGCTGATTTACTCAAGCAACGAACCGGATACCGGGGCGGTGCGGCTGTAAGGCTAATCAAGAAAATACCGTTGGCGGCAGGATTGGCCGGTGGGTCAGCTGACGCTGCTGCGGTATTGCGAGGTCTCAATAAAATGTGGAATCTGGGCCTTAGGATGGATGATTTGTTCCATTTGGGCGCGGAATTAGGTTCAGATGTTCCGTTTTGCCTGTGGGGCGGTATAGCTATGTGCCAGGGACGAGGTGAAATGGTCACCCCGTTACCGGCACTCCCTTCTGCCGGGGTGCTGTTGGTTAAGCCATGTTTTGGTGTGAGCACTGCGGATGTTTACCGACGTTACGATACATTGGCCAAACCCGGTCACCCGGATATCAGCAAGATGCTAACAGCGGTAAAAAATGCTGATATGTCCGGTGTGGCGAAAAACCTGGGCAATTCTCTGGAGGACGTCACATTGGCTCTGCATCCGGAAATAGGGCTGATTAAAGAAGAAATTGCCGCCACCGGTGCCACCGGGGTGCTTATGAGCGGCAGCGGTCCTACTGTATTTGGTTTATACGCAGACCCGCCGTCGGCTGTACGAGCGTCCGGGATGATTAAAAGAGAAAACCGTTGGGTGCAGGCCTCCGCTTTCTATTTTTGAAAATAGACTTTAAGCCTGTCATCCTCAGCGTTAGCAGTTTCTCCTTAAAAATTCTTGGTTAGGGGTTTGGTGTTCCGATAACACCAAACCCCTCCGAAAGCTTCAGGGGGAATTAGCCAAGGGTGGTCGAAGTTAAAGATTAAAATATTGGCAAGCACACAAATAATGGAACTTTGCGGCAGAGCTGAAGCATGAATTTACAATATAGCTATAGCAAGGGATATAAGGATCTT